>CAYPPO010000010.1:0-46953 GCA_964412625.1 uncultured Candidatus Poseidoniales archaeon
CGGATAAGTACAACATCAGGTGGTCAAATTCATAATGACAAATCTGGTTACGGTCAATTACATGCTGGAAATTGGTTGTCAGCGGTTCGAAATATGCCGAATTGCCAGTAACATTATACCCAAACGTAAATCAATACTGAAAATTGCTGATGATACAATTATTATTATTTGATACTGTAAAAAAAATCACTGTTACCGCAGTATTATATTGCTCAATTGAGTAGGTCAAACTAGAGGGGTAATAATGGCTTCAAATTTGAAAGGAAAAAGTGTGTCAATGGTGGCGCTGATGTTTATGTCGGTAATGCTGTCAATGATTTCGATACCCGCAGTCAGTGCTGCGGGAATAAATCAAACGACGGAAGGTCTGCTAAACGGTCAAGAAACATGGACTGGGACACACACGCTGACTGATAATGTGACTGTGGCACCTGGTGCATCATTAATTGTGAATGCAGGGTCAACAATCATCATACCATACGGCAAGTATATCGATGTTAGAGGAGCAATATGTGTTGGAGCAAAATCGTGTGGCGCACCATCAGATGGTTCCGCAAACGATCCCACAACATTTTCTTGGACTATTCCATCAGAGTCTGAATATTTAGTCAGAGGTGCATGTTATGTAAGTATAGACGCAGCATGTGGCTCTGGTATGGTAATTAGGAATACAATCGATGAAGCAAAAACCGGTCTTAACTTTGTCGAGTTTGAAAATGCCTTCGGATATGAATTTGTTTACTATGTTGGCCCAAATCCCAATGTAAAGTACTCTGCGTTAGTTTTTGACGGTCCCCGAACCAATGCGAACGGTTTAGTCTTCAATAACATTAATGGCTCAAATATGTTCTTGACAAATTTAGCAAACCCTACAATAACTGACTCTACCTTTACCTTGGGCGTTGACGCTTACACGCTTGGTAAGAGGTCGGCGATTGATGCGTATGGTGCAGGTGCAGGAATATCTGACCCTATGAGAATTAGTAGTTCCTCATTCACCGGTGATGCTGGCGGTACGTGTGGAAATAGTCCTTCTGGAATCAACATGATAGATGTAATAAATACGTACATATCCTTAGACACAATTAGTATAACTGACAATGGATTTGGGGTTATCTTCAAAGAGTCATCAGGCCAGATAATCAATTCAAATATCAATGTCAACTGTGCGGCGGTAAACACCAATGGATTCAAACAAACCGGTTCAATAAAGCATACTTTGACAATAAATGATAATACGCTTACGACTGGCGAAGCTGCGGGAATAACTGCTTTTGACCAAGCAAGGATATCAGCATCTCGTAATACAATATCAGGCGCTGAAGATGGTTCAGGAATAGCCATTCGTTCTTCCACTGCAGAGCTGTACGACAACAATATTGGTCCTATTGGTGGATACAACGGAATTTGGATTTATGGAACATCCGAAGTTGTCGCAATCGGCAATAACATTTCTAACACAGCCAAAGAAGCTGTCGTCCACGGTGAATATCACTATCAAGACACAGGATGGCCTTCAATCCAACCATCGGAATCTAGGCTGTATATGGAGAACAACTTCATTGAGAATAATACTGGAACCTGCAATTCGTTGAAAATGTACGGAGGAGATTTCCAGTGTCCGGCGATTCACATTTTCCGTGCTTCTGCTACGCTATACAATAATGTGGTTAAGAATAACAATGGAGATGCGCTAAGAATTAAAGGCGGAATCGTAAATGTACAAAATAATGATATGCAAACTGGTAGTTTTGCGGTCAACATTTCTCATCATGACGATAATTACGGTAATAAATATGGTTCAATAGGTTACTTTTCAGGTAATACATTCACAGGTGCTTTACAGGTTTACAACATTACTGAATCGATGGTAACGATTCAGTCAGAGTATATACCTGACCCGGGCGGCAATGAACTCTATCCAGTAAACATGCAGTGGCTTGGTGCAGAATGTCCGAGTAATCCGGACGAGTGTCTAAAGTTACCAAATACCGTAAATATGCCTCCAGCTGAAATGCCAATGGCTCTCGAGTTAGTTAACAATTCTACAGTGTTGTCATATGCGGGCCTACAGAACTTTGATGTCTCAAAGATCCATGTAAAAAACCAACAATCTGCATGGGGCAATCAGGTAAGAGAAGGTGAACTGGTGAAGTTCAGAGTGAAGGCAGCCAACATGGATGTTGAAGGGGCGACTGTTATCATCAAAGATGCCGTTGGAACTCCTTTGTATACAATGATTACCGATGCTCAGGGATATACTGACGAAGTCACACTAGCGAGTAATTTTTACCTTGATAGGAATAATAACAACGCAGTTGGTGATACCAATGTACAGGTTCAACTGGTAAATGCCTCTGGAGGACCACCAATTGTCAGAACTCTTGATGAGAATACCTGCTCTGATGGTTACGATAACGATGGTGATACATTAACTGACGATGCTGACTCAGATTGTGTGAACGGACGTGAGATTCCGCAGTACAAAGTAGAAGCGTACAAATTTGGCAAAGGCACATACGAATATGATTTTGTCCTTACTGGACCAGTTGATGACATTATTTCTCTTGAAAACATGGCACCCAGTGTCACAGTAGAGCAACCTGAATTAACTTCGTTTGCTCGTGTGGTTTCATTGTCAGGGACTGCATGGGATGGGGAGGCTCCACCATATGCCAGTGATATAATCGCTCAACAGAAACAATTTGGTTATGTAGAAGATGTCCAAGTACAACCACCTGGTTCAACAGTCTGGCTCTCAGCAGTTGACACATCGGACTCAGGTGGCGAAATAACTCAAGCTAAGTATCCTTACAGTACTTGGTCATTCGACTATGATATGTCGGATTACGCTGATGGAGAAGGTGATGTAACATTCAGAGTTCGTTCATTTGACGGCTTAGATTACTCACCAGTCACGGTGAAGAAGTATAAATTAAATCTCGAAGCACCAAGTATAATTGTTAACACACCAGCACAAAATTCGCAACATGACACCAACTCTCCAAAGGGCTCAGTGATTTCCTTCAGTGGAACAACAAGCGACCCTTACTTCGGCGTGAATGGTAACGATGTCAAAGAAATATGGTTTGAAATTACCGAAGATTCCAATCCTCAATTTACTTCTAAATTTGCGATCACCCCTTCGCCGGGAGCAACTCTTTCAGCGTGGCAATACGACTGGAATTATCGCACTTATGCATCAGGTGATTATACATTCAAAATTTGGGCTGCTGATAGCGACTTCTGCAAGGATGACACCAGTGATGAAACTTGTGTTGTAGTGACATTAAACCTCAAGATTACCAATGAAAATGCGCAACCCAATATTGCCCTAGATTATCCTCTGGACAATGAAGTAATTAGAGGTAGTGAGTCAACATCAATCACCGGATACGTGTGGGATAATGATGGAATAATTACTAGAGTTGACATCGACATATACAAAAACGGCAGGGATAGCGGTTCCGCTCCAAATACCATCACAGTGACCCAAGATTTGTTGCAAGATGGGCAATTCAATACAACGTGGAATCAAAACACAGTTTGGCGGACAAAAAATTTACCACACAATTCGATGTATGAAATCGTTGTTAGATCTTTTGATGGCGAATCATACTCCGAGGAAGAATCTCGGATGATAACAATTGACAATTCCGTGGATAACTCACCACCATCGTTTAACCCAGAAGGCTGGGCAAACACAGTTGTGGTCTATTGTGATGCGAACTCAAAGAGTCTTGACCGATGCGGAGTTGGTGCAACCTTTGATTTGACTCAATATTTCACAGACCCGGAGGAAGGTTTGCTAAGATTCGATGTGTATAATGATCCAAGTGTCCCTACCGACGATTTGTATTATGATTATGTATCAATCTCTTCTGATGGAATTGCAACATACAACCCCCCAGCAACACGTTCAGACGATATTTCTCAATGGTCACTAGTCCAGCTTAAATTCATCGCAACCGATAGCAGTGATTTATGGGAGATATCTAGGTCAGTTAACGTCATAGTTAAGTCGGTATCATTCGAAGTGGTAAGAGATGATTCAGGAGTAATTAGTGACTCTGAACCAGCAATTTTCTCGGGACAAGGATTGCCAGAAAGCCTAGTAAAAGCCCGGTTTGACTCGAAAACTGGTCAGATGATTAACTCTACACGGGTTTTAGCCGATGGAACATGGAGTATGCAAATAAGTGCCAGTCAATTAGGAGCCAAGGATACAAGAGAAATAGTCTTTGAAATGGACGGTCAGATATTCGCCGATGAATCTGGAGATGATGCGCTATTCGAATTGTCGTCAAAGACAGATTCTGAGGGAGGTAATATCGTTCTTTACATAATAATCGCCTTGGTAGTCATAGCGATTCTAATTGGTGTTGGTGCATTTTTCTTTACTTTCGAGGAATTCGACGATGAAGAGGAATATAACCAAATCACTCAGGTTCCTGAAGATCCATATGCCTGGGCAAGAGCCAAACAAGTTCCCGAAGTTGCTGCTACGCCTGCTGTGCAACCAGTTGTTCAACAAGCGGTCAATCCTCAGGTTGCGGTACAAGAAACTCCTCAACAGACATCGCAACATCCGGGTTGGCTATGGGATGCACAAAACAATCAATGGGTGCCTGACCCAAATTATGTCCATAACGAGTAATTGAAGGTGATTCGATGGCCAATGTTAAACCTGGGGTACAAGAAAGAATCTTACTCCATTTGTTAGATTACTCCGATTATAAAAACAGTGTTGAAGTGCCTTTCTCATTGTCACAAATGGGTATTGCAAATGCGGTGGCAATTGCTCGCTCGAATGTCCCTAGGGCCATTGCTGGGCTTAAGGACCAAGGATTACTAATCGAGCGACAAGCCCATGTCAAAGGAGTTTCAAGGAAAAGAAAAGCATATTTTCTGACTGATAGCGGTAAAAATTTGGCTGAAGATACGTGGAATGAATTGCGTTCATTCCCGCTAAGATGTATCCTTTCAGATGGAAAAATTGAGTCCTCTACTCTGGGAGAGATAAATACGATTCTTCCATTTACCATGCGATCCGTAGACATCATAAGATACATGGATGACAACTGTGTCCTTGATTCTCGGTTACTTACTGCAGACTTGATCGAGAGAGATTTGTCTAAGCATGTAGAGAAGCAATTGGTTACAGCATTAGGTGACCTGCCAAGATTGAGACATTTCTATGGCAGAGAAAAAGAATTAGACAATATGTTCAATCTATTGGAGGCAAGGGCTACAACGCTTTTAGTTCCAGGAATTGCCGGTATTGGTAAAACTACGATGGCTAGTAAACTGATTGAGAGGTTTATGCATCGTAGGAATCTTATGTATCATCGTTGTCAAGATTGGGAGGGTTCTAGAGCGTTCTTCGAATCAGTGGGTGAATGGTTGGCAAATATCGGTGATTCGACATTTGCTGATTACATTGCTACAACCCCTGTTCCAAAACCAGCAGAGGCAGCAAATTTATTGATCAACGCTTTGGAAGGCACCCCATCATTGATTGTCATTGATGATTTTCACAAAGTCGCAGATGCTACATTGCACCAAACATTCCAAGCCATGGCACTTGGTTTACTTGGTAGTGAAGAGAAAATAGGTCTCGTCTTATTTTCAAGATCTTTCAAACCTGTAGTCCCATCAAAAGATGCTGAGGGTAGAATTGCTAGTTTAGTACTGCCCTTAGACGGTCTTGATTCCGATTCAGGTAGAAATTTACTCAGTAGTTTTGAAAACTTAGAAGATGAACAATGGCTATACATTCATGGTATTTCGCGTGGACATCCGCTTGTTCTTGAACTAATAAATCGAGGGGCATCGGCTACTGCATTCCACGAAACTTTGGAAAATTATGTCACAGTAGAGATATTTTCCAAACTTACTGCAGAGCAGAAAAGAGTTCTATCTGTGCTATCAATATTTAGGGAGCCTGTTTCAATTGATGCTCTATCAGATCAAAAACTGAATATTGATGTCCTAGACTCTCTAGTCGAGCAGGGATTAGCAAGGCAAGTCGATAGCGAGGTCTATGATGTCCATGATTTGATAAGAGAATTCTTGTTGAGAAGCATTGATGAAAAGGTGAAAATTGACTTACATAATAAATGCAGTTCTTGGTATGTAAAAAGTAATGATGAACCGGTATTTACTATCGAGCTAATTTTTCACCTTGTTAGCTCAAAGAATATGACAGAGGCAGCGTCAATTATTGTCGACAAGGGAAGAAGTTTGATTTCTCAAGGGCATTTAGAACTTCTAAGTTTGATTGATTCCCTAGAGCAATCTGAACTTACGGGCGATGTATCGACCAAGGTTAATCACTACAAAGGAGAAATTCTGGCATTGCTAGGTCGATTTGAAGAAGCAAAGTCTGCATTTGTTTTAGCACAAGATACGGCATCAAAGGGTAAAGACGTCAACACTCAAGCTGAACTGTTGTCAGCCTTGGCAGACATCTCACTTAAGCAGGGTAACCTAGATGAGTCTCTTAGCATGCATCTTGAAGCATTAGCGATATTTATCAAAGTAAAAGATGCAATCGGAGCAGCAAGAAGCTATAACAATATGGGATATATCTTGAGAAGAAAGAATGACAAATCAAAGGCTCTAGAGTCCTATGGTGAAGTAGAGGCGATACTGAAGGAAAATGATAATGACGAGTTGATTGGCTCACAACTAATTCTTGCAAGATCCCTAATGGATTTAGGCGAGATAGAAAGGGCAAGAGATCACGCACTGGAAGCATTTGATAAGACAGATAAACTCAACGATAAACAACTTCACGCAAGAGCACAAGCTGTTCTTGGGCGATATTATGCCAAAGTGGGTGACTCAGATGTGGCCTCACATCATTACTCACAAGCATTAGATGCAATGAATGAGGAAGGGGATATTTTGGCGATGGTTGATATCACCATTCTGTTAGGTGAGGTATTACAAGACTCGGGCAAGAATGACGAGGCTATGGAACATTTCCGAGAAGCTTTGGTAATTGCCGAAGCTAATGATTTACGAATGCAAATTGGTGAATTATTGATAAGACTCGGAAGCGTTGCTCCAGAGAAAACCCGCAGAATGGAATATTTGCAAAGAGCACTTTCGGTATTTAGGGAGTTGGGTGCTAAATCTAGAATGAGGGAAGTACAAACAAGAGTCCACAACGCTGTTATGGGACGCTAATACTGTGGCCTATCTAACTCGATTGATGTAATTCCATCTTTGTGACTAACCCAAATCATTTGGGCTCCAGATAATTCAATAGTACCACTGTGAGAACCAGAGCCTGTTCCGGAAACGAATACTTCAGTATCAAGAGATCCACCATCATCAATTAGAATTAGCGAGTTGTTTGTCAATTGTAATGATAGTAAATTTTCATCTGCTTCAGTTGCTCGCCACCAGACGGATTCAGTATATTCAATGTCACCGAGTCTACTGGCTTCATCAGCCCTTTCTATGGCTGCTGCAAGGTCATCTAGATTCATTTGAATTGCTTGCTCATTCCATCTGTCCCTTGTTGCAGTTTCAATGTCGTATGTCCATATACTGAACACTGAAAGTAACAGAACACCAAGCAAGAATGTGAATATGTAACCCAATTCAGTTGCTGCACCCGAGGTATCATCAACACGTTTTGAATCTAATTTCATCCTACTGCCTCCGTCATGGTTACATCAAGCGATGATAATTGAAGGCTGAACTGAATCGGCTCTCCATTGGTATGCCAAACTGCTTCAGATGTACCAATACTTGGGTCAGGAACCCAGCCTACATAATCAGTAAGCAGGTCAAGTCTCCCCGGGTATATCGTCCAATCAATACTCTGGTCTAGCCCACTTGCGGCAGAGTCGGCAATGGCTTGCCCGTAAGGGCTGTACCAACCCCGTCTTACCTCATACGCAGTTTGGGACGCAAGCGACTCACGATAGGCTAATTCAATATCTAGATTCATGATTCCCGAGCCTACTGTACTGTCTGAGGTAGGGTTTAGCGCTGGAATCGTGGAGGCAAATCTTGGTCCGGGTCCGGACCTATCATTAGGCTGTTTCAACACAGTTGGTAAGAATTCAGGGTGATTGGTCAAAACAGCCCCGTTAGAGTAAGCAACTTCCATCCCAGTTACTGAAGAAGTGAATTCATAAGTCAGTCTTGAGATGTGAAATATCCATGCTGAGGCAACCAGGCTATATTCCGAAGTTCCCGCTTCAGCAATCAAATCAACCGAATAACTTGAAGGATGAGTGCCATATTTCCATGCATCCAAAATTTGTAACTCACTGCGTCCTGATACAGTATCCCATGGTAGGACAGTGGAGATCCAACCGCTTGCTGTAGTGTTTATTCCCAAGCACCTCTCTGCTCCATCATGGACTAACTCAATTAATCCCGAATTACCACTAACACGATGAAATCTCATCGGATGGCCGTCTAAGACAGATAGGCGATGACTACCAACATCAGTAGGGAATTCATAGAACGGGTTTGCGAAATTGGAACTATGATTAAAGAAAACACTGCTTGAAAAATTCCAGAGTGCCTCATATCCAGCAATTTGGGATACTATTGAGTCTATACTATCGGAGTTATGGGTGGCAAAAACATGTGATAGCCCAGAAGAGAATCCTGTGTCCCTAGCCGGTATGATATTAGCGCCTAAACTATCAGAATTGGATATATTATTATGCCAATTTACCATTATATCTCTGTCAACATCGATTAATGGTGATCCTGCGGTGCCGCTTGGTGGCCAAATCACAGATTCAGTTGATTGTGCGGAGATTGAGATTCCACCGCCTTTCCAAGTTGCAGTCGCAGTGGTGTCTGTGGGGTTTGTCAACTCTAAATAACCCGGCATCTGTGGTGTTAGGAATTCTGTCCCAAGGTAAGCTCCGGTGTTAGCTCTCAGATTAATGATTCCCACCGAGCCCGTGTTTTCGGTTAACAGCAATAATCTAGATGGAGAACTAGTTGTAATTGTTAGTGTTGATGTGCCTTGTGAAGTAAAGGTTTGAGTCCAAAATGTACCTTCTCTAAAATCCTCGCTGGCTAAAACTACATCGGTGGTTTCTATTCCGTTGAAACTTGAAGTTATTAGGTTAGAACTTTCACTCACAATGTGGACAGTAGAGTCTCCTACGGCCAAGGGGATTGTCCACGACCTTCCTTTTTCATCGGTTTTACTTGGGTTGTCTGGCGTGACTAGGACTCCACCACCTTGCCCGGAACTTGCTAGGATAGTCAATTCATGACTTGATTCTAAGACTAGATCAACCATGGTACTTACGTCGATGTTGATTGATTGGTCTATATTCATCGCAATATTGTCGGTAAGACTGCCGCCGACAAGTAATTTCATTTTTACCGGGCCAAGTGGTGCTGCAAGACCTTTAGCAGAGGTGATGGTTAAGTCCTCAACCCAGTCTGGGACTGAGTAATAAAATGCTCTAGTGGGTCCAAGTCTCAAATCGCTGTAACATATCGCAGTGGTTTTACTTTCTGGATGTTTAATCTCAACATTGTCATCAAAATCAAGAATTCCGTTCATCCTAAATGTGGTGTCCTCCAACCAGGTTGAAGAGTACCACATACCTCCTCTTGTGCTATCCCACGACAGGCTGCCGTCCAACGGAATCATTTCTACTTCTGTTGAATCACCGGGCATACCGTGTTCGCTCAATACCTCTGTTTGCTGAGCTAGCACCATCATCTGAGCAGACATGTCATCACGTTCTATCGAACCCTCTAATTCTTCAACAATAGGCAGCATCGAAACTAACATTAAACCGATTATTGATACGACTCCGCCAAACAGCAGAACTGTTGCAATTGCCGCTGAAACCGCGTCATCATTGCGCACCAGATTGCGTTTCATCTCTCAATCACAACCTCGTTTATCGCTACATCGAAGAAGACAGATTGACCAGCAGAACTAACAGTGACTCCATCCATGCCACTAGCCCTTTCATACGGGGCAAGGCCGACAAAGGAATCAAGAGTACCGGACGCTCTATTTAGCATGTATTCGGATAACCATTGTTCATCGTATTGTGGTGAAATAACTGGGGCTACCGAATTAGTAAGGGTGAATCTAATATTGTAGCATTCACCAGAAAATGGATTCAAAGATCCGGCAGAAACGATGTCAATGCCGAGTTGATTGCCGCCTCCCAAACTGCCATCGACTTGGATGTTGGTCAAAATTATCGAAAGTCTAACTCCTCCTGTCGCTAGTTGGTCAAATTCGACTCGTGGAAATTCACTTATTTCCCATGCCGAATCAGCGAAATGCTCAATCCTTGCATTATTCACTAATACTATCTCATGTTCGCCATTTCCTAGGCTTGTAATCAGTTTAAGTCCGGAAATAGTGTATTTGATTTGCTTGTGTATTGTGTCGTCATTGTCGTTTTGTACACTTATGATGTACCAGTCAGCTAATTGTAAACCATGGTCGACCAATCCAGTGGTTTGATCGATGTCAAATGCATGGGTGCCACTGTTATCGAGGATAGTTACTTTTGTTGCAGTCGAATTAACACTTTGAACATAAAACGAGGTAGCGGTAAAATCAGTTATATCGACAATATCCGAAGGTGTCGTGTCAGCACTAATAGACCAAATTTCTAGATTACTA
Organism: uncultured Candidatus Poseidoniales archaeon; assembly: GCA_964412625.1. Lineage (GTDB taxonomy): Archaea > Thermoplasmatota > Poseidoniia > Poseidoniales > Poseidoniaceae > MGIIa-L1. Next base: position 10,649 of record CAYPPO010000010.1, read on the forward strand.
ACGCCTTGTAGCATCGACGTCCGCATTCCTAATTTGTGACGGATTCCGGTTCCATCCGGAGAGTCTGCTGCCACATCAATACGATCTTCTAGTCTGTCTGCGATTCCATTTGCTGCATTCCAGTTTGTATTATCCTCAAAATCTGAAATATATGGATTCAAAAACACCCACACACCACCCATTATTGAGACTACCATAGCAAGCATCATAATTATGCCCAGTACTTCGCTAACTCCAGCCTCATGCTCCCGCATATTAGACCGGTTCAGATGTCGCCTAGCGGGTGGCATGGTCAACTGATGCTTTGGTATCATTTAGGTATTGACCTTGAAATGAAATGATTTCACTCAATCTCAAGGGTATTTTCTGTTTGGGTTGGTTTATTTTTACCATAATCTTTACCGATGTAGTGGGTCATTTCAGGACCGTTTTGTAGAGAGATATGTATGTCACCGTCGAATATGTCTGAGAGGTGATATAGTACCGATGATTCAGCAAGATGAGGAGAGTTATTTTTCTCCGACAGGTGTGTAAGCACGATATTTCTGGTTGATTTTGTACACACTTCAGCCAAGAACTGTCCGGTTTGATTATTTGATAAGTGACCTCCTCTGCTCCTGATTCTTTCCTTTAATGAGAAAGGGTATGGCCCCAATTCTAATCTTTTTTCATCATAATTTGCTTCGATTGATATGTGCTCACAACCGTAAACATGTTTGACGAGTTCATCGGTCCAAGAACCCAAATCGGTTATGATAGCAGCTCTTTCTCCTCGATAACTGGCGACAAAGGCAACATTATCAGAATTTGAATGTGGCACAGGTATTGGTAGAACCGATAGTTCATCACCAATTCTAATCATGTCCAGGGAACCAAAGTATGATGTAAGCATTGGGTCAAGGTTTAATTCGTATGCAGTCCTTTCATTCGCTAAGATTTGCATATTCCATTTCTTCTGCGCGATCAATGCACCGCCGCCATGATCACCGTGGTGATGGGTAATGAGTGCACAATCAATCTCTTCTGGTTTTATTCCCAGTAGTCCTAATCTCTTGGATAATTGTGCGCCGCTGAATCCTTGGTCAACAAGGACTTTGACCTCTTCAGTCTCAAGCAGTGTAGAGTTACCACGACTGCCAGTACCAAGGTGAGTTATTTTCAATGTCATGCGAATAACAAGCCCCCAGCGCGTAAGGGTATTGAACAAATCGCTAGAAATAGGTTACATCCATTTGTTTGAGACGTATTTGGTTAAAATCAGTGTCAAATAACGAGTTTTTGTCGGAACATCACTCCATCATACTCTTAAGGGTAATCAATGAGTCACTGCTGCGAAGGGTATACTTCGCGTGTGGTGAGCAAATGCGTAGGAGTCAATCAACACTGTTAACAACACTAGCAGTTGTAATTAGTTTACTATTCATGTCACAATTTCCTACAATTTCTCCTGTTTCAAATGTCCACCCTGATGATACTAATCAAGAAGGCCCGCCTACAACTGATTCCGATGGCGATGGAATCCCCGATGTTCATGAGAATTTATTCACTGAATGGATTAATAGTACAACTGTTGATGGCAGAGGATTTGCAATGGAAGGTCTCGACAAAGACGATGCTTCCGATGCCATACTCGATAACGACAAAGATGGATTAAATGCAACAGAAGAATATTGTTGGCCCTACCCAGCAGAATGTACTGATCCTGGATTCCTGCGTGGTTTGACAGGAGTTGTCGATGGTGAAGGTTTCCGTAGTTATCTCGATCCGAGAAAGTCAGATACTGATGGTGATGGGATGCCGGATGGTTACGAAGCTTACATGTGTTTGCGAGTGGGTGGATTTGATGTGATTGCTCAGCGCTATCAATGCGAGGATTTTGACCCGCTGAATGCAAGTGATGCAACTAAAGATCCAGATATGGACGGCTTTGATGTCAATAGGGATGGGGTAATGAATCAAAACGAATGGTACACCTCTAGCGAGGAATATATCTACGGTGCACCATCAAACCACACAACTGAGTTAGACGGGTTGTGGTGCAGCGCAACCTTACCAGAAGGTTCACTGTTGACTAACTGGCCGTATATACCAACAGGAACAAACGCAACTTTCCAAAATTTGTTGAACGCCTGTACGGATGCTGAATCTCCAGTAGGTGAAGATTTATGGTTAGGTACTGACCCATTGGTGAAGGATTCTGACAGATATAATTGGGATGGCTTTTCAATCCGTAGTTTGTTTCCGTCATTCGGAGATGGCATACCCGATGGATGGGAAGTGCACTTTGGTATAGATCCATTGAACCGTAGTAGTGCACTGACAGACGATGATTTCGACGGATGGGATGCAAATCTCGACGGAGTACTGTCGCCAGATGTTAGTCGAACAGAGACGGCACTTGCTCTCGGAGAACAATTGTCAAACATTGAAGAGTACAACATTTACTTCGATGATGGCAATAATGTAATTGCCGGTCTGAAGTCAGTTGAATTTAATGCAGATTCTACATCGTTATTCACCTACCCGATTTCATTCTCAATGGATAGTGAAACTCCGAGTATTATTCATCATGATATTAGAGAGCTAGAATCGGTTGGCGACCGAATCTACATCACCACCAAGTATGGAATCACCGTTTATGATTACGGTATCGGTTCCACAGTGGATTATTGGATGCCACAAGGAGTCATTCTAGAGGATTCAGAATTACTCTTTGATACCGATGAAGAATTGTACGCAATAGCCACTGCTTCCAATATCGGTTTAGGAGTTGGTAGAGTGCAGGTCGATGGTTTCCTACAAGGTGTTGAAAATTGGGATTGGTCACAATCATCTCCGATTCTTGAAATTGAAGAGTTAAACATCAATAGTCCAAACAATCAGGTCATTGGGTTGGGTGTGGCAGGTCTCGGCAATGTGTTTGAAATCAGCAGTTTTGGTTTAATTGAAGCAGTGCATCCTGTCAGTACTTCAATTACCGACCAACTATCTGTTGGAAATGCCACAGTCTCGGATATTGAGCACGGACTTGCTAATGGTAACTTAACGCTCTTCATAGCAACAGACAGAGGCTTGCTAATCTCTGAAACCAATTCAGGCAGAGATGGCGATTCGGCCGATTGGAGGTTTTACTACACAAGAGAAGACACCGGTCTTTTTGTTTCAATCAACGAACTTAGGACACTACCCGCTGGAAGCGATGAAAATCCTGCAGAAATTAGAGATATACACTTGGATGGACCATCCCCTGATAATCCTCAAGTCCTTTGGTTTGGTACTCCCTCTGGACTACACCAGATGCGTCTCATCGATGATGTGATTAGCCACAGTGGATTATTTGAAAACCCAGGTTCTGATGAAATTAAGAGCAGGGATATTAACAATATTAGAGCAATTCATACCACCGGTGAACAAATCATCCTAGGATCAAATGCTGGTACATGGATTGTATCCGGCGATTATTCAAATGTTTACGAAATAGATAATCAAGAAATCATACCTGGTTATATCTCAGAAATTATCACCATAGGTGAATCGAGCAATATGACTATATTTGGTGCAGCAGAACCTGGTCAATTTTCCAATCTAGAATTAATCAATCCAAAATCAAACGATTCAGATAGTGATGGAATTCCGGATGGTTGGGAATTGGGTAATGGCTTAGATCCAACAGACCCGTGGGATGCACGATTAGATTTTGATTTCGACGGTCTAGATTTAGATCAATCAAATGACGGAATCTATGAACGATTGTGGACTAACCTTGATGAATTTAGATATGTACAAAGAACAGCGGATGGATATAATTCAACAAATCCAAATGTCGGAGATACCGATGGCGACGGATTGGGCGATGGAGCGGAATATTTTGGCTTTTTTTACGAGGAAACCACCTTGTGGTGTTACTATAATGTCCAACTAGAGTACATTTGTGATAGCCAAATTGGCGCCGCCGCAAACAATACCTACCTCACTTCATCGATATCAGATACAGGAACTGACCCGACAAATTTTGATAGCGATGGCGATGGCATGCCCGATGGTTGGGAAATTCAACATCGCCGCTGGGTGGGCTCAACGTTTACTGGTGGCAATAATTGGTCGCTAGACCCTAACCGAGCGGAAGATGCCAACTGGGACGCGGATGGAGATGGTCTGCCAAATCTTTGCGAGTATCAATGGAGTCAACTAAAGTATCAAGCAATGGAAGGCTTACTTCTAGAATCTCATGGGGAAAACACAACTTTCGCAGAAAATTGGACAGAATCTGATCCAAACAATATCGATTCGGATGGAGACACACTACCTGATGGGTGGGAATCCTCATATTCTTGCAGTTGGAATCCTAGTAGGGTAGGAATAAATCCACTCAACGGCTCAGATGCCCTAAACAATCCTGATAACGATGGCTATGACATTGACAGAGATGGAGTCCTGCAGTCCAATGAAGCGTTCGTAAACTACCTTGAATATCACTTACGAGACAATCTATTTGATGATGAAAACCCGGTAGACTTCGATAATCTGCCGTTTGGCTTTTCAACGGATTTGTTTGACAACGTTAACGCAAATGGGCAACCAGAAGCATCCTATTCTGAGCGGGCTGCGGGCTCATATTTAGCAACTCAAAACCCGCTTGACACGGGGACTGCCGATCCATTGAATGCGGATTCGGACAATGACGGCATGCCAGATGGTTGGGAAATTTGGTTCTCTAGGTGGGATGTACTACAAGATGAATGGACGCTTAATCCACTGCAACCGGCCGATAGGTGGCAGGATGCCGATGACGATGGCATGACCAACTGGGAGGAATACAACGCAGTCGACCCGTTAAAAACCGAAACAGATCCTGAACGCACCTCCCCGAAATGGTTCGTTACAACGATCGGGAGTGCCTATACTTTCCAAGCTTGGGCAGGAATTCAGACGGACTTGTCCTTCGGGTCATTTGTTAACTCTACTCAGAGGAATCTTACCGGAATTACTGGTGACCCTAACAATGTAGATACGGATGGCGATGGGATTCTTGATGGGGTGGAATTACTGTTCACGACCTGGAATTCTTCTGCACAAACATGGACTCTAAATCCTCTGGTGCCGGGTGACGGATTGTTTGATTCAGATGAAGATGGTTTAGTAGACCTACAAGAATTTGCTCTTGTGACATCAAATCCAGACAACGGTATTGACCATCCATCAGACGCTCCGCTATTACACATAGACGGCGATTTACTACAACCGACGGAGAAAACCCAACGGATGTTCAATATTTTGATATCTAAAGAAACCCGTGGCAAAAGGTTACTCAATGATTTCAATGATTGGCAAAACGGTGAACCAGCCAATGCGTTTATTTCGATACTAATGGGTATAACCGACCCCACAAACCCTGACACTGACGGCGATGGAATGTATGATGGGTTTGAATACTGGTTCGCAGAATGGGATTTGGAGAACAATTTGTGGAGTATCAACCCATTAATTGACGGTGATGTTCTGCTAGACAGCGATGGTGATAGTTTTGACTGTGATGGCGACGGCAATATCTCGCTCGATGAGAGGTTTTCTAACTTAAGAGAGTGGGAATCAAGAACTTGGGGTAAATACTCTGAGCGCAATACCGTTCCTCAAGAGGTTGGGATTCTGAGTTTTGGTGATGATGCAATAAACGCCTACATTGAAGAATTAGGCTACACCTATTTCCAAGCAACCAGTGCATTGTACAATGATTTTACGTCTAAAGGCCAAGATAGTGCGGATCGGATGAGCAAAATTAACTCGTATGATTACAATAATTTCAATCGAACATTAATTGGTGTTGCAGATCCAACTAGTGTGGACTCAGATGGTGACTCGATTCCAGATGGTTGGGAATATTGTTATGCAATTTACGGTATGCCAGATGTTACTACACAAAATCACTGGGCTGCTAATCCAATTAATCCACACGATGTGAACTATGATGGCGACAGTGATGGTTGGTATGATCGAAAATCTGTTGATGTTCCTGCCCAACAGGGAAGCTGGGACGACCGTAGTTTTGTTGCCAGTGGAGTTACTATTCAACCAGGTCCTGGATCACTACCATTCACTAATCTGATGGAATGGAATAATAACACTAGACCTGATTTGAATGACACAGATGGTGATTCTATTACTTACATAACACAAGTTAGCAACGGTGCAGTAATCTCGCACCAGATTGATTACAACTTAAGTGATGGTCGTGAGGTATTCAAATATGGCATCAACCCTACTGACAACGACACAGATGGCGATATGTTGCCTGATTGGTATGAATACAAAATGGCTTGGAATGAATCAAATGATAATTTTTCATCCTATTTACAAATTAAAGTTGTATGGATAGATTCTTTGACAGGTGGTGAGTGTGATACCAACACGATATCCTGCTTGCCTTTGTCTTCTGATTCAGGAATCCTGTCTAGGCCAGAACTAGAGTTTACTTGGTTTACGTTGAATCCAGCCGACCCAGTTGATGCTAACTACGACCCAGATAATGATGGAAATTATGATTGTTCAGGGGCCGGATGTAGTTATGAACCATATACAAATTTCCAAGAATTCTACATGCTCACCGATGAGGATCTTACCTCTCCAAACGCAGTTAGGTTAGCGCCATTGTTGTATCAGGGCAGTCCAGTAGAAGAATGGTGGCAATTTAGAGGGTATACCTTAGGCATTGGTACTGCAGAAGAATCTTCAACTAATTACATGAAAATGGACAAACAATCATCAACTGATTTTAGATATGTGCTGATAATTAATGACAATGACAATGATTTCCTGACCTTAGATTCGACAGATGATGAACTATTGGTTTCAGGGTCACAAACCGATCAGTGGGATATATACTACACAAATTCGCCACAAACTGCGCCTGTCAGGGCGGTTGGGGAACACGAACTTGGTTGGTATATGATTGATTTTGACGACGATCATTTGGCAGAAGGGAGTAGTCCGATAAACTGGGATAGTGACGGAGATTGGATTGTCGATTGGTTCGAAGTAAATGATGACGAAGAGGATGGATTGAGAGGAGATTCATCTCCAATAAGATACGATTCGCGGCAAACAGGTTGACGGGGTGTAATCTTGTCAGAGGCAGCAATAAACGGACTTGTAACCTTGCAGGAACGCATGGTGAACCTAATCAATCAACTTAATATGCCTATTATTGAGGTAAGTATGGTCATCCAAAATATGTTGAGTCCGATGTTAGAATCGTTGAAGATACACGTTGCTGAAACCGGTATGGAGGTGCCAGATAAAATCATTAATCAGTGGCCAATTGATGTACCAAACCATCACTATGATGAATCAACATTGGACATCGATAAACTTCTGTCGGTTGTTGATCGAGATAGAATGGACATACTCGAGGCCTTGGTGCGCGTCACCATGGTAGAAACTGAAATGATACTACTAGACGGAATATCTGCTTTGAGGATGTGGGAGCATTTGGTTAGAAGTAAATTGGTGACTGTTACCTCGCCAGGACAATTATTTTCCCCATTGGAAATACCCGAAGAATGGTGACAATATTTTCAATGACCAAGGAGTGGAGTAGACATGGCCAAGAATAGATTCATCCCAGTAATGCTCGGATTGCTGATGGCTTGCTCAACAATGTCCGGTTGTCTCGGTGATGATATATTCGAATCTCCAGATAAAAAGGGCATTCCTGGTGGGTTAACATTAGCATGTTTAAGCTCTGCAAAGTATACCTCAATGGTTATTGAGATAGATTACGAGCCAAATTACATGCCAGAACAAAGTTCTGTTAATTTACTAAAAACCCGATTAGAAGAAGTTTGTGACAAGCCAGATGGTATTCAGGTTGATTTGACTGAGACTAGCTTTGGTCATTCTGGGACATGGACTGCTAATGATGTCCGCGAAAAAGCATGGGAACACAAATCCAACGAACCTCAGACGGGTTCAACCTTGTATTGGCAAGCATTATTCCCCGCATCTGAGTACAGTAATGAGGATGTTCTTGGAGTTGCCGTCGATGCATCTACAGTCGCCATATTCAAGGATACTGTTGAAGATGCCGAAGGGCCAATATTCAGTCGACCGTCGGCTGAAGAGATAGAAAATAGCGTACTAGTTCATGAATTTGGCCATCTGCTTGGTCTCGTCAATCTAGTATACAAATCTCCGGTAGACCATGAGGATAAAGATCATCCAGGGCATTCTAATAATGAAGACTCAGTAATGTATTGGGCCATTGAATCAGCTAATCTGGGCAACATCATAACTGGAGAGTTGCCTGATGAGTTTGACAATGATGACCTAAACGACTTATCAGGTATGCTAAGTGGTGATATACCCGTAACCGACCAAATTTGGCTGCCTTAGGTATTCTTTGTGGCGACAAACCTTGTTGCATCTCTCCAAGCGTCAAATATTGAATATGCCCATAGCACAAACCACAATACTACAGTAAGTGCTAGTGGAATTTGTAATAATGCATAATCAAATCCTTTCTGGTGCTTTCTGTTGAAATGTTGTCCTAAAAATAAAAACGGTATCGCTGCGATAAGCGCCGTAATTATTGGACGAAGTGCTCCCCAAAAACCAACACCCAAGGTCATTTCCTTCCATATTTGCTTAAACACTTTGAAACTTGTAACCACTCTATTTGGCTCAGATTTTTCCTCGACAAAATTAGACTGGGTCATTATCGCTCATCCATTGGTACAGAGTTCTGCATGTCAATATAACGCATAATTGTATACAAACAGGTCAAAAGTCTGCGCTTGTTAGGATAATCATGCCGAGAATCTTACTGACAGGATTCGAACCCTTCGGCAATAACACCACGAATGTTTCACGCTCGATTCTAAAACAAATTGAGCCAGCAATTACGCTTGAGGATCCATGGTATAATTCACGGCCAGGTCACAGAGTAATGAAAAACATCGATATAATGGTTGAAAAACAACTCTTGACAGTCGATGAGGTCGGTTCTAATGCAGTAGCTAAACGAATAGAAAATGGTGAGTCTTGGGACTTGATAATACAAATGGGGTTGTGCGAGGTATGTGATAGAATTAGGTTTGAATTAACCGCACAAAATAAACTAGATATGAGAATTCCAGATAATTCTGGGCGAAAAGTAACTAATCAAGTGATTGGTCAAACCAATCTTTACGCTAACAATTCACTCGTAAAATCCTTAAGTCATCCACCATTAGAAAATGTAATTGTTTCAAATGATGCGGGAACTTATGTTTGTAACGAGACCTATTACAGAACATTAGCAGCGCTATCGAACAGAGTAATTAATGACTCAGTCAACGCTTACTTCATTCATTTCCCAAGCAGCAACAAATTATCTGTTCAAGAGTCAATTGAAAAGTTAAAGCAAATATTAGCTAGAATTTTTTACAAACCAGTAATTGACGTAGTTGGTGCTTTGGTGATTGATGATAATAAGATTATGTTAGCAAGGCGAAATGCCACCTCAGAAATGCCCGGGGTTTGGGAATTTCCCGGCGGAAAAATAGAGAATGGTGAATCAGACTTCGAGGCTATTATTCGAGAAATGGATGAAGAACTAGGCTGGACGGTATCTCCAATTAGAACCGTATCAAGTATCTATCACGAATATCCTGATTTTGCAATAAATCTCAAGCTTGTCGAGGTTGCAATCGATAACAGTGAGTGTATGGTGCCAAATTCAAAATGGACTTCACATGACGAAATAGCATGGTTTACGGATATTGAAGGCGTTGATGTGGCCCAAGCAGATTTCGGTTTAGCTACGTCAATTCTCAAGGTAATTAATGCCAAGTAGATGCTTCTCCATCACTATCCATCGTCCGCTCATCGTTGATCCTCCTTGGGACGGTGTCTCGACCTTTATGCCAAGTCGCCGCTTCAATCCAAGATTCTAGGTTGTCACCCGATAACTCAACTTCGATAACCCCACCAAGCGGATTTTTTTCCGTTAAGTTAAATGCGATTTTTCCTGCAATTGCCGCTTGTCTTAGAATCTGAAAAGTTGTGTGATTGTCTTTCAAATTTATACTCAAGACATCCAATGCAGTATCTAATATGGCTTGTTTTCTAATCAGCGTTAAGAAATTATTCAGCGGGATATTTTCCTGTGAAAATATATAATTTGATGGCTTACCGAACTCTGGTTCTTCTACATAGATATCACAATTAAATTCGGGGAATATATTTTGGATGCTTGATAGTACTAGTTTGGGAGATTCTGGGCCAATTACTTTTGAGGAGATGATGGTTTTGATACCCTCATCAACTCCATTCAATAGCGTTCTACTTTCAGTCACGCCTCGGCCAAGTTTGCTTTACTCTTCAAACTGTTTATTTGTGGCCGTAGACTAGTAAGTATGAAAACGAAAAGGACGATGGTCGGGCATGGCAGAACAGAATAAACCCATGGTTGTGTCTGTCTTACCGGTTTTGAATGAGGAGGCTAGTATTATTGAATGTCTATCTTCTCTCTGTCAACAAACATATCCAGATGCTTTTCACAAGATTTACGTTCTAGACGGAGGTTCAACCGACTCAACTAGAACTTTAGTCGAGAAATTCATCAACAATAGAGCATCAAACTCGCCCTTAATAACCATATTTGATAATCCGAAAAAGCATGTTGCAGAGGCTAGGAATTTGGCACTTGAACTGGCTCCTGAATCAACTGAATATTTGTTGGAAGTGATTGGTCATTGCACAGTAAATGAAAATCATATTGAGAAAATGGTTGAGATGATTACTGAACTGCAGGAATCGCATTCGCAGCCAATTGGAGCTCTTGGTGCAAAAGTTGTCGCGCATGGGGGTAACTTGGGTCTCGCAGAATCTTGGATTGAATCCAGCCTAGCGTCACCACTAGCCAGTGGGAGCGGCCAATTTCAGAACTTTTCTGGTACTGAAATAACGAATGTGCCTGCTTTTTGTCTACATTCAAAGAAGGCATTAGATGCAGTTGGTGGTTGGGATACATATTTTATCACCAGTCAGGATAGTGACCTATCAATGCGGTTGCTTAACGCAGGATATCTGTTGTTTAGAACCGATGCAGTAACAGTAAAAATGGCTAAGAGGAAGTCATTTCGAAGTTGGGCAAAAATGGGATTTCGCTACGGCTTTTGGCGGACTAAATTACTAAAAAAGCACCCTAGCAGAGTAAGTCTGCGAGAATTTTTACCTTGGTTTGGTTTGCTACTTACAATTACTTTGTACTGCGCTAATCAAGGTCTTTGGTATGTACCATCATTGCTCTATCTTATTGTTTTAGGAATTGAAGGGGCTCGATTTTCGATTCAAAAAAGAAATTTAGTAATGGTAATTGGTGTACCAATTGCTATCGTTCTAATGCACACTTTCTTCTCGATTGGTCTTGCCTATGGCATTTTTGGGCGAAGACGTTCATTCAATGATCGACAAGCAAACATAGGTAATGTAAATTAATACATTAAGTAATCAGGGATTGAGCAATATGGGAGATAAGTCGTTAAGTTCTAGCAGCGTCTCGTTAATGCCCATCTTGCTGCTTGTCTTTATCCATGTTATCGTCACACCCTTGCGGGATGTATTTGCCCTTGAACCAATGCTAATGATACCATACTATTTGTTTGGCTTGCTTATTGGTGTGGTAATCTACCGTAGGTCAAATGTAGTCAAAGATTACGAGTATCGCAGATCAAGAGTGATGAAGCAGATGAAAAATGTTTACGCAGCAGAGGAGAGGGGGGTTTGGCAGACAAATGCTGAGATTCCCAGCGAAATTAGCACACAAACGAACCTATCAGCAGAAGTTTCTCAAATTTCTTTGGAAGCTCCAGAAATTGAATTGTCTGATGATAACAAGGTAGAAGTCTCAATGCTGAACGAGTCTAAGAGTGTTATCGAAGCAACCCGCAGGGTTTCCGGAGAATCAAATTTTGACGAACAAGAAATAAAGTCAACAATCGGGGCAATTCGTAGTGATAGTCCAATGGATAAATTGTTGGATTACATCGCTAATCTATTCGGTAAATCATCATCAAGAGATTTGCGAGAAGCCAAGCGAAAATCTGCTCTCGAGGCAGCATCTCAAGCAGCCCCAATTAGAGCAGAGAAACCTCAAGCACCAATACAATATGAACGGAATGTTGTTGAAATTGGCCCAGAGTCAACTTACGTTGATGATTTTGCAGAAGAGACGCCTCAAACATCAGCTGTGCACGAACAAAAACCGACACACCAAGGAAAAAATTATTCTGCTTTTGCACCACCAAACACCAATACACTGAATGGACAAACCTTGGAATCCATGGCTATGCTACCATCAAACAATCCGTCTAGTTTTGTCCAGCCAACTCAACAACAAGGTCGACGATGTAGAGGTTGCGGATATCCAGTAAAATCGGGAGACCGATTTTGTGATAATTGCGGTCTAGATGTGTAATAATTTCCGTGATATTGAAAGATGTTATTTGCACAGGATGTAACTAAGGGGGGAGTTTAAATGGCGGAAAAGCGGGATTATTACGAGGTCCTTGGAGTCGACAAATCGGCCGGGGAAAAAGATTTGAAAAACGCGTTTAGGAGTCTCGCTAGAAAATATCACCCCGATCGTAGCACGGATGATGATGCCGAGGAGAAATTCAAAGAAATTCAAGAAGCATACGCAATTCTATCAGACCCTGAGAAGCGTCAGATGTATGACCGTTATGGCCACAATGGCCCGAGTGGTTCGCCATTTGGAGGGTTTGGCGGTGGTTCGTTTAACATAAATCTTGAAGATATATTAGGAGGCGATTTCTTTTCTAGCTTTTTTGGTGGCGGCTCTAGAAGGTCAAGAAACCGGGGAAATGACATAATCTTCAGATATAGTGTGAACTTAGAATCAATTGTCGAGGGTACTAGTGAGGAGTTAGAATTAGAGTTACCTACTACATGTGATGAATGTAACGGCACAGGCGCTGAAAAAGGTGACATCATATCCTGCAGTAATTGTGGTGGTCAAGGAAAAATAAGGGCCAGGCAGCAAGTCGGACCGTTTGTCCAAGACGTGATAAGAGATTGTCCGAATTGTTCTGGAATGGGTCAAATTATCAAAACCAAATGCAAGTCTTGTCGAGGCACTGGGCAGGAAATTAAAGATACAAAAATACGATTTAATGTTCCAAAAGGTGCTGAAGATGGCACCAGACTAAGAATGCGCGGCAAAGGTGAACCTGCCCAGAGAGGTAGGGGCGAAAATGGCGATTTATTCATTGAAATCGAGGTTGAACAGCACGACTGGTTTGAACGTTCAGGGGCGGATTTAATTATGTCTCTACCACTACCATATTCCGATTTAGTGCTTGGTAAAACTATTACGTTACCCCATATTGATGGCAAGGAACTGAAAATTATCATACCAAAAATGACCAATTCCGGTGAGACTATTGAAATTAGAGGTAAAGGCCTTCCACGTCTAAGAGGTTCAGGTCGCGGTGACGTGGTTGTTTTAGTTAAGTTGCAAATGCCTAGTAAGGTTAGTAAGTCGGATTTGAAACAATTAGAATCGACCAGAGAAATCTACAGCGATGATGAACTACAGGACATGATTAGGCAAGACGCAATTAAACGCCGGAAATAATCATTCTTCCTCATCTCGACGAAGAGATTTTGACGCCCTGCAGGCTTGCGGCTTACCATCCATACGTCCATTTAACTCAATGTCAACCGAATCTGCAGAACCTAATAATTCCAGAGAGAGGAATGTTTTGTTACCCTCTGTCATAGTATCGAGAAACACTTCATACCCACTGTGGAGAAACCGTGGTGTTACAGATTGTATTTCCCATGGTTCACCTTCGGGGGAATCTAATTTCAATGCCGCAATTTCCCAGTTGCCTTTAATGATGTAAACTCCGATAATGATTGGCCATGAATTAGATACCTCGGCGATTCTTGGATCAAGTTTCCAAGAAGCGATCGCAACATCTTCTGTCCGATACAGTACATCTGGCTCACCCCATGTTTGACATGCTTCTTTCCAATCTAATGTTGCAACAGCGTCTAAAGATTTAGCTAATTCACGACGATTTTGCTTTGGGCTTATACCTTCATCGAGTCTAGATTTTAACCATTGCAAGCGTTGTTTTTTACTCAGCATTTCTCTTGCGTAATTCTTCTTTCTGACTTGAAGCATCCCCAAGTATAGAGCCGGCAATAAGAACAGGATGCCCATGAACCAGCGTGCAATATTACCCCATTTTTGGGCATTGTCATCGGGTGGGAACCAAGGTTCATCTCCTTCGTCAACCAATTCATATGTCGTGATTATAGTATACTTTGTTGGTTCGATATACTCGCCCCAAACATTACTTGTTGAACTATTAAGTAATGAAATTCTAAAGAAGTGCGTGCCTCTTGATATTTCCAGTGCAACACTCAATTTTCCAAAAGTAGTCGTTCTGATTTTTGATTCAACCTCAGACCAATCTTCCTGATCTTTTTCAATTAATTCAATCTCAAACTCGTTGATGTTGCCTTCAATTTCTATTTTTACGAAGTGTATTGAATCCTCCCACGCATCGATTTCAATTCTATACACGTCGGAAGAGTCTCTAATCGAATGGGTAAATTCACCAACAAGATTAGGACCTTTAACGTCCAAAATCGGCCATGATGAATTATCAGTCGAGGCCAAAATAGGTGGTAGTGAAGGGGCCTCTAGACCGCTGCTAATGTCGTCAAAATTCATTACGTTTGCTTGCATGTAAAAAACTTCAGCCGAAATTATTAGTCTAAGTGCAGTACTACCAGGCAAGGGGAAAATGTAGTTGTTTGTACCACTAGAAAAGGTTCCATTACCTGAAAACAGCCATTCGGAGTCAACGAGTGATTGGTAGTTATAGTCGACATCAAAAATAATCGGAGTGAAGGAAAGTGCTATGCTTTCTTCTATCTCGAATAATACCGTTCTTGTGCTGTGGCCGAGGATTTCTAAATCATCAGTCAATTCGATCATACTTGCTTGTGATTGGTTATGAAGAATAATTCTAACCGACCAGATGGTGTCGGTAACCGCTGATGATACTTTAATTACAAGTCGTCCGTTATCGACTATATCGATGTAGTTTAGTTGTGGATTAGTATATTCATTAGTAATCGCATTAGCCGATAGTTGTCCGTCTAATTCCACCTCATTTGTTGAGTTTTGAAAATACGATGTTAATTCTATGTTAGCATTAGCGTGCTCTAGGTTTACTTCAACTGTTTGTCCTATACTCACTGGAAAACCGAAATAATCGATTTGCTGACCCTCAAGGATGCCGCTAATCGAGTGTGCACTGTGATTTTCAAAGTAGGTGCTCGCTAGAACTGGGGATTCTTTGTCAATACAGTGATTTTCGTCAGGGCATTGGTAAACTTGCGATTGTTGAAATTCGGTTTGTGGACTTGGTCTAATGTTAGGATGATTATCACTCACATTTACTATCGCGGAAATCTCAAAATTTTCACCTTGTGGGTTGTCAATCACTAATCTTAGTTTACCATCATTGTTGGCTTGGCCAGAATAATTTTGTGCATCGGATTGGATTATGTCATCATTAAAAGACAGGGAAGAGGTACATGAAAAGCAATTAGTTTGGATACTATACCAATTTCCAGCAATCAAGTCCCACTCGTAATTCTTCTGCTCTGTAGCCGAGTTGAACACATGTGATTGTTCAATTTCTTCATTCGAGTAAATTTCGTTATTCACTGCTTCGATTAGAGTATAGGTCGTTGTAGCTAATAATAGGAGGGTGACTATCACACATCGAAGACGACCCTCCATGACACTGCGTTTGCCTTGTCATGTTTGAAGTTAAGGTAGAAAAGGAATTATTCTTGTACGAATAGTATCAGCATCTACTATGGCGAATGAATTGGGTCGTACGGTAATTCATCGTTACATGTATGCGAGGAGTTGGGCATTAGGGGATAGAAAATCCCCATCAACCACAACTCCCTGCTTAGTTGGTTTGGCGGGTGATTGTGAAACAGATAGTCAAATTACGCCGTTTAATGCTTCTACGAATAACGAAATTCCACAAACCCTCACACTCAGCGCAAATCTCCCGCTATCGCCACCTGAATTTGCTGAAAATTTACCGATATACTCAACTAAAATTGGTCATGTTTTACCGCCCTCATTAGACGAAGCGGACGCTGGTGAGCCAGCGGGTAGTGGTGGCCTACTACCAATTTCATGGCAGAGATTAAACCATGATACTTCATTACTAAACCTTGAATTTGAACCAAGCGTGGTGGTGCTAGTCGATGCGGTTCAACTTGCTTCACAACAACGTAAACTTGTTGACGCATTAATTGCTATCAAACATAAGTTTCCCGGAGCATTAGTTTGGACTCCTGGAATAGGTGGTCCGGACAATCTCGCTGTTCTTACTTGGTTCGGAGTTGATATTTTTGATTTAGCTAGATCACGTCAATGCACTGCTGCAAATTTTATTTTGACTTCCAATGGTCCCCGAAAACCAGTCCCCCAATCTGGAGAAGATACGGATTTAGAGTCTCAAGTCGTTCACTGGAAATTGGCCATTAGTGAAGTCAAAGCTAGGTTGGCTGACGGGACACTTAGAACACTGGTTGAACAACAGGCAATAAACAGTCCAAAATTAGTCGAGCATTTGCGTTATCACGATAAATTGGCTAGGTATAATTCTGATGTTGGAATATCTCATGTGCCTAAAGACACTATTTTACATTGTAATTCCCACGCCTCGCTTAGTAATCCTGTGGTTACAAAATGGACTGATTTTATGATTGAACAGTATCAGCCACCAGAAGGTTTAGACAATGTCTTACTACTATTGCCGTGCTCGGCAAAAAAGCCTTACCGCATGTCTAAATCCCATCGAAAGTTCCTCGACGTAATCGGCCATAGCGCATTTCATGAAATGATGGTTACCTCGCCTTTGGGCTTAGTCCCTCGAGATTTAGAAGAAACTTGGCCGGCTTCACATTATGATATTCCTGTAACAGGAGAGTGGAGCTTTGATGAAATTCACAGAACAAGAAATATGTTGGATTCTTTGATTAAGAACAATAATTATCACACCGTTATCAATCATTCCTCAATGTCCTTCGAGTTACCAGGGATAAGATATTATGAAACCAGAGTCGGGAATTCAGCGACTTCGCGAGAAGCACTAGAAAAACTACGAGAAGTAGTATCCACGGTGAGTAAGGAACATGCATTCCGAAATCGTAAGCATCACAAAATATTGTTAGACAACTTTTCTAGTGTCGCCCGCTATAAAATGGAAAATGATAAGTGGTTGGATGATGTAACAATCAGGGGTAAGCCACCTTTCTGGCGAATCGAACATCATGGAAAACAAATCGCTTTATGGTCAAATGACCGTAGAGGTTTTTCATTAGCCAAGTCATCAATTCCCCTAATTTCAGCGAATTCATCACTCAAAAAAATACATTTGAAATCCAACATATCATGGAAAGGAGACATATTTTCAAGCATAATAGAAAGCTACGATTTGGGAATAATATCTGGTGATGACTTACTTGTTATGCAAGATAATTTGCCAGTAGGCCTTGCTAGAGCAACCGCATCTGGTTGGGAGTGGTCTACGACCCCAGGAATGATTGCTAAGGGTCATCAGCGGTTATAGCGACGTCCTTATTGACGGGTAATATGGGAAGTGGTTAATAATGAGAGGCAAGTCGCAAGGGTGCTTGAGTGGTTAACATGGCACGTATGTACAAGTCAAGGAAAGGTAAGAGTGGCTCGTCAAAGCCGTACGTCACAGAGGCACCGGAGTGGTCTAACACCAACTCAGATGAAGTAACAAAACTCGTGGTTGACCTAGGTAAAGCAGGTCATTCAACTGCCCAAATTGGCACAATGTTGAGAGACCAACATGCTGTACCTGATGTCCGATTAGTAACTGGCAAGAGAATAGGAACAATACTCGCTGAAAATGATATCGGAGGAACATACCCCGAAGATATGATGAATTTGATGAGACAAGCAGTAAGAATCATCGAGCACTTGGGTAGTGGAAATCATAAAGATATTCACAACAAGAGGTCTCTAGAATTAACTGAGGCAAAGATTAGAAAACTTGCTAGTTACTACATCTCAGAAGGCAAGTTACCTTCCGATTGGCGTTACAAGAGAGATGAACTACGACTAATGGTCGAGTGATTCATATAGCCTGTAGTAAAACAACAACCAAGCGGGTTGTTTGATAGCTATGGAGGATTTGATTGAGGCTGAGCTATTTCGTCACGCAAAAGACAGAATAGTTAAGTTTGCAGAAGCAATTTCCCGTGCCGATAATGTCGCAATTTTTGCTACCGCTGATTTAGACAGCATAGTTTCTTTAGCTCATTTAGAAGCAGCAATGATGGATGCAAAAATCCCGTACAGTCGAAAAATATTGAAATCTATTTATGATCAACCTAAAGGTGAACAATATGATTTCTCATCACCAGCCCAATTAGTCATAAGCGTCGAGCAATTTGAGGAAACTTGGAGCCACGAACAAATTGATGACTTGGGCAGACTTAGAGTGGTTCCGCTATCTGTATCAGTATCCCATCCAAATTCTGAAAAACAACACACCGGCGCGTTAGATGTTGTGGTTCAATGTGCTGCACTCGCCTCAATATTAGCACCAAATGGCGCCCGAGTAAGGCGATTACGTCCGCTAGCAGGTTGTGGTCAATGGTTGCGTAAGTCGCTGGACAATTCATACGACCCTGTTTACACTAAGATTAGAGATATACTACAGAGTGAAGGTTCAATTAGAGTTTTGGCTTTGCCAGAAATTGAGAATCCGGACACCGATATGATGCCAAATTTCCCATCGGCTTTACTGAATAGGCTTGCCAAAAAATGGCCGAAAATGGACTTCAGTCAAAGAAAACAAGCAATGAGCGAATTAGCCTTGCCAACATTGTCTGACACTAAAATATCAACACCTAGGTTAGAGGAACTATTATGGTTCAGGATAGTCACAACTGATAATGATCTTGATTTACACAGTCAAATATATCGGACAAAATCTGCCTGGCCAATTGAGGAAGAAACGAGTAAATCTCATGCGGGAGAGGTTCTGAGAAGATTGATTTCGGCTGGTAAATTATCATAATATCATACGATGAATTCAAACCCTATGGCTGCTTCGGGGGTCTATGGCCATTGAACGATTGCTGACTGGTAGTATCAAGGACCAAATAAAAGACCTAATGTCAACCGAGGATCTAGTCATTGAAGCATTTAGAGACTTAGTAAAAGATGAACTCAAAACCCACATAAGAAATAAGGTCGAAGCAGACCCTGAATTAAAGGCCGAAATTAAAGAAGCAGTATCGTATTATTTTCAATCAAAGGCGCGCTCAATTTATGCTGAACTAAAGGCAACTAGGGCAGCAACTAGGTTAGGTTTGAGGCTGTTGCCAGACGACTTGCAAGGTGAGGTTGGTGAAGCACTGGTATCCTTGTTTGAAAAAGAATTAGGTAATTTACTTGAGAAAGCTTTGTGATGGTAAATCAAGGCTCAAAAAATGTGATTTCACCTCACACTGGATAGTGTAAATTATGAGCCATGAGTTTTTGGTAGGTCTGTGTTGGACAGATACCTCAGGCGGATGGCGCAGTGCGTTGTTGTTTTGATGTTGGTCTCAATCCCCTTTTCTTCATCAATTATCAATTCAGTAGAAGCAGAGTCAACAGTAGTTTGTTGTGACAATGCTCACGTAGTAGAATTGTATCTTATCGGTGGGTCAACGGGTCAACTTTCACCATTTTCCCAGTTGTTAGCTGATGATGCAAGTAACGCAGTTATTGCCAATTCTATTACTTCCCAAGAAACGGTTGGATTTTGGAGTTTAGGGCGTGTATGGCCAGGCTCAATTCCGGAATCCGATTGGAATTTCGTCATTAATTATCGAGTGAGCGATGCAGGGGGAGCACAGATAAATGCCACTGCCACCATAAAAATTGGGTCGCAAGAATTTTCCGATTCAACTAATTTAGAATCATCTGTTTTAGCCCAAGGAGAGGGTCAAATTGAATTCTCAATACCGGTTGAAGAAATGTCAGTTTCAGCTTCTAGTGAGATTGAATTAGAACTTAGCGCACGTTCGGTAATATTCAGTGTTCCCGGCGGTGATGCCGAGTTAGAATTTCTTTGGGGTTCCGATGAATTTTCCTCTAGTATAACTGCAGAGATACCGCTGATGGAATTATCGATCGACGAGCCTCAAGTTGAGGGTAGCGACATTTACCTTTCTGCGGTACTGGATTCACCCTTTGGCTTGGATGCCTTAGCATATTCAGACTCAATTGAGATGTTTGTTGATGGTCTGAAGGTAGATGGCGACCCGATTGAAACCCAGCGAGGTGATTCAATTGTAGTTACTTGGACCTGGCAAGACTCGGCAGCTGGAACCAATGTAGTCGATGTCTCGATTAGATTAAATTTACAAACAAATGGCCCATTGATACAAGGCTCAGCTCAACTTACTATTGAAGTAACAGATACTGGTGGAGGAACAGGTACATTTTATCCAGAAGACGAACCACTTCGAACAAGTGGTGTTGGTAGCCCATTGATTGTTGAACAAATAATCGATTTGTCAAGCGATAGTGGTAATCTTAAGCTGGCGAGAAAAACTACTTTGGACATCGATGGTGAAATGGCCTTTTGGATGCGCTGGGGAATGGATCACATTGGAGACAATGAACTTGCCTCAACATCAGTATTGTATGGCTGGAACCCTGGTGGAGTTTCAGAAGAAGACAGAGAAAGTCGAGACATCGAAAATGTTGAGAAAGAACAATTCGAACGAGAAATGAAGACTAGATACCGCACTTACATGAGCGATATTAACGGGATGCAGTTACAAAGCGAAAAGTTGATTGGTGATTCAAGTGACTTTGATACAATATCAGTATCAGTTGATTTGAAAGGTGAAACGCGAGTTGTCAATCATCCACTGTCTATCACATTCTCAACTCTTCAAACATTAGAAAGTGGACAACAGATTGATATTTTACGTAGTTTTACTGCAACACAATCAACGGTTTTATGGCAAGATTATACAATAACAGTTGAGGCAAAATCTTCAGTTTTAACCTCCTTTGGCAATGCTGAATTGTTGGAGACGGATTCCATATCCTTCTCGCATTCTAGATATCCATGGGGTGAGGTAATAAAGATGGAATCAACCTCAACAAGTTTAGATGAAGGTTTTACTGTGGTAATACAGCCAAACGACAACCTGTTATTTGGGCCAATGCCACTAACCATTATTACACTAGTAATTCTATTGCTAGGCTTGGCCTTTTCGCTTTCGATTACTAAGAATAAACACAGGAGATTTCTGATGCTCGAACTTATTCTCCTCCCAGTTGCAGCACTCGTATACATCTTTGCTTATCCGCCGTTGTTTGTCTTTGGAACATCAGGGGGTGCGTCGGTTTTGTGGATTCTAACCGCCTTTGTAAGTCCACGAAGATTACGTGCAACTGAAACCAAAAATAATGATTCAGAACCAGTGGTAAATGTCCCATCAGTTAATTGTCCGTCCTGTTCGACTCCAATTCCAGTGTTAAGTAATGAACGACCACTGAAAATATCATGCAGTGGTTGCGGCAAAACAATCAAAATTGTCGGATGATCACAACTTTAGGCGTTTTAGAGATTTTACCATTGCTCTACTTTCTTGGTAATCACTAGGTGAAAAATAGCCACTAAAATCCCCATTGTCGTCTACAGCTACAACTGCTTGAGGGGACCTCTTACGAATATTCTTTAGCACATCAACTAAATCTTCATGAAGTCTAATTTCCATATAGTCCATTTCCATATGTTCGGCACAAGTAGCGGTTTTAGTATCGATTTCTTTATCAATCGCTAGTAGTAATTGCTTGTATCCTATTATCCCTTTGACCTTTGACTCATCATCTAAAACAATCAGTATCCCACCAGGAACAGTCAGTAATCTTCGAGCAGCTTCTTGTAGAGTATCGCTCAAACCAGCCGTGATATGTTCATCATTTAATTCCAAATCAGCCACAGTCTTAGTTTCGGTTGACATTAAATTGTCCTATATGTCTAGAGTCTTTATATTTACTAATCGTGTGTGAATATTATGCTGTCTGTCGAAGAGATGATTCCGTAACCGATTCTCTCGAGTTGCACAGCAGTTCCAATGGGTAAATTGTTGGTCTCAAACTTTCCGTTAATGGAAACCAATTCGCCGTCTAGTATCGTTGAAAAGTTTGCATCATCACAACTATCCTTTGAAGTCCAATGAATGATTTTACGCTTATCGGTTCTTGCTTTCGCCACGAAAGAAGCAACATTGCCATCAATATCAAAATCGCCAAATTCTTTCAACCTTAATTTACTATGTGCGAGATCTGCTTTTTCTATGTATATTGTTCTACTAATCAGTTTGATATTCCTCACACCTAGAGATTCATTATTTGGATGCCTTGGAATGTTGAGCTCATCAAATTCTACACCTTGTATAACTAATTCAACAGGTTCTCTAATGAACGAAATACGAGGAGCATCATCATCGATAACTTTGATATTATGAGAATACAGGGTTGCTAGTGGTACCGCAATATCTTTTTGCGTGACTCCTAATTCTTTCCAAAAATTTCTCAATGCCTCGGCCTGTATACCAGTCCTACTCAACCCAGCAATTGTTGGAAGTCTTGGGTCAGACCAACCGGAAAATTTTCCTGATTCTATATCATTGCGCATTTGAGAGGTTGAGAAACCACCCCATTCGTGGACCTTAACCCTACCCCAATACATCGTTTCTGGGTATTGCCACCCAAAATGTTGGTACAATAGAGTCTGTTTCCTTGTTGAATCCATCAAATCTTTGCCACGGATAATGTGGGTGACTCCTTGCAAATAATCCTCAACAGCACTCTGGAAGTCCAAAAGTGGCCATACACGATATTTAGAGCCAATTTCTTTCCTAGGGTGTGGGTTATTCACCGTGTCTTGAATTCTCAATGCAGGCCAATCCCTAAGTGCCGGATTTTTGAGTGTCATGTCGGTTTTCACTCGAACTACTGATTCCCCTGGTTGGAATGTTCCATTCAACATTTGAGTCCATAATTGTCTATTCAATTCCACGCTGTTATCTCTACATGGACAATTTACTTTTGTCACTCTAAATTCTCTAAACGCCTCAGCACTACACTGACAGACATAACCAAATTCTCCATCAAGCATCAATTCCACATGGCGATAATATTCTGCCATTCTGTCACTAGCAATAACTACTCTATGTGGTTTGAAACCTAACAGCCATTCTGCTTCATTTTGAATAGTGTCGTATGCTTCTAAAAGGGGTGGTTTGACTATTGTATCGGTGTCGTCAAATCTTAGAATAAGTTCACCATCGTATTCTTTTGCATATTCTCCATTAATGATTATGCCTCTTGCATGGCCGAAGGATAAAGGCCCATTTGGATTGGGGGCGAATCGTAAGACAACTTTACCTCTATCTGCATTAATTAATTCTGGCAGACCCTCTCGCCTGGCCTGTTTTTCTCTCTCTTGTAATAACTCTGGTGCTTCCTCAGCAAGGATATTTCTGAGATACTCGATTCCTTCTTTGCTGGCTAAACTATTTGCTTGAGTGACTTTCAAAGCAATCAGTGGGCTCAAGATTTTTCCGTGAGGTCTCAAATCTTGTCTGATACTCATCAAACGGCCGATCACAGAACCAGGTGCTGCTTTTCCTGAATATTCGATGGCGTTTTGAATAGCCATATGCCAAAGCATAGTTTCGGTTTTTTCATCAGGAGACCAATCCATGTCAAACATACAGCCGTATGGCCAATACTTCATCAATTGAGTGGTTAGAATAAGGTGGTTTGACTGCCACTTGTCAGGTCTCTTGTGGGTAATTCTGAAGTGTGTTCTTCACTCCATATTCTTTTGACGGTTGACCAAGACCATCTTAATTGTTCATGTGGTTTTTTGTCAATCATTTTTCTGACAGCATCAATGGTTTTCTTATCACTTGGATATCCAGAGCCGATTGGAAACCCAATATCTAATTCTATGGCCCTTACTGCCTCATCTCTTGCCTGTTTTGCTAGAATACTTGCCATGCTAACGATGGGATAGTTTTCATCAGCCTTGTGATAACTACTTATCGTGGATTGCTTCCAAGGCCACCGGTCGATTAGCTGCGATACTCTTCGGCTAAATCGTTGCTCGTCAACATCACATGCATCACATATTATGTTCACTACAGCCCCGGATTCAAGTTCAAGATGATTGATGGATTCAGCAAATAACTCAGTCTCTAAGATGTTTAATCCTTTCCTTAATACTGCGTTGTCAATACGTTCGGGTTGGCAATGTATCAATGAAAACTGCCAACCTCTTGCCTCACAGTTTTTCAAGAACCAATCCTTGATCTGTTGACGTTTTCCAGCTGACAAATCTTTAGAGTCCTTGACACCTATCTCAACTAATAGGCCAACATCTTTGTTGGGAATTGCTACGCTACATACTACCAGCGGTCCAATCACAGGTCCTCTGCCTGCTTCGTCTATTCCAATTTCTATCATAATTTCTCAAAAATCTAAATCATCATCATCAGGTAGAGGTACATGTTTTGTATAATCAAGGCCAGTTTTTTTATCATTGAGTAGGTTTTGAGGGTCGTTTCTTTCAGTCATATTTGGGTTGTAGTCTTTTAACTCTAATTTTGAATTTTCTTGTGCCGGCGAATTTATACCGGTCACGCTGATTGAATCAAGCAACGCATCTGCATTTGCTACCACCGAGGTTTTGTCATGAGTATCTAGAACCAATGCTGCAGCATTACGTAATTGTTCATCGACAGGTGAAGTGACTGGCTTTTGCCCACCACTTTTGCTTCTGAATCCCGATTCAAAACGCTGGGCAGAAATCTTTGGGGATTCAATTTTCTGTTCAACACGGCTTTCTTTGCTAAATTTAGCCATCCAATCGTCTGTCTGTGATGTATCTGATTGACTACTCATTTGGTTAATTAGTTGCTTCTCTTGGTTTCTCACACTTCTGTCAAAAAAGGCTTTGCCAATAATCAACATTGATGCTAGAATAGACAGTATAATCCATTTCCATGCCATTGCAAACTGAACTGTTGTCGATAAAATCTCAGCAAACCCTTCATCTTTGTCTACAGCATCCGCCTTCTGCCAAGGTACGCCAGTGTAATCAACTCCAGAAGTGAACGATATGACCTCATCAGGGGCAAAACTCGATCTTATGCTTATGTTGAGAAACATTGTTCCATTGCTGATTTGGTCAGTTGGAATCTCTGCCCAAGCACGAACAGTGAAGTTTGAACCGAACTCGATATTATTAATTTCAAACGAACGCGGAAACTCAACACCTGACTCTACTACAGAATCTATCGGAGGAATTAGTGTCATAGTTGTGAAATGTGAACATTGTAATTGAACAATTATACCATCGGCAGCATTACCGTCATTACGTAAAGTCATCGCAATATTGAATCGTCCTAAAGCATCACTTTCTTGGGCTAAATCCTGTATTGACCAATCAATTTTTGGCGCAATTACTACATCAATAGCAACATTTTGAAACTCGTTTGCATCATCTGCTAGGTGAACCTTGAAGACCACCTGTGAATTGGAAAATGCCTCAACACCTTGCTTGGCAGTAATTATAATATCAGTAACATCTACATGCGAATTCTTTGGAATTTGGAGCGACTTTTGGGCATTTTCTAATGTCACAAAAGCCGGAATTTCCACCGCATCAATTTGGAACATATCTTGATAATTGCCATAGTTATATATTCTAAAAGTAGGATTACAGTCTTCTAGTGGTAGTATGTTACAATTTTGTGATATTAATTCGGTTTCAAAATCTCTATTCCAATTTATTTCTGAGGTCAAATCTACATTTATAGATCTAACAACGGCTCCCACTGGAACAATATTGACCCTGACATTTACCTCGCCAAAATTTTGATTTGGTGATTGAAATCCAATTTCAAAAGTGCGCTTTTGTGTGGGCAAGAGTAGTTGTTCCTCATAACCTCCAAAAATTGCTACAATCCATCCGTCATATTCTACTCGGTCAGCTGCGCTTACACTATCAATTGTATTTCCTGTGTTGTCAATTATTTGCAGTTCTAGATTATACCTGTTTTCGATATTACCGGAATTTCTGATGGTAATCGGTATTCGCTCATTAGAATCAGGATCAAGTTGTAAGTCATCTCCCCGATTGTCCAATGTCACATTGCGAAATTCTGACATTAGCAAATCAAAGTTCCACGTTACCTCAGCACGGTCGAGACTTGATGTAGCCGTCAATGAGAATCTCGGGCCAGTCAATGCTAAAGGGTTGGAGTCGATTACTTGAGGAATATCAATCCATAGCCTGACAAATTTCAATTCCCCAACTTGCAACAACTCCATAGCGTTGTCATCTTCGACATAATCCATAGTCCAACCCCATTCCCAGCCGGAACTAGAGGCGATTGAGAAACTAACATAATCCTCAAACTCGCCAAAATTCGTTATATTTACTGCAAGATTAGTTCGCAATCCTGGATCTACTATGAATTGCGAATCTTCTGTCACTCCAAATCTTAAATCGGAACGTTTCGCGATGATAAGATTGAATTCATTGGTATAGGCAGTCACAGAATCCATGTCTGTGGTAATATTGACAAACGCTATCACCGTAGTGTAAGGAGCCTGATTATCGCACGTAAAGTAAAATCTAAATTGCCTAACCTGGTCGATTTCCAAAGTAAAATCACTTGGTAAATTACTGATAGAAATATTGTCTGGTAAATCATGACTAAAATCGATTGTTGTAGCCTCAGGGCCCTGATTCTTTACTGTAATGACTGCCTCTATTGTTTCTCCTCTGTGAATTATGTGCTCATTGCTTGACTCTACCAATAAGTAGCTATCAGTTGAGTGTTGATTAGCACTAGAAAATGGGATTACTGTAGAAGATGCACAAATCAGTAATACAACTATTACCGCCATTCTGCGCATGTTTGCTCGAAGAAGATTAGCATTTCAAACAATGCCATGATTTGTGTACTTAAACCGGGTCAGGAATCGCTTTTGCTACTTGTTCTAGACAAAATTCAGCTCCATTGATAGGTACTTTCAGATCAAAATGTGTTGCTACATGGGGATCAATTTCGCCAAAGCAACCAATTTGATTACCATTTACCATTATTTTCGCAGCCCTACCTGCTAACCAAGGTCCTTCATTATCCGGCAGGGTTTCAATGTCATATTCACTCGCACCCAAATCTCGCAAAAATGCTTGAATTCTTCCCCTTACTGAGGCAAAACCACCAGTGCGCTCAGCGACTAAAAACGCTAGTCGTGAAGAGTTCTTATGGTCCCTTACAACAGTTCCAAGTTCGAATACGCTTTGGGGCAGGTCGTGGTGTCGGTTAGATGATAGGAGCCTCAAAAGCCCTGGTAGTAAATACTGACGTAGTAGTGTATGATCGATGGTAATCGGGTTGGTAATTCTAGTTATCTCACCAACATTACTCCATCTGACAAGATTAAATTGGTCATCATCATTAGATAAAGTTAGAGATTGTATTTGCATCATGCCTAACCCTTGCATAGATTCCCTAACTCTGCGTAGTAAATTTGCATCACTACGAGGCTTGGCAGTCATAGGTGAACGTGGAATATCTTCACCCAAATCCTCGAAACCATGACCTATTGCTATATCTTCAACCAAGTCGACAGGATGTAAAATATCAAATCTCCACCTCGGCATTTCAACCCTTATCTCATTTGCATCACGAGAGATGAATCTCCCGCCCATCCGATTAATCGATTTGGTTAATTCCGGTTCGCTTAGTTCTCTCCCTAATAATCCGTTAAGCAGATTTGTGGCTAGGACATGCTCTATTGGGTTACCGTCTGGGAATACCTGTTCTTTTCCGTCACAGTTAGTGATGTTGATCGATTCAATTGACCCCCCGAGTTCCTGCAATTGCAGGGCAACCAGCATGAGTGATGCCTCACAAGAACGGAAATCCCAACCTGTGACATCAATAAAGAAATCTTTTGTTGACGCGGTAACAGTTGTTTGATTACCATTGATTATTGGCGGGAATGACAGAACGTCGTCATTTGAGTCGACAATCACAGGGTATTTTTCGAACCCTTCCAACAAATGAGCGTAGTCGATTCCTTTCGGGTGATTTTCTAGAATCTCTTGGATTGACATTGGTTCATCCATCGCTAGTGGCACAAATTTTTGTTCACCAGATACAGCTTTTACCCTAAATGGTGGCGATATCGTCGATAAATCATGGACCCCAATTGACGCCCTCTTACGGCCTCTACCCAAAGCAAAATGTAGTTTCTCTTGATGATCCATTAGCGACTTTATGAATTCATCTGATTCAATGCCTAGTCTTTCAAGATCAATATTTCTGACTACTGCACCTAAAATTACTGGTCGAATTTGCTTTAATTCCTTATCAACTGTCATAGTTATGTTACCACTCGAGACCTCTAATTCTGGGCCTGTGTTTTGATGGTGAATAAAATTTCTAATCGCCCGAGAAAGTGTCTCTCCTGATAGTAAATCAGGTCGATTCGGGAATATCTCGATGTCCAAAATGTCTTCATCACAACGGTCAATATCTGTTCCAAGCAGAGGTAACTGATCTGAAATCTGTTTTATGTCGTGCTCTAGGCCATGAATACTCAAAAGTTTGGCTATTAGGTCTTGGTTAACAGATATTGTTGGCATTATATTACCTACCTTGCAAACCAGTGGGGGAGTGGTCTTTCATATCCTGATAATCGCAAACCGCTCACTGCGGCAGTCTCATGATCTAATGCTCTGAGGTTTTGTCTATCCAACGAATCTATTGACTCAAGACCGAGGCGTTGCAAGATTGCAGATAATTGGGAATGTATTTCTTCAAGCCAATTATCGATATCACCATAGGCTTCACTTGGGGATGAGCAGCAAATAAATTTCAGTCCTGATGCCCTTAATTTAGCAACATCCTCGGCATTAGCAGAAAATCCAATGGATATTCCTGAATCTGTGTAGGTATTTTCTAAGTTTGCTTTATTACTTCTGCCGATTAGTGGTAAACTGGCTGATTCAGAAATACCTGTCTGATCCTCGATGATACAGATTGCTACATCTGCATTGTGATAGGCAGAGGATTTGTGTAAGGAATCAATTCTCCCAACACCCTGAGAAAAACCGAATGGTTTTTCCTGACCCAGTAGAGATCTTATCGAAACCAACATGCCATCGATTTCTTCGGCATTCATACTCGGCATATTCATTAAATCAATAACCGCACCACCACATGTTGACAATATCTCTGTGCAGTGCGATAAATTAGTCATATCAACAGTAACGAAATCAATTCCTCTGGGATTAGTTCGTACCATAAATGGTTGAGTTTCAATAAGTTTTGATGGGTTCTTATTGATGAGATTTTTACCATCGTTTAGGCGTGGGATAATTGGTAATGGAAGGGCGATTGGGGTGTTTGATTCTGCGCGCTCTCCAAGCAGTGCGACAGTATCACAAGAAGAATAAAACATATTGCTAGGTTGACCTGCGGGGACTAGGCCAATCATTGACAAATCACCGGACGAGACAACACTACTTTCATCGGTGGCTCCGAGCTCACCATTCGATTCTAAGCAAACCGAGTCATTGGGAATTTGAAAATTTTTGTCATCGATTTCTTTGTTAAGTTCTGTTAGTTCTGAATCCGTAATTGGCCTTAATACCACACCATTTGGCGGATTGGGGCATCTACCATTGACGATGATTTTACCCCCCGTCATTCCAGCACCAGGGTCGTTTCCAATATCGCCATCGACAACAATTATGCCTCCGGTCATGCCGCCACCGACTCTTAGTCCAGCGTTGCCACGAACAACGATTAATCCTCCAGACATACACGCCCCTAAATCGTCTCCACAGCCATCTAGAATCGAGACTTTACCGGCTGTCATTGCGAAGCCAGCATAATTTCCAGCGGACCTTTCACACGTCACCTGATTCCCATTGTTGGCTGCCGCCAAAAAAGAACCAGCGTCGCCTTGTATGGTGAACATACCGCCTTTTCCAAATGCTGCCGTCCATGATCCTAAAGTACCTAACGCCCTTATTTTGGCGCCCTCTGGAATTCCGGGGCACAGACCTAGTTCACCATTCTTTGGTACTGGGTCGCCAGCATTTGTCCAACCGATTCGTAAAATTGCATTTTGTTCTGCTGCGGCTTCTAGTTTTGGGCCCAGTTTATTATTGATGTTAAATGACCTTGCCACAACATCAAGAGTATCCGCCATGTGTCTATGTCGGACTAGGATGGACATATACTCTTCTTATAACAACGATTTCGAAGTTGATTTTTTCCGATAAATCCATCAATACGATTTGTTAATAGATATTCTCCAATGCCAAAGGTCTGTGAGACTATGGTAATTAAGGTCGCAATTAACGGATATGGTACAATCGGGAAAAGAGTTGCTGATGCGGTCGACGCACAAGATGACATGGAAATCGTCGGAGTAACCAAAACAAGACCAGCATTTGGTTGCGATTTAGCGGTGCGAAAAGGCTATCCAATCTATTGTACATACGATGAGGATGAAAAGATTGCCGCCTTTGCCACCGCAGGATATGAGTGCCATGGTGGCCTAACTGAGTTGCTGGCAGTCGCTGACATAGTAATCGACTGTTCTCCCGGTAAAATCGGTGCTAGCAATTTAGCTAAATACCAATCAGCAGGTGTCAAATGGATTTTCCAGGGTGGTGAAAAGCATGCAATGACGGGTATGTCTTACACTTCATCTGCCAACCACAAGGAGAACCTTAACGCCACTGGAACGAGAGTGGTTTCCTGTAATACTACTGGATTGTCAAGAACATTAGTCCCATTATATGATCACTGTGGAGAGTTGTCGGTTGAATGCACTATGATACGCAGAGCTGCAGACCCCGGAGACTCTAGTAAAGGGCCGATTAATGCAATAAAGCCAGTGTTGAAAGTGCCTTCTCACCATGGACCTGATGTGATGACAGTTAAGCCAGAAATCACCATAAATTCGATGGCTGTTGCAGTTCCAACCACTATAATGCATGTTCATGTAATTGTTGCACAATTGCCCGAAGGGCACGGGTTAGATACTAACGCAGTGCTTGATATGTGGTCGAATGAACCAAGAATAATCCTCATGGATGGAGGAGAAACTGGAATAACAACGACCGCTGAGGTCATGGAATACGCAAGAGATATTGGTCGTAAGTGGGGCGATTTGCATGAAATATTTGTTTGGCGTGATGGAGTGAAACTCGACGGCAACACGCTATATTATTTCCAAGCCATCCATCAAGAATCAGATGTAATTCCTGAAAATGTTGATGCGATTAGGGCCCTGATGGGTACTGAGTCGAATTGGCGCGCCTCGGTAGCAAAGACCGATGAGTCAAT
The DNA here is from genome assembly GCA_964412625.1 of uncultured Candidatus Poseidoniales archaeon. Lineage (GTDB taxonomy): Archaea > Thermoplasmatota > Poseidoniia > Poseidoniales > Poseidoniaceae > MGIIa-L1. The sequence continues at coordinate 42,197 of CAYPPO010000010.1, forward strand.
ATCAAAATACAACAATATTTTATGAGCAATTTTGCCACATATAATGGTTGTTTTCAAAAACCAAGCAGATTTCCGCAGGGTATGCTCAAGCCGAAGCAAGTCCTATTTGGGATTATTTTGCTCCTCGGGATTTCTTTTTCACCATATGTAAATCATGATTTATTGGCGACAGAATCGGGTACTGAATTTACTAAAGAGTATGCTTCAAATGGGGAACTAGCAACTGTGTCAAACTACTGGAATCAAATCTCAGGTATGGGACAGAGTGGATTTCCAATTAGCGAATTATCTGGGCAATTCAGCTTAGCGCACGGGTCATTCGACCCATTAATAGATCAGCTTCCATCACTGCCAAATCCATACATCGATGACAATGATTTTGACAGAACTGGTATGAAATTTGTTCAGCTCTATGATTATAATTATCAGTGGCTGTATCAGTTAGAAGAGGCTGGTCATCTCTCTATATTGGAGTTACTTGGTGAGGGCAACTTCATCATTAGGATTTTACCAAATTTTGATAATACCATTGAACTACTATCTAATTCAGAACAAATCCGTTGGATGGATAATGTTCAGCCCGGATATCGTTTGCATCCACAATTAATGCTAGGTGAATCATACACCAATGTTGCTGTAATACCAACCAGTGATTTAGGGTATGGAGGATATATGGAACTTGCCCTAGATTTGCTCAGTTACGGTGCGCACGATGCCTGGTGTGGTTTTTCGCTGTGTCAAGCAAAAATCTCTGATGGTAGTAATTTCTTATTCAATACTGCGAGAGACGGGCGCGTTTTGTGGGTAGAACCAATGTTTTCCATGCAGGTTCATAACGGCATTGCAAGAGCTATATCAGGTGTAGTTTCGCTAGATAACGACCCATCTTTCACATTAGATGGTTCAGGTGAAATGCTAGCGATTGCTGATACCGGACTAGATCGTGATCATCCTGATATTGCGGGTAGGGTTGCAGCAATCTATACTCAATTCGGTCTCGACACCTCGCCAGCTGATTCCAATGGTGGACACGGCACTCACGTAACATTGACTGCGATTGGCGACGGCACCAGCGATTTATCGACCAAAGGTATCGCTCCAGAAGCGTCGGTGACAATGTACGCTCTAGAATATGATCCAACCGGAACTTTTGGGAGGCAGGGCTCAATTTATGATCTGTTAGCAGACGCTAAGCAAAAAACAGCCCGAGTTGCGATTAATGCATGGGGCTTATCAGGTAGCGAAGGGCAGTATACTGCAGATTCGCGCTCAGTCGATCAGTTTGTCAAAGACGAGCGCAGTTTGTTGCCAATCTTTTCCGTAGGTGATTGGGATGGTACTGGGACGTCTATGATAACTACTCCTTCCACCGCAAAAAATGTACTTTCAGTTGGTGTCAGTACTACTGGTAGCGGGCAAACCACACCTCAAGGCTCAGTCGATGGGATTTCAAGAGAAGGACCAACAATGGATGGGCGAATTAAGCCAGATGTTGTTGCACCCGGGATAGAAATTTGTTCTGGCAGAGCCGAAGAGGCGAGGAATCCCAGTGGATTTGCTTGTGGTACAGGTACTCATGCAAATGGCGACCCACTCTACATGACGCTATCAGGAACCTCACAATCGGCATCAGTTGCTGGTGGTCTTGCGGTTCTTACTAGAGAATATCTAAGGGAGCAAGTTGGTATCCAATCTCCATCAGCATCATTAATTAAAGCGGCTATGATTAACGGTGCTGAAGACTTGGGGGCTCCGGACGTCCCAAATAATCTCGAAGGCTGGGGGCAACTAAATATCCAAAATACCGTGATGCCGATGGATGGTACAACTCCATTATCTACATTCTATGATGATGGCAAATCTTTACAACCGTCTTTTGGCTTACTCTATGAATTGGATTTAGATGTCAATCACGGTCTCGATATCACTCTAGCTTGGAATGATGAAGCGGGTAGTGCTACATCTGCTCAGACCGATGCAAAACTAATCAATGACCTTGATTTAATTATTTACGATCCTGATGGTAATCAATGGTATGGTAATAACTTCAATGGCGGGTTCTCCGTAATGGGTGGCTCTAGCGATACAAAGAACAATGTCGAAAGAGTTAGTATTGCACCGAATACTTTGACCAATTCCGGACAATGGTTGGTTCAGGTAATACACCGAGGCGGCGTCGATCAAGATTTTAGCATAGTTATCACGGGTGACGCATCGATAATTGCAAGGCCGGATATATACGCATTTCCAGAGTCGATTTTTCTTTCATCTGAATCACCTTTGCAAAATGACGTGGTATCTGTCAGAGTTTCATGGATGAATCAGGGTACTGCAGATGCCGGTAGTTTCGATTGGGTATTGGAGGATATCACCGAAGGAGTGGTATTAATGCAAGGCCAATCAAACGGTGTTCCATCAAGTGGGATTGAATCGAAAATTACGACACGCTCATTTTCTACTACCGGCACTCATACACTAAAACTTACTTTAGATACAAATAATGCACTCGATGAGATGAACGATGAAACCTCTGGTGTAAATAATAATATTTTAGAAATTGACGTTGAAGTAACTGCACTGGGTGTTCGAGTTATACCACTAGATGGGGAAGGTAATGTCCCAACTAGTGAAGTTGAACGTCAACAGGCTGCGGTAAACATATTTGATGTAAGAAATGATACGGATATTGACATTCCTGTAGTAATAAGAAATGAGGGTACAGGCACTGAAATGGTTACGTTGTCATACACCAATGTTCAGGAAAAACATCCAGTTTTTAACTACTTCATATCCCCACAGGATACCTGGCAAAAGAGCGTTTCTCAGAATGGTCCTTACGAACTTGAGCCGCAAGGTCAATCGGGCGATGAAATTCAAGTTTCACTAAACTTCGACAACATATTTGCAGACTTAACAGACCCAAGCAATCCGCGCTATGCCCGGTCTGGGACTTTCTATGTCGATGTCACTGTAGCTTATCAGACACAACCAACAGTATCACATTCCATTCGTTTAACAATTATTATCGAAGAGGTAGATGACGTCAGGATAGTTGTTAGTGGTACTAATGGGCTATCTGCCTTGCCAGGGGAGTCTGCTTCATTCGCCATTTCTGCCTTGAATGTTGGCAACTCAGAGGCACAGTATTCAGTGGAATGCTATTCTCAAAATCTATGGCAAATCATGCTTGGAAATTCCAATTCATCATCGCTAGATTTTGAGCCGCTGGACATCGGCAGCTATCTGTCTATGCCGGTTAGGATTTATGTCCCTGAAGTGTCGGAAGGTAACCCACTGTCGGGGTTCCAAGACACGATTGAATGCTTTGTGACTTCTTCGACAGACCCGACCCTCAATTATTCGCAATTAGTTACAGTTGAAGTGGATGAATTGTCTCTATACACCACAAACTTGGTAAGAAACGGGGTCGATGTAGGAACTAATCTAGCGGTCAGGGATATCGTGATAGATAGCGGCGAAGAAGTTACTTTAGATTACCAAATAATCAATTTAGGTAATGTCGATATAACCCTGGATGTAGTAGTTCAGCCCTCTAACCCTAGTTGGTACGCAGATCTAGTGTATGGCGGACTTTTCTACAGCAATTCAGTCCAAGTAACAGTTTCCGCTGGCCAGACAGAGTCGGTAGAAATTATTGTAGCGTCACCGATTTCTTCTTTGGAAGGCGATTTCAATTTATTCAACATCAAGGCAGAGGTCTCCAATTTTGACTACGTTACCAACAATACACGACTGGTTATTGTCGAAAAACTATCCATCGATTTAGAATCCCCCTCGGTTATCAGTTGTGAATTAAGTGATGATTTTTCTTATGCTGAATTTATCATTACCAATGATGGTAATTCAGTTGCCGCTCTTGACTGGTCGTATTCATTGCCGCCAGATGGTTGGACTGTTGGCTTTTCTAATCCTGTAACCCAACTTAATCCACGAGAAAATCAAACGGTAAGACTAGGAATCATACCACCAATTAATGAAGAAGTGACAGAAAGCGCTTTCAAAATATCGATTAGAGTTGCCGCAACAAATGGCGAGAGATTAGTTGATAAAAGCGTAATTCTCGATGTAAAAGTAGTTGAGTCGACTTATGGAAATATAACTCTTGATGACGAGCTTTTACAACCACTTCAGGGAGTTTCAAAAGGCAGCAGTCAGTCCACAAAGTTAGATATTAGAAACGATGGAAACGTGAATTTGCAGGGTGATTTAACAATAAAAGTTATCGATGAAACTGGTGCTTTAATCGAGGGTTGGAGCCCGAGTATTTCACCGAAATCTATTGATGTAAGTCCCGGAAACATTCAGTCTGTTGAAGTAAAAATAAGTCCAAAAGAAAGTGTTGATCGTGGTCCATATAGCGTAATAATCACCCTAGAGTCTGAGGGTGAGGTAGTTACTAGTTTCAGTCTTCAAACTTCTTCATCACCGGCTGAAGGGAACAAGGGATTGTTCAATATAGTGCCTTGGTATGCTTCGGTTTTAATCTTAGCGACTTTGGCAATTGTAATCATAATATTCTCTCGAAAGATGCGCAACACTGGTTACGCTGAGGATGATGCCTCGCAGTTGATTAGTGCTGAGTTATACGGTAATTTACCTGATGCGAGTAGTCGCAGAGATCAAGCATTAGATATCGGTATGTCACAGGATGATAAGACGAGTGGAGCTGTTTCACAAGAAGAGATTGCTGCCGCACTAGCCAAATCTATGGCGGAAAACTTCACGCCACCACCTGC
>CAYPPO010000010.1:47053-52676 GCA_964412625.1 uncultured Candidatus Poseidoniales archaeon
TTGCCCGTCCCTAATGTGCAACCAACATCTCCATCAAACCCTATTCCACCTCCCTTACCTGCTACTGGATTGCCACCCGGTTGGTCAATGGAACAATGGAATGCGTATGGCCAAATGTGGCTGGACAGAAACCAACGCTAAGTGGTACATTGAAATTAGATGAACATGTCGGTCAACTATGACCAGCATAGTTTTGTTTGGACCACCCGGCGCAGGCAAGGGAACACAGGCATCAAGAATTACCGATTCTACAGGGCTACCTCAAGTGTCTACTGGAGACATGTTGCGGGCTGCAGTAAAAAATGGCACAACAACGGGTGTCGAGGCTAAGAAATACATGGATGATGGAAAACTAGTTCCTGATTCAATAATTATCGATTTGATTAAAGATAGAATAGTAGAACCTGACGCAAAAAGTGGAGTTATGTTCGATGGTTTTCCTCGCACTGTTCCACAAGCAGAGGCTCTTGCAAATATTACCGAGGTAACCCATGTGATTGCCATAGAGGTGCCAGATGAGAGAATTGTTGAACGTATTTGCGGTAGATACTCATGTGTAAAATGTAGCGCAGTATATCATGATAAGTTTAACCCGACAAGTAAAGCCGGCATATGTGATGAGTGTGGAAGCAGTGAAATGAAACGCAGAGCAGATGACAATGAATCAACTGTATTGCAAAGGTTAAGCGCTTACCACGAGCAAACCTCACCTTTGGCAGATTGGTATGAGAGTAGAGGTATCTTTCATCGGATAAATGGCGACAGACCCATTGATGAAATAACTTCAGACATTTTGAAGGCTTTATCATGAGCGGTGATTAAATGAGCAAAAACAGGTCGCACAAAAAAAATCGAGGCGACCGCAAAAACCGTTCGAAACAAATCCAAAATGAGTTGATATCGTTAATCCATGATAGTGACACAATTCCAGGTGAAGTAAGACACAATGCACTAAGCAAATTAATTTCATTGAGTAAAAGACACAGACTTAAAATTCCTAAAAATGTAGGATTGATGTTCTGTAAGCAGTGTGAACAACTCTATGATTCAACCAACGTAAGAACTAGAATAAAACACGGACAATTAATTATTTCATGTTTAGTTTGCAATGATGTACGAAGGGTCGGTGGAGGACCCAAATCTCACAGGAGAAATACACATGTCTGACATACCAAAAAACATCAAGAAATTAGCTCTATCACGGGATTTTAAACCCACTATTCGGATTGGCAAGTCCGGTATTACTGAAAATTTAATTTCTGAGATTACCGATCAATTGTCAACAAAGAGTTTAGTGAAAATCAAAATAAACAAGGGTCTGTTTGAGAAAAGCGCGTTACGCGATGTTTGGCATCACCTTGAAACATCAACAAATTCAAAGTTAGTTTCCTCAAGAGGTAACGTCGGAGTATTATGGAAAGAATAGCATTTCTATGCAAAATGCTCAAAGATTCATTGCAGTTGGCTCGAATTAAGGGATGAACATGTTCAATTTAGTAGACCGGAATAGCCGCTCCAAAAGAATCGCCTTTGCTCTACTGCTAGTAGTTGGATGTCTCTCAATAATTGGCCATACCTCCGCAGCAGGTTCTGGTGGCACCGATGTACACATTGAGTTAGAAATCAAAGATGGTATGGAAAATATGGCAATTGGAGTTGGGTTGGCAATTCTTATTTCTGTTTATGTCCTCATCATCTTTGAGACAGTTCACAGAACACTTGCAGCAGCTCTTGGCGGTTTATCCGCAGTGATAGCTTTGAATTATTTCACCGTCGAACCCGCGCTAAGTTTGAAGGCAGTTACCACAATGATTGATTGGGAAACTATCGGTTTATTGCTGGGTATGATGGTAATGGTTGGGGTAATTTCTCACACTGGTGTCTTCGAGTGGTTTGCAGTTGAGGCATACAAAAAGAGCGAAGGCTCTATTTGGTCACTCGTAGTCATACTTTGCATAGTCACGGCCGTACTCTCGGCGTTTTTGGATAATGTCACAACAGTGCTCCTACTGACTCCAGTAACGATACAGTTGGCCAAAGTTTTGGACTTACAACCCATTCCAATTCTCATTGCTGAGGTCTTGTTCTCGAATATTGGTGGTGCAGCCACAATGATTGGTGACCCACCAAATATCATGATTGGTTCTGGATTGTCCCCAGATGCAATCGAGCGAGCCGAAGGTGGTAAGTACGCTGAACTTGCCAGTGAAGGAGTAAATTTCAATGATTTCATCATTGAGATGGCTCCAGGTATTTTGATGACTGTTGTGCCCGCCTTCATGTTACTGAAATGGATGTATCGAGATGAATTCTCTGGTAAAAGAATCCGCGACGTTGCCGAGCTGGAAGCCAAATATGGCATTAAAGACCACAAGATGTTAACAATCAGTGGCTCAATACTTGGCTTAGTTATTCTTGGATTCTTTTTACACCCAATCACTCATATGCCAGTTTCCTGGATTGCTTTGGGCGGTGCAGTTTTAATGCTATTGGCCACCAATAGACACGAATTAGACGAGCCCCTAGAAGAGGTCGAATGGACCACGCTACTATTCTTCGCCGGATTATTCGTTTTGGTCCATTCTCTCCAATACATGGGTGTAATCAACTTCATTGGTGAGTATGTGGAGAGGGCCATCGTTTGGTTCCCACAAGGTGATGATGGTATCATACGCCTGACAGCTGCAATGGTCATCTTACTATGGGTCTCAGCCATAGCATCAGCATTCATCGATAATATCCCATACACAGCAACGATGATTCCAATCGTATTGCAAATTTCGATTGGCGCAAACGTGGAACTTGGACCGCTAATTTGGGCATTAGCATTTGGTGCTTGTTTGGGCGGTAATGGAACATTAATCGGTGCATCAGCCAATGTTGTCATGGCAGGAATGTCGGAAGAAGCCGGATACCCTGTATCCTTTAATGAGTTCTTCAAAGCAGGTTTCCCGATGATGATCCTCACCACCGCAATCGTTACGCTTTACATGGTGCTTGTATACGCTGTTGGCGGAGCCACGGAAAACGGAGAAATGATGTGGAAGTTAGCGTTAGTTGGCATAACCATGATTGGCATAATCTATCAAGTATACCGTGGTAGAAGTAAAGGTAAAAGTTTAGCAGATTCCTTGGTGGATAATGATTTTGAGGAACTTAAAGATTTAGCAGGCTCAAAATTAAGCCAGGCTAAAGGTGCTGTTCTTGGATCATCAGAGTCTGAATGAGCAATTTATTCATCTTTTGAGCGTACACTTGAAAGGCTGTGTAGTGTTGGTTTAATTAGGTCAGGTCATGTTTGAGTGTAGCATATGTGGATTGCTTTCACTTAATGCAATCTCTTGCCCAGCATGCGGAAGTCAGAATCTGATAGATTTGTCTGAGTCTGATTCACAGACTAGTGATCTTCCTGCCGAAATCCCCGGGTTGGATGACGCGGCTCAATCGTGGCATGAATTGGAGGGCTCGAGGGAAGATTCCGATAATGCACAACCTAAAGTTGTAAATCAACCCGCTGCCGATGGTGGTTTGCCGTTTGGCTTTTCAGGGGAATCCAATTTTCAAATTTCAAGATTACCTTTTGGCATTGGTAGTCATGCTGATGGGATACCATTTGATAATCAACCGATTACCACACAAAGTCACACCGAGGAAAATAATTTGAATCATCAAGTAACAGGTAATACTAACGAAGATAACAAAGCGTCACCGACTACTAACTCAGCTACCGTGGATGTGGAAAATATTTCTGAACCAATGGCAGAAGTCGTTTTGCAACGGCCAACCATGCCTCGCATTCAACCAATAGTGGAACCAGATTTGGTCACACACGAGGAAATTGAATTACCCAGTCATTTCGAGGTACCGAACAATAATTTTGATGAAATCCCCGAGGAGTGGCGTATTTCTGCCTCAGATGTCGATATGGAAGAAATATATGCAACAAAAAATGAAGTCGTAGAAGTTGTTCACAAGTACGAGGATGATGTCGTTATTTTTGACCATCAAGCAACAAACACCGAGCAAAATTTACCCACTACACTGATTGAAAACCAAGACGTCCTTTCGCTAGAACTTCACCCTGCTAGAGCCCTAGACGTGGATTTATCGAATAATCCGGAATGCCGAACTGACTTGGAAGCAGGTTACTTTGCCATTGCTAAAAACAGTTGGGCTGAGGCAGCAATTAAATTCCAAAAAATTGCTGCGCGGATGCTGGGAGATTCAGCGGTCTACAACAACTACGGCTTGGCCTTACTTCAAAGGGCCATTGAAATGGCAAAGGATGATGACGAATCAGTTCAAATGATGGCAACGTCACAATTCGAATCAGCAATACTGGCATTGAGAGAAGCCGCGAAATCAGCGCCTAATGAGTCGACGATACTGCTTAATTTAGCTCATGCATTGTTGGTTAGCGGGCGGTCTGAAAAAGCCATGAAAATCATCGAGGTGCATAACGCCAAGCATCCAAATTCCATCGAGGGTGCAAACCTAGAAGCAGCTGCCTTAGTGAGTCTTGGACAGAGCGTAAACGCCAAAGCAAAATTGACCAAATTCAAAGGTGATTCAATAATCGATGAAAACTTGGCAAGATTGTTGTAATTTTGGCAAAATTGTGACATTCGTCAAAATATTCGAAAATCGATGCACTCAACTATTTTTTTCCGCCTCAAAAATCAGTGCTAAACCGATTTATTCATATACAGGAGGAAGTTCGGTTGCTTGCTTAGCACCTTGGCATGCCTATGTCAGGGGAAGGGCTGAGGAGGACCAACCTAGAGGAGTTGGTCTTTTGTGGAAGCCGAATTGGCATGAATTAGATACCGAAGGGTTACTCGCATGGTGTGGTAACATACATGTGATGCTACAACCCAACTGGGGGATCGCTCGGCTCGAGTGCCGATGAAGGTCGTGACAAGCTGCGATAAGCTGCGGGGAGGTGCATGAATACCATGGATCCGCAGATTGCCGAATGGGACTTCCCGAATAATCGCGATGCGATGGGGAACCCTCCGAATTGAAGCATCTTAGTAGGAGGAGGAAATGAAATCAACAGAGATTCCGTAAGTAGTGGCGAATGAACACGGAATAGGACAAGCCGAATCCCGAAACGAAAGTGAGGGAGATGTGGTTGGCAGTCTTTTGTCTAAGTCATGGAAGGTGAAGTTGCCTGGAATGGCACATCCATAGAGGGTGAAAGTCCCGTAACCGTACATGATATGACCACGTGACTGTCAAAGAGTAGCATGCGTTGGAAATCGCGTGTGAATGTGGGAGGCAGATACTTCCAATCCTAAATACAACTCGAGACCGATAGTTTACAAGTAACGTGAGTGAAAGCTGAAAAGTATCCTTGGCGGGATGTGAAAAGACCGTGAAACCAGTTGGGTACAGGCTGATTGGGCGTGAAAGCGATGATATGAGCAGCGTCCAGTCGTGCGTTTAGAAAAATGCCCCAGGGAGTTTTGATCAATGGCGAGGTTAAGGGGTTGATCCCCGAAGCCGAAGGGAAACCGACAAGTCCGCAGCAGTTTACTGTGAGGGACGAAGTGTGCTCGCTTGGAGTCAATGGTGGAGGACCTGAAGCCCGACGATCTATGCCTGGCCAGATTGAAGCCCG
>CAYPPO010000011.1:0-48853 GCA_964412625.1 uncultured Candidatus Poseidoniales archaeon
TCTCTGCGAATTCTTGCGGCGTGAATACCCCTCTTAACCCCTTTTGTAGTGAGTGGAGGTGACCCTCGTCTCCGATAGTGATGTGAATTCGTTCATCACCGCCCAATTCTTCCTCTTCACAAGGGTCGTATACATATCTTCCACCAACCCTAGTGAACGAAGCCATAATTGGAGTTCCGTTGACAGAGAGAGTGTAGTCCTCACCAACGTCAAAACGCTCAGCAGGGACTGTTGCAGTTCTAAGAGCAGCGATTGCAGCCAACCCACACGCATCGAAGATATTACCACCATCAGATAGTACGTGAATATCAATCATCACACCCCAAACCTTCTCACCGGGAATGATACACAAACTGTTCATGTCAATACATCCTGATTCTCTAATGCCTCTGTCTACAACTCTTCCGAGTTCGATGGATTCTGGTGACGGCGGCCCTGGTTCATATTTTCTATGAGCCACTGGTCGTAATTCAGCACCGCACATCAAAGAGCCTTCCGATGGTCGGTCAGGCCAAGGAGTTCTGATTTCAAATTTCACGCCGGCGTAAACCACTGTTTTACCCATGGTGACTTTTGCTGAGCCTTCTGCATTATACAGACAGTTAGTTTCTAAGGAAATCTCTCTTCCTTCGAATCTACCTCTACCATCTATTCTAGCATCTTGTTCTGCAAGTCGTGCCATTTCTTGACGTAGTAAATTTGGGACTAGTTCGACCATCAGTTTTCACCTCCGTCATATCTCGCTTTTAGCGCTTCAACCATTATTTCGTGAATTTCTTTCGCTGCTTTGAAATTATATTCCATTGCCAGATCAAACTCTTCAGGAGATAGGTCTCCATCCATCTGCAGAAACGCAATCTCGCCTGTATTTGGCAGAATTCCGGCTGGTAAGTCTGCTTGTCCATAGTTATCTTCGGCTTTGTCTAAATCCAAAACTACGGTGTCCTCGATTTTTCCAGATGCAACACCGACAATCATGTCTCTCATTGGTATCCCAGCATCAGCCAAAGCGACCGATGCTGCAGTAATTCCTGCGCATCTAGTTCCAGCTTCTGCTGCGAGAATCTCAATTTCTACTCTTATTTTTGAGCGAGGGAATCTTTCCACTAAAACTACAGATTCGAGGGCCTCAGCAGTTACCTTGGATATTTCTCTAGAGCGACGATTAAAACCAGGTCTAATTCTATCGCTAGTGGAAAAAGGAGCCATATTGTATCTTACATCGATTACTGCTCGGTCTTGTCGTTGAATTTTTCTTGGATGTGCCTCCATGGGTCCGTAAACTGCAGCCACTGCTACATTGAGTCCATGGGTAACCATTGCCGAGCCGTCAGCAGCAGGCAGTATTCCTGCTTGAATCGAGACAGGCCTTGATTCATCCAATTTTCTTCCATCTAGTCTTAGTCCATCATCACGTAATAATTGTACATCTCCATATCCGCCCATCAAGCATCACCTTTTCTTGTAAAAGTTCCTTCATGTTTTTTCATAATTGAATCAAAATTTTTCTTGTGACCATGCTGCTTAGCAAGAGCCAACGCATCTCTAGTCCATCTAATCCCGTCGTCATGTCCATCAACCCAAACCCGTCCATTTTCGCCAACAATGATTCGACAATCACTGGTGTCTTTCATGCGGTCAAGGTTGGAATTATTTTCACCGCGAACCCGGTCGAGGTGATTGACAGATAATTCGACAACTACACCTTGGGAAAGTTTGCGTAACCCAACTCCTTTCATAGTCAGTACAACATTGTGGCATTCATCGACTTCTTGAACACGCGCCAATACCGAGTCACCAATATCCATGTGCTGTCGCGCTTGTCCAAACTCGACTTTCCAAGGTGCTAACGACATGGGAAGTAATCCCTGAAATGAACCATTTATATCCATGAACCACAGATTGTTTCTTACCTCTGCAACGGTGGCGATAACTAAATCACCAGAGCGTGGTAAATATGGGCTATTGATTGGATCAACCGATATAGTTCCATTCAATTCTCTAACCCAACCAAGTTTGGTTGCGATAATCTCGTCATTTTGGCTGATTGCGCCACTTCCGACACGCATCCCGGACAATGACCCGATGGTCATCCCCGGGGTCACTAGGCGCTGCTCGGCGCCGCTTCGACCTTGGGACATTTCTTTCTCTCCGTCCCAGCGACTGGCCAACCCATGATAAACTCAACCCTTTTGAGGCGATACTTAGATTTACATTTCTTTTACTTCAGTCTGGGATGAAACCTTCATTATTTGCCCGATTATATCTCCTTTCATACCTGCTGGAATTTCAACAACACTAGCCCAAGAACCATCTTCTAACCAGCCATCCTTAATCTGAAACGGTCTTAAGATTCTCATCGCTCCTCCATAACCGGAACCTGGAATTTTGAAGGCTAATTTTATAGTTTCAAATGATAATGGGATAAGTGGTTTTAGTTTGTCAATCGCGTCCTTAATTTGGTTGTCTAAGTTTTTGAACGGATCAACTGAGTAGCGAGATTCATCAAGTGCAAGCTCAATTCTCGTTCTTGGATGTGGACTCTTGGTTTTTGGATCGACGGCCTGACTGTGAATGTGATGAACTATTTTTTGTCGCATGCGCTCAACCATTGCCTTTCTTTGGTTAGTTGTGAGTTGAATGCTACCTTTTTCAAATATGATTGTCGCAATTTCAATTATATCTTGAGTACCAAACGTGTTTTCAATTGCTTCTTCAGTCGGTCTCTCACCACCTCTTGCGTCATGGAAAACTTCGTCCATAGCAAAGAAATCATCAATCTTGATGCTACTTGGGTCTGTTTTGAATGAGTCCACCAAATCTGGATCGACAAGTATCTCGTACCTTTTGCCACCTTTCTCCATTCTTGCTAGAACAGCGTTATCTAAACTGACCATGACTCTGCCTCAATGTGCCCATATCATGGGCAACTATTGATTGTGACGGTTATTCTTCTAGCGGTTTTAGTCTGTCAATCTGTTTGTTGACGTCTTCCCGGTCAAGGAATCGGTATCCATCAGCATCAATGACTGCTACTTCTACAGCATCTCTGTTTAACTCGGCATCATTGGCATTTCTGAGTGCTTCCAAACCAAGTTTCATTGCTGCGTTGAGTGTGAGATTATCTTTCCAGTTCTTTTCAAAATACTCAATGACGGTGTTTCTACCACTGCCGATTGCCCCGGCGTGGTAGGATTGGTAGGCACCACTAGGATCTGTTTCATACAAGTGAATTCCATTATCGTCGACTCCACCTATCAGAAGCGCTGTGCCAAATGGCCGTGAGCCTCCATATTGAGTAAATGATTGCTTAAAGTCACAAATCTTCTTTACTAATACATCGACTGGTACAGTAGCTCCGTAAGTTATTCGGTTAATTTGTGCCTCAACTCTAGAGCGAGCGACCAGTTGTCTTGCATCAGCCATTAAGCCAGATGTTGCCACACCAACATGCTTGTCAATTTTGAACATTTTTTCTATTGACTCAGGAATTATCAGCCGGCTGATAATTCTCTTGTCACAAACTAATACGACTCCTCCTTTGAACTTGAGTCCGGCTGTTGTTGTACCTCTTTTGACTGATTCCCTGGCGTATTCGACCTGGAATAATCTGCCGTCCGGACTGAAGGTCGTAATTCCATGGTCATATCCTCTTCCACTTGGCTGCATTATCTCACCTGTATGTTCCTCAAGTCGACACTTTATGAGTGTAAGGGTCACAACCCACCCAGTATCGTCGGTATATTTTGCAGATTTAGCGACCATTATAATCCCTACGAAGACATAATCAAATTATTGACCGATTAGTATCTGCCCCATATCATGCGAGTCGCAATCCTCTCATCTGGCGGTAAAGATTCCGCAGCAGCATGGTGGTGGGCCATCTGTAAAGGATGGGACGTAACAGCCTTGGTAACAATGAAAGTTACCAGCGGTGATTCGCTTATGTTCCAAGTCCCTGGGACTGAGATCGTACAACATCAAGCAAAACTTGCCAAAATACCCTGGCTTTGTATCACCACAAGAGGTGAGGAAGAGTCAGAGATTGCGGATTTGGAAAACCAACTTGGGGAAATCTCCATTGACGCACTGGTTTGCGGCGCCTTGAGAAGCGACTACCAAAAGAGCAGAATAGAGCGCATGTGTCAACGACTTGGAATAATAAGTTACACACCCCTTTGGCATCAATCGGGTCTAGAGCACATCTCAGGATTGGTAATGCATGGATTTGGAATAATGATTACTAGTGTGGCTTGTGATGGCTTGAATGAGGATTGGATAGGAAAAATTCTAGATGAAGAATCTCTAAACTTAATGATTGAATTGTCGAGAAAATACCGTTTCAATGTTGACGGCGAGGGTGGCGAGTACGAAACTTTAGTTGTATATGGTCCGCATTTTGACGGAGAAATAACCGTTAAAGGTACAACAGAATGGTATGGAAGAAGAGGGGAGTTATCGATTAGTGAAATTAGTTCCTCAAGAGATTGCTGAGCGTGCTAAAGCTACTGCTTCATCTACTATTTCACCGGAAACGCCAATATGATTCATGGGGTCAAACATGGCTTCGAGTTCCTCTGCCGAAAATGCGGCAACAATTTCTGGCGTCCTACTACAAACATCGATTAATTCGATTTTTTTATCAACTGCTTCGAAAGATGCTGAGCGAAGTATTTCATGGGCTTCATCTCTTGGGATACCGTATTCCACTAGTTCAATCATGATTTTTTCAGCCATTACCAGTCCCCTCTGGGATTTTATGTTTTCAAGACATCTATCACCATCGACCCACATATTTTTCAACACTTGTCTGGTTTTGGATATAACGTCCTCACAAAGTGCCGAAGCATGAGATAATGTGAACCTTTCACTACTTGAATTTGCTAGATCCCGCTCATGCCAAAGCAGAGCGTTTTCGTAAGTTGGTATGATCATAGATCTAACAATTCTTGCTAAACCTGAGGCATTTTCCGACTTGATTGGATTCTTTTTATGAGCCATAGTTGATGAACCAACTTGCTTTTTAATATCAAAACCTTCTCCAGCTTCTTGTATTTCTGACCGCTGTAGATTTCTAATTTCCTGAAGGATTTTTTCGCAGGATGCGGCAACATTTGCCAGCCATGATACGTATTCGATATATCTATCGCGTCCGACCACTTGAGTTGTTGCTAACGGTACACCTAAGCCCAAGTGAGTCAGGATTAATCTCTGAAGTTCGCGCGCATTTTCCCCTTGAGCGGCCCCTGTCCCGACGGCTCCCAGGAATTTCCCGACCGCAATTCTTGGTGATGCTTCATCCAATCTTACCAACTGTCTACGGAGTTCATCAAGCCAAACTGCGGCCTTCAATCCGAATGTGATGGGGACAGCGGCTTGACCATGTGTTCTACCGAGCATGACAGTATCTCTTTCACGTTCAGCAACGTCTGCACACACACCAATTAGCAAACACAGTTGTTCTCTTAGCAGCACCATACTATCCCTTAGTTGGAGGGCGACAGCAGTATCGACAATGTCGTTAGAGGTTGCTCCAAGGTGGATACACCATCCAGCTTCGCCAGCCGCTTCAGCCATAGCTTTTGTTAAGGCCATAATGTCATGTTTGGTTTCAGCTTCGATTTCTGATACACGTTCTTTGGTTACTGACGTTGGATTGGCTATTCCAGCAACGGTGTCATAATCACCTTTGGAAACCTTTCCAAGTTGCATATGTGCCCAGATTAGAGCCCTTTCAACCTCGAGTTGTCGTTCATGTCTTCCAAGTTCCGACCATATATGTTTGAAGTCTTGACATCCGTATCGGTAATCTAGCGGGCAAAAGGCCATGTACGATGGTCTTGAATAACCTCCTATAACATTTCGATTAAGATGGTAATGTGTTCCGCTGATAATCAGACATGTTGAAACAGGATATTTTGCTTCGAATCAAGCAAAAATTTGAAACCCGTGCTTACCAAATTGACCATATGTCCGATAAGTCGGTGAATGTTGAAAGTAGGACCTCATCGCAAGATAAGCGTTGGACAATAATGGCAGCGCTACTTGGAACCAATACTGCAGTGATGCTGTTTCAAGGAATTGAGCAGGAATCTGATCCTAAACAAATTCGCGAGATTGCTCTATCAATAATTGCCGCCACCTTACCTTTTCAAGGAATCTACTTCCTTATTTACACCTACATGCTTGAAAATAATGGAAAATTGAGTACTGAAATGACTAACCGACTGGATAGAGCGTCTGCAGTCTGTCAGTTAGT
Source organism: uncultured Candidatus Poseidoniales archaeon (assembly GCA_964412625.1). GTDB lineage: Archaea > Thermoplasmatota > Poseidoniia > Poseidoniales > Poseidoniaceae > MGIIa-L1. Next base: position 6,260 of record CAYPPO010000011.1, read on the forward strand.
GGCCTATCTTTCACTAGTCGGGGTGGGAATGATGTGGTATAATATTTCAAACTATGTTGGAATATTTTTCCTCGTTTCTACTGTGCTTGCAATACTGTTTATTCGAATAGCAATGGCTCCAGTTGAAGCCGAAGAAATTGCTTCAACGACTCAATAACTTTAGTGCTAATCCAGTGATAGTAGCCACGATCAGTAATAGAATCATCATTGAAACTGGACCATATTGGTTCTTATCGTCCATGGCGGTTCCAAGAAAACCATCACGTGAAATCGCTTGCCTTAGACTGTCTGCCTCTGAGTATTCGCCAAGTGCCTTTCTTGGTATTCTTTCACCTTTTTTAACAGTGAATTCAACACTCTTATCCGCACCTTTGTCTGAATCAGCCATGGTGCATGGTCGTGTTCATAGGTCAAATAATGTTGCTATAAATTACCAAAATAGTCATTCACTATCGGCACTCCACTCAAATTATGCGATGGAATAGTAAATCACTATCCAAGAGGATTCATTTGGCAGTTGAGGGTAGTGCGGGAGGAACAACCCTTGGATTACACATGTCTGCTGATGTAATAGAAAATGGGGGAAGAGTTCTTTGGGTTGGGCTGAATATGCCTAATCCTGATCGGTTCCCACAATTATTTAGTCATCTCTCACCGGTATCTTCCTCTAGGTTTCATGCCATGATGATCGGAGGAGACTTGAAAAATGCGACTGAAGCAGTGATATCTGCAGCCAATGTCTTACCATCTGTTGAGCTTGTCATTCTCGATGATTGGTGTGATTCGAGCGGAAAAATACCAAAAAATCAGCTTGAATTGACTTCTTATTTGAGTAAATCATTGAATAGTAAGGTTAGACTATTACTCATAAGTAAAGGCACTGTTGATGCTAGTGGTAAGCGTCAAGGAGATATTTTCGCTAGGTCAGAAAATTATTTTGTTAATGATGGATATGAAATCTGGACCCTTTCAAAAGACGTGTCTGGTCACTTAAGGAAATTGACCTGTGAAAGCGAAGTTATTCAGTTGAAAATTGTTGATAATGGCTTAGAGTTAACAGATTAATCTTCGTTTTCCCCGAGCAAATCTGCCATTTCTTCTAGTGCATCATCATCTGGCTCCTCAAATTGTTGCGGATTTTTTGCACCACCAATAAGTTGGTCTGAACCCGCAATTTTTGGTGCATGTTGTTCTATTGATGTTAATCGATTTTCTCTTGCTTGCTTTGTGATAAAGTATATCATAATGAAAAACGAGATGATAAAAATAGCGTAAGCAATATTCTTGGTTGTTGTCTCATCAACCATGAATATCCTATGATAGACGTACTTTTCTAAATTGCGCCTAATTGAAATTTCTCTTAACTCCAATAAATCGGTTTTGCAAGATGTCGCATTGAATCATTTGGTGGTTGAACCCAGTTTGTAAACGGAGGTATACGTGTTATTTCTTGCCAAGTGTTTGGGCTTCTTAATTTACATTTAGGGCATCGCAAATCCTGACCTTTGCCCATAGATTTCATGGTAGCACCACATTCCGGACACTTAGGCCGAATCTTATCCGGTGTCGCAGATAGAACTTTCAATCGTTCCAGGTGAATTGTTTGGTCATCAGAGTTTAAACCATTGAATTCAATTTGGTCACCCCGCTTGAGCCATTGAGCAAGATTTTTGATATCTCCCGATTCAGCAAATGCCATTAATATCGATTCATCCTCACAAATGATTTTCACGGTACCGCGTTGCTTAATCTCAATTTCATTGACAGTCCCGATATAATTACTACCTAAGTGATCATCAGTTGCTTGATTCGTTTGGAACACCATGAAACCTTCAACAGGTTCTGTGATTTTTGATTCGAGTAAATATTTGCACCCGTTAATTGCCGACGATTCTGTTCTTGCTCTGATCCCAAACAACACCGGACAATTTCCCCTCGGCGATATCAGGATAGATTTAGATCTTAAATCTCGTGACATGAAGGTATTTGGGTCAGAATCTAATTCAGACAATCTAAGTAAATCAACCTCCCGAGGTTTACCCGCTTTGACCGATTCTTTGGTACGCCAACTGATTGCTTCAAAGGTATATCTTTCCGCTGGCCAAGAAATTGCCGCTGTTGCTCCAATTCTCCCGTGTCCACCCCATGATTTGTCAGCATTTGGTAAGTCGTCAATTGAAATTTCCTCGCGAACCGAATTCCAATATACTTCTTCACTAGGTTGTTGTTCGAACCAAACCATCCCTGGGTCTGTTGGACTTTGTTGTCTATGGTAGGTTTTTGATTGTGTTAAATTACCCTTCAATGGGGCGATTTTTTCCCACCACCAGGCTTCAAGAAATGCCAACAAATCTGTGTAATCTTCACCTTCTATCTCTATTGCCACAGCAGCATTTCCGCGAGTTCTTTGTTTTGCAAAAGGATATAATCTAACCAATCTTTGAGACCTGACCACATATTGAGGCGGTAGCTCTTTGATCAGCTGAAATAGTGTGTGGGTTGTGCAACCACCATCAAGGTGGTCAGTATCGTCTAAACCAAGCCAGCCCAAATCATCACCTCACTGGTTGAAAAGCATCACCGTTATCGGTGAAATCTAGAACTCTGTCAATTACTTCAACCATCCCAATGTTTGGATTAACCTTGAATAATCTTATTCCACGCGCCCATCCAGCACCTAAGTCACTTTTTCGATCTCCAATGATGAAGTCAAATTGGTTAATTGGTGAAGGCTTATTTTTCCACCAATTGATGCGGCCAACATTTTCCGGAATTTTGATATCAACATGTAAACCAGTAGGGAGCGATAAATCGTCTCGTAGCTGGGCATGGCCTAAGTATAGCATGCCGGGCATTGGTTTTCGACAATTGCAGCGATCAATTTGTCGATGTGGGCAGGTAATTATCAAATCAATATGTGCGTCTTTATCGACGCTTAACAATAATTTTTGCATATGTGAATGAATTTCTGCTAACCGAAATTCGTTCCATAAACCTCGTGAAATTGCTGATTGATTTGTTACTACACATACAAAGAAGCCATTTCGTTTTAACTTGCCAATGGACTCTGCTGCTCCAGCGAGTAATATTAGTTCGTCTGGGTTGTTGATGTAATTAGGGCTGCCGATGTTGATGACACCATCTCTGTCTAGGTAAGCAATCGAACCATTTGATGAAATCCCTTGGGGAAATTTTAGTTGAGAAACCTCAATTACTGCCCCCTCCATATGGTTGGCTGTACCTAACCATTCAAGTTATTTTGCATCAATGCAAGTTTTGAAGGCAAACGGTTGGTTGGGTTAATCATGGAGGCAGGTTCAGTTGTACCGTTGATTGGTGCGGTTGGGCTAGTATCACTAGCATTGTCTTGGCACATGCGGTCTAAGAATTCGCCCCGTCTAGCACAGATTGGTTGGATTTTAGTCGGGTGCTATTTCTTCTATGGTGCTTGGGGATACCAAGCTAAGGGTGATTTAGTACTAACAGTGATGAGTTTGTCTGCGTTGCCTCTGACGGTAGGTATCGCGCGCTGGGAAGGTAAAGTTGCGGATGATAGAGCGCGCAGTGCGCTGAATTGGGCCAGAGGTGCTATGGCTTATGCTGGGGGCCCATACTTACTAATTTCCCATGTTCCGTGGCTAAATGTATTGGCAATATGGTTTGTAGCGTCCCAAGTTGCCTTATTCTATCGATTATCAGGAACTGGTGATATTCAACTGGGAGATACATGGGTAGAAACCTCATCGGGTAAGGTTTTGTGGGATGATTGGGACGGTAATCGGTGGTTTAGCGCTGAAACTATCGGCGAATTTCCCTTCCAAACAGAATTGATTATGTCTGATGGAACCTTTATTGGGATAAATTTTGTTCTAGCATGTACAGCCCTACAATCAATGGTGATATTTATCGGGGCTATTGCAGTACTGGACCTTGATTGGAAGCGGAGACTTAGGGCGATTATGTTCACAATCCCGGTAATACACATATTGAACATTTTCCGTAATGTTGGGTTAATTTGGATGCACCAAACTTACACTACTTGGTCATTTTATGGGATGAGTGTGTTCGAATTTGGTCATAATTATGCGTCGAGATTTGTCTCACTGTTCGCCATGTTCTTCATGGCATTAATCATGTTTGAGATTCTTCCAGAATTACACCGGCATATCGTTAGGTTGCTTAAACCGCTAGGTGTCATGCAGCCCAAGAAAAGCGCTTAATCAAACTCTTTTCCATTGTTGTTGTGGATTGCTTCGCTGCCATCTTATCCCGGAATTAACCGGGTATTCAACGGACTCTATTCCGTTTCCATCAATCATACCAAGTAGTTGCTGGGGCGGTGAATCTGGTTGTTTTAGAAGTTCTTCGAATAAGTTGTCGTTATTTGGTAGGTTTGTTTGTGCATCACTATTTTGTATGATTTCAGAGTCATAATTGAATGATTCTTGCACTATTTGAATTGGTTTTTGCTCGGAACTTGGTTGCTCATGGAGGTTGAGCATTTGTTCAGCTAGATTGTATTGCTTGCTCGAATCCCATGCATCGTTCTTTCTACTATCTCTTGAACCCCTAGATACCAATACTAACATTGCGAGCAGACCAATCACTAGGATTACCCCTGCTGAGTAGATTAAGTCATTTGCGATGGAAGGTGCAAGATCGGCATTGTCACCTACGCCATCACCATCAGTGTCTTTTGATTCGTCGGGATCGGTCGGGAATGCATCATCGACATCAGGAACACCGTCTCCATCACCATCAAAAGCATCAAACGTAGTTTCACACAGCAAAATCAAAATATCTACTTCGGAACGAGAGATTCTCAAGTCTGAATTCGTATCAATATCAAAGAAATTGAAGTCATTTTCATAAACCTGGGAGGTTAGAATTTCAATACTCAAATCACCATTATTCGGTGACAATTGCGAAAATATATTTTCCAATTCATTGCCACATTGGCATGAAATTTGCAGTAATTCAGCAAATTCAACCTCTCCGTCGAGGTTTGTATCTGTTGTTGAAAAGGCGATATTTTTGCCATTAATCATTACTGATTTTACCTCGTCCTGACTTAGAACACCATTTTTATCGAGATCTTTGCTAGACATTTCATTTTTGGCAACTTCTCGGCAATTTAGCTCCACAACAGGTTCTTTTGGTTCGACAATTGGGTCGATGAAATCAGAATATTCCCAACTTGCAATAATAGTAACATCACTGAATTCTTCAATTGCTTCTACGGTGAAATCAAATCTTCCATTAGCCGGTAATTCGATGTAGATGGTCTGCTCAGTTCCAAGGCCGTATGAGGACACAGTTGTTTCCTCAGATTCAAAACTTCCACCGGGCCTTTGCCTTCCTTCCTCTACAAAGAACATCTCGTCATCGAATAAATCAAAGAAATCATCAAAATCAGGAAACATCACATTACCAATTCCAGTCATAACTATTTCACCACTGCCACCAAACGTCTGAATAATCAAGTACTCTCCAGGTTTTTCTAACTCAACATAAAAACTCAAAGATTCTCCTTTAGGAGCCTCTATTCCGGTAATCTCCTCGCCGTTGAATAACTGAATCGGAGTTCCATCATATTCCCATACATATCGGTCCTCAAAAGATGCAGTAATCTTGACATCTCCAAATACCATTTCCGTGTTTAATAGGATGTACCACATGCCCGGAGTAGGGTCATTAAACCCGATTTTGTCGCCAGCGCCTGGGCTATTACTTTTGTACGTATAATCACTTGGTGTAGGGGAACTTGCTAATTTAAGGAACAGCGATGCTTCGCCAAATCCTTGGTCTAAATCAACCTCCAATCTTTCAGTTCCTTCAGGTACATCGACTTTGAAATACTGACTTAATCCGTTATAGCCACTTAACGGCCCATAAGCCACACCCGGCATCAATTCAATAGCATCCTCAGGCTCGATATTTTGAGGTTCAAACGTCATAGACGCAACAATAGTAAAATCACTTGTTTTGCCAAATGTGTATGCAGTCACATAGTATATACCTGGCTCTAAATCATACAGAATTACTTGATGATCATTTCCTGGACCAGATGACCAATCTGATTTAGTTCCACCATTGGCGAATTCACCGATAACTCCCATGTCATCAAAATCTTCAAACCATGGTTCTTCCCATCCCCAAAATGAGTCAAACGGGTCAGGGACGGTTTGACTCTGTATTGCGAGGTTAACATTACCGGTACCGCCGTAAGTTTTGACGGTTAAAGCAGATAGATTTTCAGTGACATTGACATAATAATACAGAACTCTATCTTCATCTGGAGCGCCTCTACCAGCATCGATTGTTTGTCCGGTGATGGGTATCTCATTGATTAGTTCAGTCATTTCATCCAGTGAGGGTGGAGGGTCTGCAATCTCCATGTAGGTGTAAATTGTCAATGAATCAATATCTGTTTTGGGAACGATGACCATCCACAAAACACCCTCCTCAGGCCACATGTAATCCATCCACATGTACTCATAATTATCTTCTCTTATGTCATCATGTTGCCAAGAATTGGGTATGTAATCGTGAGCGAAATAGGCATCAAAATTGTAATCGTTCCACTCTTCCCAATTCCAGTATTCAATGTATGCATCGATGTATAGATTTTTGGTATACTCTTCTATTTCGATGAAGAACAATAGTTGGTCGCCGGCCTGACCTGAGATATCATAGACCATCTCATCTGAAAATAATTGAACAGCTTGAGCGACAATTGTACCGTCTGGCATAACCCATGATGCGCCGTTTATTTCGCCTTGGTATTGGTTTGATTCATCACTGGTTATCGAACCCTCTCCCTCGAGAAAGTCCCATGCTAAGGAATGCTCTTGATTTGATACAGATACCGAATCAATCATTCCCATAAAGTAGTTACAATCACAACCAGCCCCCATCTTACCAATGAATAGTTCATCACATTCCTCACCTGATTGATAGCAGTCATTGGAGCCAAAATCCCCTTGCGGTATATTTGCATCATTTGACATTATTTCTCCAGCCTCCTCACCATCAATTAGGAAATAACCGCCAACACCTTCTTGTATCACGACGGCAATTTCAGTCCAAACGTTTTCATCGATTGACAAGTTTGAAACTGGGTTACGCGAAATTGAATATTCGCTTGAGTATGAGATATAGCCGTTGTTGATGTACAATCCCCAACCATAGTCTCCAAGCATAGTAATAAATTGTATTCCACTAGTATCCGGTAAGTTGATGTTGGCTGTTATTGAGATATTTCCGATAAAGGTAGGTATATCCTCATCGATAATTATGTGGTCATCATTTCCATCAAATCGCAAGGCATAGTCCACCGCGTCACCGACCTCGACCACACCATACACTGGGAAATATTGGGGGTCGTCATCCAAGTCATTCCAAGTACCAGGCATTATATTGCCCATGTTGGTGCCCGCAATATGGACATAGTTTTCATCGCCATTTGCTGAGGGTTGATCTTCACCCCAGTTTCGATAATGAAAAGGAGTGCCATCATGCCATCGATATTCACCCGCAAAATTTGAGTCAGATAGTCCAATCCATAAGTGTCTTGATTGGTTATCAAAGTCGGCAAACGTATCAAATATCCATTGATTTTCTTGGGTATCATCAACCGTCGTCAAAAATCCGTCAAGTGCTCTAGCAACCTCGGCTGAATCAGACCAAGATCCTTCACTAAGCAGATGGTAAGTCTTGTTGTTGTAAGGGTTCACAGCAGTGTGTAATACTTCGATTTCTGAGGTTGATTGTCCAGAAACGTTGTTAGATAACGCAGGAACTGACAGTGAGACTAGAAAAAGCAAAACTAGCGATAGGGACTTGCGATAACTCTGCATGATAACATATACTGCTTGTATTGGCACCATTAAAAGGTAGTGGTGCTGTGATTTTCCTATCTTGTCATCTTCTTTCCGCCAATTCTCAGTTCTGTCTCAAGCGGCATTTGATGTTCCCATGCGAATTCCTTAACGATTCGCCAACCTTTTTCTGAGCCTTCATAATCCTTAACCTCGATTATTTTATTACGAGTGTTAGCTTTGAAGGCCGCAACTGGTTCTGCATTTTTGAAAACCAAATAGGCGGAGCCAAAGCCAAACTTTTCCTTTAGTACGTCGGCAAAGTATGGTGATATAGGATCACTTGGCGGTAATACAAAATCTCGTATTGGACGAATATCCTTTGCCTCGTCAAGTAGTTCTTTTCGCCCCCAACACACCTCATGCAAATCCTCTATTAGGAATCCCTTGATTAGGGTTCCATCTTCCTCAAATGAGTTCAGCACAGATTTTATTTCTTCAGGCTTAAATGGAGTTCCGGCTAATCGCATAAATTGTTTTAGGGTTATTATAGGGTACTCCTTGACCATTTTACGCAAATATTCTTTGCGTAATTCTATTGGGTCGATTGACAAATTTGGTGTCACAGTCCGGAATCCTCCTCTAAAGTCTTGAACAATATGTCCGGTTCGAATCAAGGGTTGGATTAATTTACGGAATTCAGATTGTGATAATGCATGCCTTTCTTTGAAAATGTTAGGATCCGAATTGGTAGAAAAGAAGTCAACAATATCCAATAATTCTTCTTCAGCAGGAATCCCACGAATTACAAGCAAATCTTGGAAATGTTCGTATGTGGCCCAAACCTGATGACCACGGAGATTTACACCCTGATGTAATCTATTTGCACTTGCCATGCTTTTGAGGTCTGCTCGATAAACTTCACACCGTCCACGCAAAGCAAAATCATCTCTTACTTCGGGTATTTTCTTCATGGCAATTACTTCATTTTCCAGCCTTGTATTTTGATGAAGGAAATGGCGATGGAAGAGAGCCCTCTCGGCAATTTCTCTCGGCTGGGGGTCAACAATACCACCACGTATCATTCGCTCGCCAGTTAATTTAAAGCCGATATTTTCCAAGTACTTGCGCGTTTCAGGATCTAATTGGGATACTGGTTCACTGTTGAAGTTGCTCAAAACTGCAACATCAACTAGTTGGTCTGAGTGATTATCTAGTAAAATCGAAAAAGCCTCGCAGAATTCTTCAATGTAGGCATTTGGTATGTGTAGGTCTTTAACTTCAAGGTAGTCATTTACTTTGAACATCAGCACCTTGCCAATAGGGTCAACCCCTTTGAAGACTGGAAGATACCATCCTCTATCTAGAATACTTCTAACCTCCCAAATAAATCTAGATACATATGGATCAGATTGGGTTAAGATTCTTAATTTGCTATCTTCTCTACTAGGTCTTTTCAGTTTTTCAACTTCTTCTGGCATACAGTAAAATGCTTCAGGTTCAGGCACCAAAGAGACAACCTTAGCGATTCGTCCCGATTTTTCTAAATTCATTAATGCAATCGTCAAATCCTCATATGATTTCGTTACGAAGAATCTCAGTGTATGTGATTTAATCGGCCCCAGACGTTTGACTACATCAACGAGTGAATCTTCAAAACTTGTTGGTTCATATACACCGTGAACTCTGTGGAAAAGCGATAATTTCCTCCTTCTACCCGCAACATCTTCGAATTGTTTCACCACCAACATTTGTCGTTCAAGATTATCTAAGGCTCGTTTAAGATCTCTTTGTAGTGATTTAAATTCCTCGCCTTTGGGGAAGTCTTGCATAATTTCTTGTCTAGTTACATTCATTCCAGCAGGTATCTTTTCGAGTAATTGTTCCTCCAATGGCCCAATCCATGGCTCAGGTTTCAAACCAAGCAACATTGGGATGTTTTTCTTAGTTGTATAACCAATCCTGTTGTGCAGCAAACGGCCCATTATCACATCAGAGTCCATTTGCAAGTCTTTCCAGTCTTTGAACCTAAATTGGTCGACACGATAGAGTAGCTCTTGTTGTTTTTGAAATATCACGTGAGAATCGAATGCAGAAAAGCCGTCATCATACCTGGAAAACGATTTGTCAAACACCATGTTTTGAACCCAACGATACTCAACAACCTCTTCTTTACCACCCGTTAGCCTATGTTCATCTACTTTCAATATGTATTCTGCTTCTTCAGTTTGTTTGAAAAATCCAACAGAGATTACATTTCGTGATTCTAACTCATGCAGAATTCGGTCAACGAGTTCCTTGGAAAATGGTAAACGATTTTCAATATCATCAGACATTTTAGGACCTTCACTTCCTAGCATTTCGATAATTTTGACGCGCATAGCAACATGTGGGTCACTTATTTTCATGGTTTTCCACTTGGTGGGTTTGAGTCCATCATATTCAGTGGCTATTTCATATTCCATGCCTTCAATAAGGAGTTCTCGCAAATCTTTGACTTCTTTTCCGCCATTTGTGGCTAAACATCCAAGAGTACCATGAATTTCTGCCATGTAAGGAGTGAACCATTTTTCATCTAATTCTATCGAGCCAGTGTTTCTAATTTTGACTATCTCGCCATTTTGGCATAACTCTTGCACCCATTTTTGTAAAATGTCACTGTCAATATTTTGTAATTTTTCTTTGTACAGTGGGTTGTTGAATGACTTCTCTAAGCCCCCTCCATGTGACATTAGCCTCAGTAATCCGGCTGAATCACTAGGAATCGGTGCCTTGTTGAGATAATAATCATTCAGTTCCTGCTCAGATAGTTCCGTGGCGAGACTGCGAGTTCCTAGCAGCCTTTGTAATATAGTTGGGTCGATATCTTTGACCAAAAATGCGCGTGTCTTCATTGACATTAAATCTTCAAATGCCGACATGAATAATGACATGCCAAGCCTCGAAGGGATGGTCATTTTCTGATGGACAATTCTTGCCTGACCTTGGATACACAATTCTAGGAAATCATTGAGGCTATTTAGGTCAATGTCAGTAAACATAATCTCATTTTTTGCTTCTCGCATGAGCAAACTATCTTCGATTGTTCGATGTTTGTTTAGGAGTGCGTCGGCTCTCTGCTGGAAGACTTGGGGACTTATTTCATCAGCACCTATTCGCTTGGGTATAATCAGCGATCTTCCAGCAACTTCCTTGAAGCGCTTAGCGAAAATTTGGGTGTTGATAATATATCTCTCAATTACTTCTATGTGGTTTTGGCTCTTGAAAGAATCATACATATCTCTTGGTTCTATTTCTTGTGATGTTCTGAGTAACAAACCATTTTCATCAAATGACATCTCAATTACGCTTATCCCATTTGTTTCAGCCAGTCCGGCCAAGAAATATCCAAGCGCAGTATTGAAACCTCTTCCTCGACATGTCGTGATCATATATGTTGGGTGACCACCAGTAATGATTTGCTCGACAAGAATTCTGTTTGGATCAGGGACTTGGAACGAGTCAATCGAATGCTCTTCTAGATGTCGAGCAATTGAGTTAGCAACAATAGCCGATAATCCGTATGCGTCTGACAAAATCATACGAGGGTCTAATTCTTTACGTAGTGCGACTATACAGTGGCCAATCAATTCCAGTAGAGCACTTGACAATTCTCTCGAGCGTGATCGAGCTTCTCCGGACCAAGAAGGGACGGTGGGGCGATAACCAGTAACGGCCGTCACGTTTACCCTAGTACCTTGGATATTTGTGACTCGATAAGTTGAGCCTCCAAGTAGAATTACATCGCCACTACGCAAATTAGACACAAAGGAACCACTTAATTGCCCAAGTACGGAACCTTCGGCATTAAACACTAAATAAGAATTATCAGGCGCTATAGTACCGATATTTGTGTAATAAATCATCCTTGAATATCCACGTTTTCCGTATATGTTCTCTTCCCAATCAACCCAAACTCTTCGCTCTTCTTCGAGCATGTCTAAGACCTCAATGAAATCGTCATACTCAAAGTTGCGATACGACCAAGCGTTAACTATTACCTCATACGCCTCATCGATATCAATTTGATTAATTATCACTAACCCAATCATAAATTGGGCGACGACATCTAAACAATCTTCCGGGAAGTGTAGGATGTCCATCTCACCTTTTTGTATCGCAGATTGTAGTGCTGCTAGTTCAATCAAGTCGTCAACACTAGTGGGTAAAAATCTGGCACGCGGAATGCCCCCCACGTGGTGACCGGCTCTCCCAATTCGTTGAAGTGCCGTGGCGATATCTCCGGGGCTTCCAACCTGAATCACTAAGTCTACTGAACCAATGTCGATACCCATCTCTAGTGACGAGGATGTGACAACTGCCCGCAAATGTCCATGTTTCAAACGTTTTTCAACGTCAAGTCTAATTTTCTTGTCCATCGACCCATGATGTCCAGCAATTAAATCTCCTAAGTGCGGGCGGAGTCTTTGGACTAGTGTTTCAGTCATCTTTCTGGTGTTGGCAAATACCAATGTTGTAGTATGGGCGGCAATTAAGTCAGCAATCACTTCAATATTCTTTTCCAACACTTTCATGACTGATAGATCACTAAATCTATTATCAGGAATTATAATATCCATGTCTAGTTCCCTAGATCCGGAAACCTTGGCAATGCAGACATGACTTTCTTGACCCCTGCTTTCTCTGTCATCGCTAGAAACTAAATATTGTGCTACTTTTTCTAATGGTTCCATAGTTGCAGATATACCGATTCGTTGTACTGGAGTTTGTAGTAGTGTGTCGAGGTAAGATAGTGTTAGTCCCAGATGGACACCTCTTTTTGTTGGTACAAGTGAATGGAGTTCGTCAACAATCATGTACTCCAATTCGCTGACGATTGGTTGAAATCTTGGAGAAGTAATAGCAATGGCAAGACTTTCTGGCGTGGTAATTAGGATATGAGGTGGGTGTTTCAACATTTTTTGACGTTCAGACTGTGGAGTATCACCGGTTCGAAGTCCTACCTTGATATCTTGAGCACGATCTGGTAGATAATTTTCCGAAATCTCTGTCAATGGCCCAATGAGATTTCTCTGTATGTCATTTGCTAGTGCTTTGATTGGTGAAATGTATACACAGTGTACTTTCTTCTGTAGTTTCCCATCTAAAGCCTTCCGTACAAGTTCATCTATGACGGTGAGAAACGCGGTTAGGGTTTTCCCGGAACCAGTAGGTGAACACAACAACAGATGGTTCTTTGCCATGATCGCAGGTATTGCCAATTTTTGCGGCCTTGTGAAATCTGGAAATTTATCTTTGAACCAATTTCTGACCGGTGGACAGAGCATAGATAGTAATTCATCAGTATCTGATGGATTATCAAGATACTCAATCTTTACCATTTTGTTTCACAATCCCAGTGTTACCCAGTGAACGCAACAACTACTTCAAAACTTCGCCTTTAATATTCGGGAACTGTGATACAATTAGCGATTGGATCGTTTTGGGTCAAAATATCCAAAACATTCTCCGGCAAGTTACCGCTCTCCAGACAATTCCCCGAGTGAATCGATTGAAGAATAGGTCTAGTAATTTATCAGGCATCTTAAACATCAGGCTGCCAATTTTGAACGACCGTTTCGAGTTTCGCATCACTTTACCCATTTGCTGGTGCCAAATTTTTTCATAGTTTGTCAATGGCTCTCCCTCCAGAATATGTCTGGCAATTGCCTGGCCTGCTATTCTTCCGCCAACCATTGCAATTGTAATTCCTGCGCCATTTGAAGGTAACACCATTCCAGCAGAATCGCCGACTAAAACATAATTTTCTTTGACAAATCGCTTGATGGTTCCTGACATTGGTAGCGAACCACCTCCCTTAAACGTGCTCTCGCCTTCATATTTATCGATAAACTCAGTAGAATATTCTTTCAGCGATTTTCCTTTGGCAAAGTTTTTTTGTATACCCAGACCTATGTTAGCTCCCACTGATTTTGGGAACATCCAGGCATAACCTCCAGGGGCCATGGAGCCAAAATGTAATTCGACAGCCTCCCCATAATCACCGTCTTTTAATTCAAATTTAACTGGTATATTGACGGTTTTTTCCCGCCAATATTTTCGACGAACGGGGTCTTTATGACCTCCTGCACCGACTATTACCTTCGCAGTGTAGGTTTCTCCATCACGAGTTGTAACTGTATTTTCATTTACCTCTTTGACAAATGAATTGACGAGATACTCAGCACCGGCTTCCTTAGCCAATGATACAAGAGCCTCGTCATGAGTAACGCGGTTAAGAATCAACCCTTCAAATCTGTAGGATAGAGATTTTCCGGATGGCGTGATTATGTTCATAGTGTCACACTTACGAGAGATTGCTTCATCTGGTGTTTGAAATAAATCGTCCATGTCGGGAACATCAGGACAAAGCCTACGCATCTCATCATTTGTTGGTACCAGCTCTCCACACTGCAACGGCGTTCCGATTGATTTTCTCGCATCCATGACAAGGACTCGGATTCCGCCCTCTGCTGCATATCTGGCGACAGTGCTACCTGCTGGGCCTCCGCCGATTACGATTACGTCATAATCGAATTCATGTCCCATGGTTACGCCTGCCGGAGGCTCTTCTTAACCATGCGTATTGCCCGTAATCTGTTGTTATCAATGGTCAATTTCAAAGGTAAGATACTACACGACTATCATGGTAAGGGCTATGCGCGAGTATTCTGAAGCGAGGCTTGAACGTCTGTCTAGTATGCTAAAAAGACGGGGCTTTATCCTCCCAGCCTACGAAATTCATGGTGGAGCAAAAGGATTGTATGATTTTGGTCCAAATGGCGGTAGGCTCCGTAATAGAGTTAACCAGATGTGGCTAGATCACTGGATTTCAATGGGTAATGTTGCGGAAATATCTTGTCCAACCATTACTCCATATGAAGTCCTTGAGGCAAGTGGCCATGTAGGAGAATTTTCAGACTTCATGACAAATTGTCTTTCTTGCCAAGAGGTTAGTAGGGCTGACACTTTGTTGGAGGAGTATCATCCAAATCCTGATTCTCTCACGCTTCTAGAACTGCAGGATTTACTCGACAGTGTGTCTCCTGTATGCCCATCATGTAATGAAAAATCATGGTCTAAAATAGCTGCACAAAATCTCATGTTTAGCACAAAGATTGGCGCCGGTTCTTCTGGTCGAGATGGCTTTTTGAGGCCCGAAACTGCTCAAGGTATGTTTACATCATTTCCTATGCTGTATCGACATTTTAGGGAGAGGCTCCCATTTGGGGCCATTCAAATTGGTAAAGGATACCGCAATGAGATTTCCCCTCGCCAAGGAATGATAAGGTTAAGAGAATTCAATATGGCAGAATTGGAATATTTCATCGATCCAGAGGTGCCTATTCAGCATGATTTTTCTGACTGGCTCAACGTGAATTTTACCATGGTTGGTGAACATGAGGGTGAAGTATCAACATCGATATCAAAAGCTGTTGAGATGGGAATGGTGAGGCATCCAACCGTGGGCTTTTTCATCGCTAAGACTCATGAGTTTCTCACTAATGTTGGAATCGATCCATTAAGAATTCGATTCAGACAGCATGAGTCAAATGAAATGGCTCACTATGCAACTGATTGTTGGGATGCAGAAATTTACGGATCATATGGATGGGTAGAGTGTGTTGGTATTGCACATCGCGGTTGCTATGATTTACAGGCACATGAAAAATACACGGGTAAATCACTTCGTGCACGAAGAGAATTCTCAACACCCAAGGAAGTGGTCATCGATGGTTGGACAATCGATGGCTCAGTTGCCGGACCGACATTTAGGTCCCTTGCAGGTAAGGTAAAGTTGGCTGTCGAACAATTGCCCTCAGAGACTTCTTTTCCATTAGAATTATCCATCGATGGTGACGTTGTTACAGTAAAAGAAAATCATGTCAAAAGGTTGCAGAGAACTGATACACTGACAGGAGAATGGTATATACCTCACGTGATAGAACCAGCATTTGGTATCGATCGAATAATTTGGCACATCCTTGACCACGCCTACGAGGAAATTGAAAAGCAGGGAGAAAATTACACTTTAATGAAATTGAACCCCGATGTTGTACCAGTTGATTACGCAGTTTTACCCTTGTTTGAAAAGGATGGTATGGGCGAGATGGCGCGTGAGGTAAATCGTATGTTAAATTCTAAATTTGGTGTTGTTTCTAGTCTAGACTCAAGCGGTTCAATTGGTCGACGTTATGCGAGAGCAGACGAAATTGGGATTCCTGTTTGTGTTACTGTGGACTATCAGAGTTTGGAAGACCAAACAGTTACCATAAGAACCCGAGATACAGGTGAACAGATACGCGTAAAATTGTCTGAATTGTAAATATATCAATGATACCGTGATTATTTTGTCAAACTTGAATAACCTTCAACCCAACGTAATCCTATGCCTGAAGTTTCGGATTGGACTGAGCGACATCGTCCAACATCCGAAAGCCATCTTGAGGGTAACGAATCGCAGCGCCAGAAAATACGAAAGTGGCTCGATGATTGGAAGAATGGCACGCCGAAGAACAAGGCGATCTTGTTAGTTGGGCCACCGGGCGTCGGCAAAACAACCGTTGCCAGAGCAATTGCTCACGACATGGGATGGAATGTAATCGAACTAAATGCATCTGATGCTAGAAATGCAGCATCGATTAGAAAAGCAGCAACTAAAGGAGCAACACATAGGTCATTATTCTTCAGTCCAGAAGACGATAGTAAAAAGACCTTGATTTTAATCGATGAAGTCGATCATTTATCAGGTGGTTTGCGCTCAGTTAGCGAGTCTAGAATCAACGATGCAATCAAAGTAAACCTAGACTCTGATGAGAAAGTGCAACTTAAAGGCGATACCGGTGGCAAGGCGGAAATATTGAAGTTACTGGCAGAGACTAAACAGCCAGTTATTCTCGCTTGCAACGAAATCATGGGTCTCTGGGGCAAGTCATCTAATTGGCGGTCGACTAGAGATAGATTCCAGAGGCTAGTGACCACGATCAATTTCGATAGGGCGAGTAAAGACGCCTTAAGAAATATCGCTAGGAGGGTTTTGAAATCAGAAAATGTGGGCTATGATGCGGCAGCTATCGAAGCACTTGTCGGTAATAATCCTGGCGATCTACGAGCCCTTGTTAGGGACTTGCAGGTGATTTGCGCCTCATCTGGCAATTCTATAGATAAAGACACTGTTATCGAGTATGTAAATTCTGGTGAGCGTGATGTATCGGTTGAGGTGTTTCCAGGTTTAGCAAAGCTATACAAATCAAAGAAATCGGAGGATGCAATAAAATTAGGAATTTCAATCGACAAGTCGCCATCGGAATTGTTGAACTGGATACATTGGAATAACCCATCAATTTTTTCCGATAAATCAATAATTGACCGGGGAAACAAAGCCCTCTGTCAATCTTCTAAAATGTTGATGGCCATGTATGAAAATACCGCTCATCGTTCATGGTATTGGAGTTCGCAGATATCGGGATTGGCAGCTTCGGTTGTCAATCAACAAGATTTGCCTGACAAATTGTTTCCCAGTTATCCTAATTTCCTTCGTCGCGGTGCCTCTCAAGGCCGGACAACCATCATTAACCGGTTGACTGAAATCACCGGGGCGAGTAAATCATCAGTGCGGGAAGAACTATTGCCACTGTTGATTTCTTTACATTCTGAAGTATCTGAGGTAGGTAATATTGATGACTTCACTATATCGATTGATTTAGGCCTAACAGGTGATGAACATGCTGCTTTGTGCGGCTTGCCTAAAACCAGAAAATCAACAAAAGAGTTGATTGCAAGGTATAATTTAATCGAAGCAAAGCGAAAACATTCAATGGAATTTCCAGCACCCAAGGAAATTTTGGATAGCGAAATCGATCAAGACGAGATTAAGCCTAGTAAGGGCCAAAAAACATTATTTTGAGTTAGATCTTCTTCCGGGAATTAGTTTTTTGAACAAAGCAAGAGCTCTTCGGTCGCTGTGTTCCTTATTTTCATCTTGCCAAGTTCTTGGGTGCAGCAAGATGACAACAGTCAGTAATTCTAATCTGCCAAACCACATCAAAAATGAAGCAAAAACTAGCACTCCGGAGTTTAACGGTGACCATGTGCTACTTGGGCCATAAGCACCCAGAGCCGGACCAGTGTTACCTAGTGAAGATGCAGTAATTCCAATAATACTCTCAAAGGATTCATCCAGCATCAAAACGGCAAGCAATATGCTTGAAATACCAAATAAGCCAATCCAGACGAACAACATTCCAACAATCTTGTCGATTTGTTGCGCTTCAACTACCTCGCCATTCATACGAATCTGTTTTATCTTACGTGGTTGAGCAATTCTAACTAATTCTCTCATGGCTACTTTGAACGCCAATATAATTCTCATCAATTTTAATCCGCCACTAGTTGAGCCAGCACACGCACCGACAATCATTAAAATCATCAATACGAATTGTGTCAAAACAGGCCATGTCATGTAATCTTGTGTAGTATAACCAGTCGATGTTCCAATTGATATTGATTGGAATAGACTGTGCCGTAATGAATCGCCGAGTGAAATGTTGGTTGAAACCAAAGCAATCATCATAAATAGAACCGCAGTAAAAATGTAAACAAGATAGGTCTTGAATTCCTCATCGGCAAATGCTTTGATGAACTCTCTTGCTATCAAGAACCAAATCAGGGTAAAATTAATGCCACCGATGAACATAAAAATAATGATTATAATTTCTACCTTCAATGAGTCATAATAACCTATACTTGCATCCCTGGTTGAGAAACCACCAGTTGCCATTGTCGTAAAACCGTGATTAATTGAGTCAAAAAGAGACATTTCCCCAACAAAATGTAACAAAATCATCTCAACAACTGTCAGACAGATGTAGATAACCCAAAGAGCAAATGCGGTTTCCTTCAATTTAGGTCGTAGCCGAGATAATGAAGGTCCAGTCAACTCGGCCCTTGCAAGCGCCATTCCACCACCCATTACTCTTGATAACAACATCATTCCAAGCATGATAATACCCATGCCACCCAGCCACTGTGTTATTGAGCGCCACAGCAAAATACCACGAGGTTGAGAATTTATACAATCCACAGTTGTATCAGGTATACAATTAGGACTCATGTTGTGCGAGATTACTGTGGCTCCTGTAGTTGTAAACCCAGACATCGATTCGAACCATGAGTTGACGGCACCCCTAGCAATGTCTAGTAAACTAGCATCGACGGTAAAAGGTCCAACGAATACGCCTCCAAGCCAATAAGGGAATAATCCAATAAACACAACGATTGGATAGATCAGAGCGACCGCAGCAAAAGCTTCTCTATCTCTGAGTCTTTCTGGTGTATCGCTTCTAGTACCAAATTTTAACATCAACCAACCAATAGTTGGAGACAAAATTATTGGTATTAAAAACGCTCTCATAGCCATTTCGAAATCATCTAACCAAATGGTAATCAGACTGCATAAAAATAACGGGATGCTTATCGCAATTAAGGTCCAACCAAGGATTAGGCCAAGAACGTCAAATCGCATAGTTACACCTTGAATTTTCGTTCAAGTTCAGCAACCCTATCTGGGCTGGTGAAAATGATTAGATTATCTTCAGGAAGCAATAATTTTTCTGGAGCTGGCCGCAAATTTTCCCAAACACCGTCAACAGTTCTTCGCTGTATGAAAGCAATTCGCATCCACTCACTAAATCCAGCGTCTGCAATCCGCATGTTGGAGAATTTATGAGCGGAAGCAACTCTCATACTTATCCCTACAATGTTAGGGACGTTGGATAAAACAGCATATGCTCCGGCGGCCTTAGTATGAATGTGCGCCAATATGTTGTCAACCGCAACACGCTTTCTATCAACCGCAAATGTAATGCCCATTCGTTGAGTTACTTTTACTAAATCTGCATCGTATAACAGCAATCCGGTTCTATTTACACCCATGTCACTAGCAAGTAACGCAGCAGCAATACTATCGTGATCTGATTCTAGAGCAGCAATCGCTATGTGATGCTCCGGTATACCAACTTCTGTCAAAATGTCCCGGTCGAGATGGTCACCGTGGATTACTTCGAGATTTGGATTTGAACCTATGTCAGTTGCTGAAAATTCATTGGCTAGTTGAAGGTCCCTTTCTATTACTGTAACCTTTGCTCCGTTCATTAGCCAATTTTCGGCGATCATCTGACCAATTTGATTGGCTCCAATTATGGCAACTTTAGGAGAGATTGGGAAATCGGTAGCTTCATGACCAAAGATATTTAGAATTCGATTAAAACTAGACAAACCATTAGTTGCAACTGCGATAGTATCATTTGGCATTAATACAAAATCTCCATCTGGTACCACACTCTTTTCACCAGCTCGTTTAACACCGACAATCAGTGGTAAATCTCCGTCAACTGAGGCGTTTGCGTCTCTAAGGTTATTGAAAACAATTCCATTTGCGTTCTTAGTTACATTAAATTCGATAATGTAAGAATCATGACCAAACGGTATTACCTCTTCAATAGATGAAGAGCGTAAACCAGTGTGAAGTCTCTTGATAGCACTATCTAGTGGGTTAACGACGTGGTTGACTTTGGCCCAATTTGTTAGGTGCCCCTGCCTTTGTTCGTCGAGGTAATTTAGATTCCTTACGCGTGAAATTGATAACAAAGGTTTGGCTTTGGAGCCAGCATATTGGTAATGTGCGTGTTCAGCGAGAGCACAGGCTAAAAGATTCCTTTCATCTGAGTTAGTTGCGGCAACAAATACTTCGGCTTCACCAATCCCTGCTTCATTTAATTTCTCCCTAGTGGTCAAATCACCGTGTATTACTAAAACATCTAAATTTTGAGCATTTTTTACTGCTCTTGAGTCAGAATCAACTAATACAACATCCATTTCTTCAGCCCGTAAGGCTCTCGCTAATTCTGTGCCAACTCTACCTGCTCCACCAATGATTATTCGCAAAATATCACCTCAAATTTTCGGCTAGTTTCTTTATCTGATAAGTCCCACCTGTCGTATCTGGAACTTCAAGAGTTGAGAATGACCTTGTCCTTTCAACACCGTTAGTGGAACTTCCAGGTGAGTAATAATTACTTATTAGATTCCCAGTTGCATCAGCCTCTTCTATCCAATCTATGTAAGCGGTGGGGGTGTGTAGTAGCCATTTGTTATTTACCACATCAACGGAGCCCTCAACAAAACAGTCATCTAATACAATGTTCCGTTCAGCGCACCATTCGTCACTCATTGGCAGCAATATATATCCCCAAGCGTGTGCTTCCCAATAAGTGTAAGTGGAATCTGTAAGTGCACCAAATACATACCAACCGGGAATCATTTTGGTCCGGAGAATTGAGAAAAATGCATTTGTTTGATCGTCACAATCTCCAACACCTGCAGCTAAACAGGCCGGACCACTTCGGGAAGCTACTGGGGCGTTTTTATCATACAGAATATTGGCATGTAGATAGTCAAATGTAGCCCTCGCAAAAGCGTATGCGTTTGTGGAACGCCCTTCGGGAAGAGATGCGGAAATTGTTTGAGCAGTTGATGTAACGATCGCATCTTGACTGTTAATTGCGTAATCAATTCGATTTTTGTTGTACCATGTTGAGGTGGTAAATTGGGCTGCTTTTGTGCCGCTACCACGGTCAACGATGTCCGAAAAATCGCCGCTTCTGTCGACATTTATGCCATTTGAACTGCCAGCAACACGCGAATCGACTCGGGAGGATGACCACCATGAGTAGGAGGTACTAGTTAGGGACACAGCATAGGTAAACGATGCAGTTTCACCAGGATCTAGATTGAGCTTAATTTTCACGCATATATCAACTGTGCACATATCTTCACCGATACCAACTCCCGGCCACCAAATTTCGTGACCGTCCGATGTTACTATTTTATCGTTCGACATTCTTGCAGGCTCTCCAAGAATTGGTATGTCATAAGAAAACCCGTTCAAAATTAATTCAATTCGGTTTATCACTTGGATGGATTGAGTCATTAATGGCTCGCTACCATCGGTAAACTCAAACATCGTTGATTCTCCGTTTAAAGTAGAAACATCTCTTGGTATCGCGAGATTCTCACTCAAATATGCTGCTGTATTGTCAGCTGGATTCACTACGTCGATTGTCTTACCCACAGTGTAGGTAGTCTCGATAGGGTAGAGGTGATAAGGTGCGGCTGCTAGTTGAATATATTCACTAATGCCTGCCCATTTGTTGAATACTATTTCCCTTGCTTGTGGTGACAACATGATGAAGGCCACTAGACCGAGCATAACGACGCTTCGAAATCGGTTTTTTCGGCGTTTTAGAATATTTTTACGTCTTCCAGTGTGAGTTTGAACGACACCAGATTTGGTTGGCTTTTTCGTTTTCATATACGTACTTTCGATTGAGCCTTGATTGAATTGCTGTTCAGCAGCGAATTGTTTTGATTTGATATTTGCCAAAACCCTCCCGCAGGTGTAGCAAATTGTGTCACCAGGAAGAGTGACACTCCTGCAATAGGGACAATTACCCATGACACTCGGCTTTGACGACATTGTATAACGCTTACCTGCGGATATCCTCCAAAGTGTTTATTTCTTAAGTTGTTACATGATTCGACGAAATCAAATCATGTGTCTTATGTAAGTACTTATTCACTTTCCTTTATGCTGGATGTGCTTGTGACTTCCCCAAGGACAGTAGCCATTTTACGTTCTCTTGCTTGTCTGGCCCATATTTTTCGAAGCTGCTTTTTTCCCTCTTTTGGGATTGAATTCCAAATCCAATTTTCTGAAGACCGATTAGCAATCAACATCACTGGAAGTATGAATATCCATCCAACTGGAGCTGAAAGGACATAGGCAAACATGACGACATAAGCACACCTCCACATAGTCGCTCTGAGGATTGCTCCCCATTTTCTACCCATTAACATCATTTGCCCCTGATAAGAGGAAATAATTGCTTCACATCTTGGGGCAAGTATACTCAATAGTGTCACGGTTAAGACAAGTTGCGGATTAAACTCGGATAATCTAAGCACCGCATAAATTACCACCATCCCGAACATTCCACCTATTGCAAGACCTAGTGCCCATCCACTAGTAGTCTGCGAGCTGCCAGAACGTACCCTCTTTCTTCTGAGGATGAAATGGCTGACTATCGATGCGATTAAACACAGCAATATCAAATTGATAGGATTAGCAATTTCTCCGCCACCTGTGGCTTCAAATTCTATAGTGGGAATTATGATTTCAGTATATACCATTGAGCCATATATTCCGCCGAGCAATATTCCCCAAAATATGTTGCTCCATGCAGTGGGTAAATCATAGAAACCTGAATATCTAGTCATCACTCCTCGCCACCCCAATGTCATGCCAATCAAAGCGGAGACACTAGAGATTTGGAATAACAACAAATCTGAAGCCATTATTCCTGCGCAAGTGTATTAGTTCATCAAGTCAATGCAGGATTTAGCCATAATCCGTTGAATTCAAAGACTTCCAACTACGGGCGGTGTACATGGCAAGATTGCTTTTGTTCGGTGGTAAGGGTGGTGTGGGTAAGACTACTACATCAACGGCGACCGCTATACACTTAGCAGATTGTGGTCTAAGAGTACTACTTGTTTCCAGCGATCCAGCCCACTCAACATCAGACTCGCTCGGTGTCGAGATTGGCACAGAGCCAACCCAGATTAATGGTGTAGAAGGATTGTACGGATTAGAAATGGACCCAGAGTCAAAGTTGTCAACCCTTTTACCAAAACTGGGAAATATGGTTGATGGTATGAATTCAGGAGGTGGATTAGGCGGACTTGGTGGACTCGGTATGATGTTAGATCCATCGGCTAAAGAAGAATTTAATGAAATTAAATCTGATGTCAAAACCTCTGATATGATACTGCCAGGTCTGGATGAGGCATTAGCGTTTGATGAACTTCTCAAACACGTTGAAGACCCAAACTGGGACGTTATTGTTTTTGATACCGCTCCGACAGGTCATACACTGAGATTTTTATCCTTGCCAGAAATAATTGAGTCATGGTCAGGTCGTTTGATTAAGTTAATGAGAGTGTCAGGTGGTATCCGCTCGATGTTATTTGGACGTAAAGAAAGTGAAGAAATGAAACAAGAACTTGAACGATTCAGAAATCGCGTGTTACACGTTAGAAGGGTCCTAAGTGATCCTCAATTGACCTCTTTTACGCTAGTTACCATACCAGAAAAAATGGGTGTCAACGAGACCGTAAGAGCGTATAACTCTTTGATTGAGTATAAATTACCAGTTTCATCTTGCATAGTTAACAGAGTGACTCCAGAGTTTGAACACCCGTTTTTGAAAAATCGGAGAGAAGCAGAATTATTGCGAATTGCAGAGTTAGAAGAAAGTTTAGGCTCAGTTGAAATATGTTCAATGGAGTTGCTAGAGCAGGAAGTAGTTGGCATTGACAATTTAAGATTGGTTGCAGAAAAGTTATACGGCTCTGCCGAGAGATTACCAGATGATTTAGGGCCGCACAATGTTGGTAAATTGGTGAAACACAGCATACACAGGGGGATGTATCAACAAATGGAAGATGATAATGAGGTAATTTTTTTGCATTTTCCCGGTATAAAACGTGAAGAGCTATCGCTTAGGAGCGATGATGGAATATTATTTGTCGGTTTAAATGGCAGAGAACGAGCAATCCCAACAAGCGTGCCGGTTAAAGCCAGCCAAGTTGGTGCAAAATTAGAAGGCGATGTTCTAAGATTGAATATCCCATTGACCAAGGGATGAATTCAAAGAGGGAAACATGGACGGGATGTCATGGCACTCGAAGGTCTATCTAGGGGAATCTTTCGCTCCCTCGGATTTCTCAAGAATCGTCGTAAACTCGATGAAGACGAACTCCGGGAAATGACCCGGAGTTTACGCCGAGCCTTGCAAGAAGCGGACTTTAACGTGCGCCAAACAAAAGAAATTGTCGAACGGTTGGAAACTCGGCTAAAGGAAGAAGAGCCCAGACCAGGCTTAACACTTCAAACACATGCAATGAATATACTCTACACAGAATTGGTCAGAATTCTAGGCCCCGCACATCAATTCCAACCTAGGGGCTCGACCTTACTTCTAGTTGGTCTATATGGTCAAGGAAAAACCACCACTACTGCCAAACTTGCCGAGTGGTATCGCAAAAAGCACGGTTTACGTGTTGCAGTAATCGAAGCTGACGTTCACCGACCAGGCGCTTATGCACAACTTTCCCAGTTGCTAGAAGATACCACAATACATGTTTATGGAGAACCTGATAACAAGGATGCTGCACAAATTGTAAGAAATGGATTAGCAGAATGTTCTGCTGCTGACTTAGTAATTGTTGACACAGCAGGACGGCATCAATTAGACCAAGAGTTGGTAGAAGAATTAGAGAATATTGCATCCCTAACAAGAGCAACAGAGAGATGGCTAGTCATCGATGCTCAGGTTGGACAAGCAGCCGGACCTGTTGCGGCATCATTTCATCAATTGGCTGGGGTTACTGGTATAGTTGTCACTAAGTTAGACGGTACTGCTAGAGGTGGTGGAGCACTATCTGCAGTTGCGGCTACTGGTGCACCAATAGTTCACATTGGTGTAGGTGAAAAGATAGCTGATTTAGAAAAATTTGAATCTGACAGATTCATTTCAAGGCTACTTGGTATGGGCGATATTCAAGGCCTGATAGATTTGGCCCCTGAGGATCTTGATGAAGAAGAGGCCATGCGTCTTACTCAAAGGATGATGAGTGGTAGATTTACTTTGAATGACATGTACAAACAGATGGAGATGATGTCAAAGGTCGGAACTATCGATAAATTAATGTCGTTTCTACCGGGTAATATGCTGGGCGGCCTAGGAGGTATGTCAAAGTCACAAAAGCATGCTATGCAAGCCAATTTAGATCGTTACAGGACAATAATGGATAGCATGACGGCATGGGAAAAGAATGAACCAGCGAAAATAAAAGCAGACCGGATAAAGCGAATAGCTCGCGGCTCCGGCGTTCGAGAGAAGGATGTTAGAGAACTCATTGGTCAGTGGAACCGCTCAAGGAAAATGATGAAAGGTATGGGTGGTAACAGGAAATTGAATAAGCAAATGCGTAAAATGATGAAAGATGGAGATATGGATATCGATCCGTCTTCATTCGGAATGTAATCAATCATCGCTTGGTGGTAAATCGGGTATTTGCTTGGTGTTTGCCGCCTCCTCGGCAGCTCTTCTTGCCTCTTCTTCAGCAAGTTTTCTGGCTGCCTCCTCAGCTGCAAGCCTAGTTTCTTCTTCGATACGCATCGCCTCATCCTCTGCAATTCTCTTTGCTTCAGCCTCTTCTCTAAGACGCTGGTTCTCGGCAGCGATTCTGGCTGCTTCAATTTCCTCAGCAATCCTTGCTTCTTCTTGCGATTTCTGTTCTTCAGTCAATCGAATTGCTTTGTCTACCATTTTCTGATGTGCTGCGTTAACTTCGGCAAGTTTTGCTTCCTCTTCAAGCCTTAATCTGTCTTTTTCAGCCTGTATTCTTGCCTCTTCTTCAATTCGCTTTGCTTCCTGTTCGGCGATTTTCGCCTCCTCTTCAGCTTTTATTCTCGCTGCTTCTTCAGCCAATCTAGCTTCCTCTTCGGCTTTTATTCGCGCTGCTTCTTCAGCCAGTCTAGCTTCCTCTTTGGCTTTTACCCGCGCTTCTTCCTCAGCCCTCATACGAGCATTTTCTTCAGCTTTCAGTCTTGCTGCTTCCTCGATTCTAGCAATTTCTTCAGCTTTTATTCTTGCCTGTTCTTTTTGTCTCGCAGCCTCTTCGGCTTGTTTTCGAGCTTGTTCTTCTTCGATAGCTCTTTTTCTCGCCTCTTCAACTAAACGCTCCTGTTCTTGAATTTGCGCCCTTAGTTCAGCCTCGGCTTTTGCTTTCTCTTCTGCTTCAATTCTCGCCTTTTCTATTGCTTCAGCACGGGCTTTTAATTCCGCCTCTTTCCGAAGTTTTTCCTTCAAAACCATTTCTTCTCTGAGTCGTTGTTCTTCTTCAAGTCGTTTGCTTAGACCGAATCTATCCATAATCAAATCACGAATTGCGTTGTAGTCCTGGTCTGACAATTCTAACACTTCTGATCTAGCGTCCAAGAGAATCAATTCAACTTCAGATTCAATATACAAACCTGTGTGATTATTCATTTTGTCCCGCAGAACTCGGTAAAAATCCCTTTGTGCTGGAATAATTTGTCCATCAGAGGTAATAAAATTTTGAACTTCGGTCATTACTTCAGTTAGGTTTAGTTGTTCACTCATGCTACACTCCACCTGTTCTCAATACGTCTTGGCCAGTATTACTCTTCGCTTAGTCATTTTGCCGGTCATGTGACATGCCTTTTCTTGCTCGTAATCGTCGATAGAGTCTCCGAGAAATGTTAAGCCAGTCAATTTTTCAATAACTTCTGCATGAGCATCGTTACCATCAAAAGGCATTTCGTATATTTTGCCATCAAGAATTTCCCCACCAATCGACCAATTGCCTTCTGTCTCAATAAACTCAGGTAGAGGTGCCATTACATCATTCATGTGCTCAAGAGAACGCCTTCTTAATTCGTTAGAGATTTCACCCAATTTCATCTCGCAGAGTTGAACGATTCTATCAATCTCTAGCGCTTCCTTGCCTCCAGTTCTAAGTGCTGCATAAGCAGTACCTTCAGCAATATCTCTAGGACCTATGTCTAACCTTAGCGGTACGCCTTTTATCTCCCAGTCGTAATATTTCTGACCGGCACGAATGTCGCGGGCGTCTACTTTTACTCGTAATCCAGCCTTACGCAAAATTTCAGCGATTCTATTTGATTCTGACACTGTATCAACTTCTGAGTTTTTCTTAATCATCGGACAAATAACAATTTGAAACGGAGCAATTGCCGGCGGCATAATTAACCCATTATCATCGCCATGCATTCCGACCACTGCGCCAAGTAATCTTTCAGACATACCATAAGTTGTCTGGTGAACATGTTGTTGTTCAGCGTTTAAGTTCTCATATGTGATATCAAAGGCTTTTGCCCATTGATCTCTGTAATGGTGGCAAGAAGCAACTTGCAGCGTCCGACCGTTAGGCATCACAGCGTCTATTCCAATAGTATACCAAGCACCTGGAAATGTATCCCAAACTGGACGCTTGGCTTTGATGATAGGTAGACATAATTTTTCCATTAAACTATCTACAATCTCCAAGTCTTGTTCAATTTGTCGAGTTGCACAATCCTCGTCAGCATGTGCTGTGTGCGCTTCAAAAAAGTGAATTTCTCTTACGCGTATGAACGATCTTGTTTGTTTGGTTTCATACCTAAATGTATTGACCATCTGATAAATCTTCAGCGGCAAATCTTTGTGTGACCTAATCCATAGTGGAAACATTGTATACATTGCGGTTTCAGATGTCGGCCGCAAAAACATTGGAATGTCAAGGTCATTCTCGCCGGCATGTTTAACCCAATATACCTCTTTTTTGAAGCCACTTTCCTCCTCTTCATCTCTTAATTCATCCGGGTCGACACCTTCTTCTCTAGCGCGTTTCAATCGTGCGACAAGTGCATTTTCCTTTTCGAGTAAATTTTCCGGTATCAATAGTGGAAAGTTAACCTCTTCATGGTCTGTCTTTTCCATTTCCAAGTGCGTCAGTGAATCAATTAATCTCATTGTTTTCCAGCCGTATGGTCGCCAAACATCCATCCCCTTAATCGGATAACGCTTGTCAACTAAGTCAGAAGCTTCGACAATGAATGGATACCATTCATTAAAATTCTCTACTTTAGATGGAATGCCACGCTTTGCTTTGGCAGGACCCTTGCTCATAGTGTTCGCTCGTGCGACTATCACTCATGAATATGTTGCTTTTGATGGATTGATTTAGATGGTAATCCAATCATTGCAATTATCGCTGCTAAACACCAGACAATTTCTAAGATTAAAAATGCCCATTCCTTGACCAATAACGCCCTAACTGCAAGCAGTCCGGAACCAAGCGCCATCATCAACAAGTAAATTTTGTTTTTACTATCCAAAACATCTCTTGTCTCCAATAAAAACGCTCCAAGTATAAGCATCATACCTAAATATGCAATAGCCTGTGAAATAAGTCCGTCAGGAGACATATAATCACTTTTTTCTGGACATAAAGAAAATGAGTAACAGTGATACAATGGCTACAATATCAGGTATTCCAATTCCGCCACTTGTTCCTCCAATTCCGGTCATATTTTCAGTCAGCAAGGAATATGACCATCCATCAGATTCACCAAATTTGTAGAAATCTAGCAAATTTATCCTTGTTTGACCGTCTGATCGGCAAGTGTTGAGGTCACAAGCACTCTCAAATAGACTTGAAAATAATCCTAGCAAATTCAGCGTTACAAATACTAGTCCAGTAAACGATATGATTGAAAGTAGGGAAAATCTCCTTTTAGCATTGGGCAATTCAGGCATCTCTAGATGCGGCAGTTCAGGAACAGGGAGCGCTGAAGGCCCGATAACTTCAACCATTAAATTTGAGGTTTGACCGAATTGTTGCTCACCGTCCGGTAACGGGCTGTTTGACTTTTCATCAAAATCTCTGGCCTTTACTGGTTTGACATTAGCGATTTTTATACCGTATAAACGGTCTGCCAGGCTGACCAATGAGGCATCTTCTGCAATATCCGAGGCTTCTAAATCACCGTCTAGTAACTTCTTCAAGCGGTCTTTTGCATCGCTCAAACTGACTCCCCCGTGTGTGTGTGGAATCTTCTTGTAAAATAATCCTCTTATCGAAAATTAGGCCTTTCCAGCAGCCTCAACATCCGCCCAGTCTTTCATAAATCCTTCAATACCTTTGTCGGTCAGTGGATGCTTCATCAATTGACGGAATATCTTTGTCGGCATTGTTGCTGTGTGTGCACCTAGTTGTATGCACTGAAGCACATGAGTAGGATGCCTAATAGATGCTGCGAGAACCTTAGTAGTAATTTCTGGGTAGTTACTCCAAGTATCCATTATTTCTGCTATAAGGCCCATTCCATCATGCCCAGTGTCATCTATTCGCCCAATAAATGGTGATACATAGGTAGCTCCTGCTTTTGCTGCCATAAGTGCTTGAGCAGCAGAGAAAATCAATGTCACATTAGTTTTTATTCCCTTTTCAGTAAGGGTCTTGGTCGCTGCCAAACCTTCAGGAATACAAGGTATTTTGATGATAACGTTTTCAGGAAGTTCATTTTTTAATTCCAGTGCTTGCTTAATCATTCCTTCAGTGTCCATGGCTGTCACTTCAGCAGAGATTGGTCCATTACAAATCGAAGCGATTTCAGCCACAACTTGTTTGAAATCTCTGCCACTTTTCTTGATTAGTGAAGGATTCGTGGTTACTCCATCAAGAATCCCCCATGAGGCAATCTCTCTAATTTCGTCAACGTCAGCAGTGTCTAAAAAGAACTCCATGTAATTATGGAGTTTAAGGCACTTCTTGAATTATCCGCTTAATTTTCTGCGTACAACGAGTCCAACGAGAATGAACAAGCAGACGATTATTGAAATATTGAGCGGAGATATAAATGGCGTATCTTTATCAAGCGATACGTTTTCAGTTGCGTTTAATTCATCATCACATCCATCAGGTATTTGATTGGAATTATTGTCTTGATTATCGTTATAACCTTGACAAAGATCTTCATAATCACTAATGCCATCCCCATCTGTATCAATTTGTGTCAAATCACAACCATTTGCATCGGGGGTTAATCCGTTAGGCTGTGAAGTGTCAGGGCATAAATCATGTTGATCCTCAATTCCATCCGAATCAGAATCAATTATGTCATCACAGCCATCTGGAATTGAATCATTATCTACATCAATTGAATCATTGTATCCTGGGCATGTGTCATCTAAATCACTCACATTGTCGTTATCTGAATCAATTATATCATCGCAATCATCTGGTATTCCATCATTGTCATTGTCAAGGTTGTCATCGTAGCCTTGGCAAGTATCTTCAGCATCAGCGATTAAATCAAAATCACTATCGATGAGGGAGTCACAACCATCTGGAATTGTGTCATTATCAACATCGATGTTATCGTTGAAATTTTCACATAAGTCTAACGAGTCATCGACTCCATCAGCATCAGAATCGTCTATACATCCATCCCCATCTACATCGTATGGAAGAGCGTCTATCGATGGGCAATTATCTTCCCAATGTTCAATGTAGTCCTTTGGTTGTAAATCTCTTCCTTTCAGAGCAGGCTCTAGGCTAGAATGTCTAGTTACCTTGAAAACTTTGTTACCATTGCCAGTAAATATCGAATCTCCTTGATTCATTATTCCTAGATTATTGACTGGACTAACATATTTCCAAACAATTTCGCCGGAATAATCTACTTCAATTAACGTCCCTTGCATGCCGAAAGTAATCAGTGTATTCCCGTTCAACAATCGTGTGCTGCCGGAAATTGCTGATGAATACATCTCGAATCCTGCATCCCATGTCCAAGATAGATTTGCCGGTCCGTATGGCTTTACTTGGTCTATATCGTATACATATCCGTTGATTGGAGCCTCAATTACATCAACAGAGGAGTATTGCGTGTCTCTGCCGTTGCCATTATTGAATAACATCAATTTACCTTCATCAGGATAACCTGGCTTTATCCATTGTATATCGTGTTGGGCAAAGGAAACCTGGTCATCGGGACCTCCTCTCTGATAACTCTCAGGATTGCCATAACGATACAGTATATCGCCGCCCATTCCACTGTTTCCCCCAGTGTGGCCTGACGCTTCTTCAGTTGTTGTGCTATGATCGATTATGTATATCTCATTAGTATTTTTGCACGATATAGCAATTTGATCCAAAATTTCGTTATAATCAATTCCATTGCAATGTAACCAATCCCTTCCTCCAGATGCACCACCGACCGAATCGATGAAATTTACATCTAACAATTCCGGGTGCTCGGAGACGATTCCATAATTTGCTTTACTCGAGTCATAATCTTGAATTAGGTGATCCCAAAACGTCCATTGCCAAACAATTTCTGCTTGATTAGTACCTATTGGCTTAACCTCAATTATTCTATCTGGCCAGACCGATGATGTACCTAAAGCTCTACTCGAATCATCTTGTGGGTACTTACCTGCAGCAGCAGCTTCAGATTCATTTCTATATTCCCATGCTATCATTAAGAAATTACCATTTGGTAAAGGCTCAATATCATGATGGCTTCGATATAATTCACTGGAGTAAGACCATGACCATTCTAATTCACCATCCCAGGAAATTTTCTCAACTTTTCCAGCACTGCCACCACCGGTAAATTCACCTGGCTGATTATTGCCGAGATTCGCAGTCCTGAGTAAAGAGCCATCATCCAGCAGATATGCGGATAGTCCGGGTCTGTGGTTACCTGGAGATGTCCAGTTGTGGACTTCTCTACCAAAATGATCAATCAAATAAGAGGTGTTGGAAGCCATTGGTGAGAATAAAGTATATCCTTCTTGCATTTTATCTGTACAATAAATCAGACCGACAGTCCATGTTTCATTTCGATTAGCATTACAACCGGAATCACTCGAATAGTGCGAATCATTTGCCTCCTCTAGGGTAGACGAGTTTATTGGAGTTGCTGCAATGAAGAGGAGTATCACTAACAATAGTGATTTAATCTTCATAGTGACTGTGATGCAATCCTCTTATACATCACTTACGATTGATTGCTCTAATTGCTGATTTGGCAATGTATGGTGCAGAAATCTCCATTAATTCAAGCATTTCATCGGCTTGACCAGATTCACCAAATCTGTCATTTACACCAACCCTTTCCAGTATAATCGGAATGTTGGATGACAAATATTCGGCAACTGCTCCCCCAAGGCCACCGATTATGTTATGATCCTCTGCAGTAACTATTGCACCGCATTTTTGCGCTAGTGAATGGACAAGTTTGTCATCAAGTGGTTTAATTGTGTGCATATCCACAACTGTTGCTGCGATACCTTTTTGCTCCAATTCATCAGCTGCCTTCAGTGCTTCGGAAACCATCACCCCACACGCTATGATAGCGACGTCACTGCCTTCTTTGAGAATTATTCCTTTGCCAATCTCGATTTCATCTTCCCGTCCATCGTACAAAACCGGAGTTTTGTTTCTTGCAGTTCTGGTGTAACTTGGTTGGTCAACATCTACTAGTTGCGTTGTTAAGATTCTAGTACTCACGTCATCGCATGGATGCATAACAATGACATTAGGTAGAGTTCTAAAAATTGCTAAATCCTCTATTGATTGGGCAGATGAACCGTCAGTGCCGGTGTGTGTGCCACCATGGCTGCCGCACAAATGCACCGCCAGGTTAGGTCTTGCAACACCATTACGCATTTGCTCGAATGCTCTCTCAGTAAATATTGCGAATGTGCTAGCGAATGGTATGTAACCTGATGATGCGAGTCCAGCAGCGGTAAGCAACATGTTCTGCTCACCAATGCCACATGATACAGTACGCTCTGGGTAGGCTTTTCGAAAGTGGAGGGACTTCGTAGATTTCCCCAAATCAGCCTCTAGAACTACAACCTTTTCATTAATCGCTATATCTAGCAGAGCTTGTCCATAACCGTCTCTTGTAGCGGCCATTCTACTCATGCTAACACCTCGCCAAGTTCCTCCATAGCAACACGGAATTGCTCATCATTGGGTGCTGCTCCGTGGAATGCCGGGTTATCTTCCATGTAAGAAACACCTTTTCCTTTGATTGTATTAGCGATTAGAATAGCTGGATTGTCGTTGTTGCTAATCAGGAAGTCTAGACCTTTTACAACCTCTTCAGTATTGTGGCCGTCAATTTCCATGACGTCCCAGCCAAAAGAGCGCCATTTTGCTGGTATGTCAAACATTCTCAATTGGGTCTCACAAAAATCGTCATTTTGAATTCGGTTTCTGTCAAGAATCACTTTCAAATTACCTAGTTCATGATGTTTAGCTGCCATTGCGGCCTCCCAAATACTCCCTTCTTGAATCTCACCATCACCAATCATTACGAAGATATTACGCTCACTGCCCGCTAACCTTGCAGCGATAGAGCAACCCATACCAAATGATAGACCCATCCCGAGGGAACCTGCAGAAAAATCAACGCCAGGGCACCACTTCATATCGACATGCCCTTGGCAAACTCCGCCTAAAACTCGATAAGAGTTCAAATCATCTTTGGAGATAAATCCCATTTCCGCAAGTATCGCATACATTCCGGGTGATGCATGACCTTTAGAGAGTATGAATCTGTCACGATCATCCCAGTCTGGTTCGTCAGGTCTTATTCGCATGTAATTAGCGTAGAGGGCACTGATTAGGTCTATCTCGGAAAGTGAACCGCCGGGATGGCCAGCCTGAGCTCTGTACACCATCTTAACAATTTCAACGCGACATTTTCTTGCGAGTTCCTCTAGTTCGATTATCGACAGTGACATATTACGACCAAAGGTATGTCGTTGAAGACAACCTTTGATGCTTTTGTTTATACAATAGACGTTATTTTGTCAGTTTAAACATCGAAATAATTTTTCCAAATACATCTTTTAGTATCAATGAAAAATCCCTAATCAGGTTACCTTTAGCGGGTAATGATCTTGTTGCTAACCACAAAAATACCAATACGAACCATCCAAAGAACACCAGCGAAAGTAAATTGTTTAGCACCCCAGTATTGAAAATGGCTGTTAAATCCACCTCCAAAACAATCAGTAAGGCTACCAAAACACCGAGGATTGACTCGCCGGCAATAAATCCTGCACCAATCAAGACGCCCCGATTTTCAACTTCCTTTGCTGCCTCAACTGCTTTCTTTGACGGCTTGCCCCGCAAATCACCATCTACCCTGAGATGAGCGCTTCTGAATGCAAAGTATGACAATACGCCTCCAAGCATAATTGGTACCGAAAGCCCGAGCGGGAGATATATTCCGATAGCGACGCTCATCACTGGCATTTTTAGCCAAATCAACACTACTGCAATAACTACTCCTAATATAATCATCTGCATGTTAACATCACCAACGAAAGAACCTCTCACAATATCACCGATTAACTCAGCCTGAGGCGCAAGCAAAGCATTGTCACAGTTCCTTATGTTCTCACTTCCAGCTAAGATTGCCTGATCAATTTCACGTTCACAAGCCGTCTTAGTGATGCCAAATGCATTGTGGAGTAACTTCAAAGTCGGTCCTATGACCAACGCTCCAGTGATTACTCCAATTATTTCTGCAGTTTGTTGGATTCTTGGTGTAGCTCCAACCATGTGGCCAGTTTTGAGATCCTGCATAACGTCTCCCGCGATTGCTGCTGATGATGCTACAATTGATGCGATCAGCATGGTAGCAAGCATAAGAGTAGGAGTCGATAATCCGAGAATTAAATCTCCAATTATCCACACTAATGCCACTGTGAACAATAATGTCGCTATTGTCATGCCCGAAACTGGTGAGTTAGAGGAGCCAACAACTCCAGCGATATAGCCGGCAACAGCGGCAAAGAAAAAGGCAGTCACAGCGAGAAAGGCTGCACCTGCTAATGATAGAATCAATGAACCGGTTTTCCACCAGTAGAAGAGGAAGGTCAAGCCTACTATAACCGCACAAAAAGAGAATACAAATCTCATTGGCAAATCAATTTCGGTTCGAAGTAAATCTTCATCACTACCTGTACTAGTTTTTAGCGCCTTAGAAATACCAGTGATGATGCTTTTCCTCATTGACCATAATGTGTAGAGTCCACCTACTACCATTGCTCCAACTCCAGCATAGCGGATTTGTGTAGCCCAGATTCCCTTGAATTGCTCGACACCGGAATCACCTTCGCCCCAGCCATTAATCAGACCATACATCGGAACTAGTACCATAAAGCCAAACATTCCACCTAGGAATATGAAAGATGCAATTCTAATCCCGACGATAAAACCAACAGATAATAGGGCAACGGATAGGTCTATGCCGCCATAGATTTTTGTCCCCATGAAATTTACTACGCCTTCAACAGTGTGATGTGTTGCTTGAAATCCTTTTACCATTAGACCATATATTGCTCCAATTCCAAGTGCGTATAATATTGCTTGAGAACCTTCCCCCCCTTCTTCACCTGCCACCAAGACCTCGCGACATGCGACACCTTCGGGATACGGTAGAGCTTCTTCAACAATAAATAATCGCCTAAGAGCAATGGTAAACATGGTCCCCATCAATCCACCAAGGAGGGCGATTATCGTTGTCTCAAGTAGTTGTATGTCGTCCCATAAATTCGGAATTACCAATAATGCTGGCACAGTAAAAATTACTCCGGCTGCAAGAGATTCACCAGCACTTGCCATGGTTTGCACAGCATTATTCTCAAGAATTGTCACATCTTTGAACAGAGATCTTAGTATTATCATCGACATTACAGCAGCAGGTATGCTAGCAGATACGGTCATACCTGCGTAGAGTCCCAAATATGCATTTGCCGCAGTCATCAAAATACCAAGCAATATACCAACTATAACCACTCTAACCGTTAACTCTAGTGGCGATTCACTCGCTGGAATGTAGGGTGTACCATGGTCTGCCATAGGCTGGCTAAAAAATTCTAATTGTTGAAAACATCGCAAAATAAATGGGAATACCACCATCAATATGATAAGATGATTAAGTTTCGTCAACCTTAAGGTTGCTTCTATGAATGATAATTGGCACAATTTGGAACCCATAGAAGTTATGACCGATTTTGACGTAACAAGAACAGGCCTATCTGATAGCGAAGTGAATATTAGAAGAGCAAAGTATGGAGAAAATAAGCTTGCTGAGCCCGAACGAGTACCCGGTTGGAAAAGATTTTTGGCTCAATATAATGATCCGCTGAACTATCTCTTGATTGGAGCAGCGATTGTCGCTCTATTGATCCATCCAGACGAACCCGGCGATGCGATATTTATTTTCATGGTCTTGACTGCTAATGCTTACTTTGGTTATTGGCAAGAAGGTCAAGCAGAACAAGCCATGGAATCTCTCAAGCAGATGTCAATATCTCAATGTGTGGTTGTACGCAATGACACAGATATTGAAATAGCGACCTCAGAATTGGTTCCTGGGGACATTGTTAACCTCTATGAAGGGTTAAATGTCCCAGCCGATATTAGAATTTTCGAGTCCTATCAATGTAAGATAGATGAATCAGCATTAACTGGCGAATCGCTAACTGTTGAAAAATCAATTAAATCATTACCACATGACACTCTACTTGCTGACCGTAAAAATATGGCTTTTATGGGTACATGTGTCTCATCTGGCAGGGCTGTCGGGGTAGTTGTCTCCACAGGCATGGAGACACAACTTGGTAGGATTGCTAGTGATATAGCAAGTTCTGACACACCTAAAACCCCACTTGAACTTAAGTTAGAATCCTTAGGTAAATTCCTTGGATTCATTGCGTTAATTGTTGCAGTATTACTTGTCTCAATAGAGATGATTATTGCGTACGGTAATCCAAAAATAGACATCTGGGAAGCAGCAGTAGATCAATTTATTATCGCAATTGCGATATTTGTCGCCATAGTCCCCGAAGGTCTTCCAATTATACTGGTTATTACTCTTGCTTTGGGGATGAGAAACATGGCAAAGCATAAGGCAATAATTCGTAGAATGAAAGCCGTCGAAACGCTTGGTTCTACAACGGTAATTTGTTCAGATAAAACTGGTACTTTGACAAAAAATCAAATGACAGCCCGTCAAATATCTACTACGGAAGGAGATTTCCAAATTACTGGTGAGGGTTTTAAGCCCAAGGGAGAGATTCTATTCCAGGGCAAACCACTAGGTGATGATGATTTATCAAGACATCAGAACAATTTAGGATTTAGGTTAGCTGCTGCTTGTTTGAGTTTATGTCATAATTCGCAAATAAAGAAAGTTGATGGTTTGTGGGAGGCTTTAGGTGATCCAACTGATTCAGCTTGTGCTGTTGCGGGGTGGAAGATTAACGGTGACGTTCAAAAATTTGCTCAAAGGCACAGCAGACTTCACGAGTTCTTTTTCGATACCAAGCGCAAACGAATGTCGGTTATTCATGAATATGAAGGTGAAAAATGGGTATTCTCCAAAGGTGGTGCAGGCGGTTACATAGACCTTGTAGAATGGAAGGTTTCGGGCGATGAAATCGTGCCAATTGATGAAAATGATTTCAAGCGCGCTGAGGAGGCTAACAGAGATATGGCAGGTAAAGCCATGCGGGTATTAGCGCTATGTGCCCGTCCAATCGACGATGAGGAAGATATGTATGATATGGAAAAAATAGAATCAGGGCTAATATTCCTTGGTTTAATCGGTATCATGGACCCTCCTAGACCTGAGGTAAAAGATGCTATTGAGATTTGTCAGCATGCTGGAATAAAGGTAAAAATGATTACTGGCGACCAACAATTTACCGCTTCAGCAATCGGCAAAGAGTTGGGAATTACTGATGGTGGAATACCTGCGGTGAATGGTGGTGCTATTGCGAAATTTACCGATGCTGAGATGGATGAAGCGGCAGCCAATTCAACAATTTTTTCTAGAGTAACACCCGACCAAAAAATGCGTATTGTAAGTTCACTACAGAATCAAGGCGAAATAGTCGCAATGACAGGTGATGGAGTTAATGACGCTCCAGCATTATCAAGAGCAAATATCGGAATTGCAATGGGTATTTCAGGGACAGATGTAGCAAAGGATGCCTCAGATATGGTGTTGCAAGACGATAACTTTGCCAACATAGTAAACGCAGTGGAGGAGGGTAGGAAGATATACCAAAATATCAGAAATTTCGTAAGATATCAAGTATCTACCAATGTTGCTGCGGTATCTCTCATAGTTATTTCAACGCTAATATTCGGCTGGAACTTACCACTAACAGCAACCCAAATACTGGTAATCAACATACTAATGGATGGACCACCAGCTGTTGCCTTAGGAGTTGAAAAGAAGCATGGTAATGTTATGAATAGACCTCCTAGACCAGTCGATGAGGGGTTGCCAAATAGAAATGATATTTGGCTAATATTTTACTTGGGTGCGGTAATGGTCGCCGGTACATTACTAGTATTCTTCTTAGCTGGTGGCGGACTTGAAACATGCGAATCACTCCCACTCTCGGATGGAACAAATTTACCATTCAATCAGGCTGATTGTGAGGCAGGTGTAGAGGCAGAAATCGCTAAATGGGAATCTTATGCAGCCGACAAGTTTATTCACGCTCAAACAATGACTTTATCGGTATTCATAATGTTCCAGCTGTTCAATGTAATGAATTGTCGATCACAAGAGGAAAGTATTTTTTCACTGGGTGTATTTTCTAATAAGGCAATAAACATAGCATTCCTAGTATCATTTGCCTTGTTACTATTTTTCGTACAGCTCGCTGATTTCACTATTCCATTCACGAGTTTTGAAATAGGTGGGCTACTATCAACAAAAGTTCTATCATTAAATGACTGGGGTGTCATAATTGCAGTCGCAGCTTTGGTTGTTGTGATCGAGGAATTTAGAAAATTAATCGTAAATTCTAGAATATTTGCTATTGATAGTCGCCGTTAGATTTTGTACATATATATTTGAAGTATGGCAACTAGGAATATATATGACTGGTTGGACATCGACGCCCAGATTGGCGGGCTGCGATGAAAACTGGGTAGAGAATTTGAGTTACCTACTCGCTAAGTATAACTGGAGCGAAAACTTACATCCAATCGTGAACAAATTGAGCAACGGTGAAAGATTGAGTATCGCAGATGGTCATATTTTGTACTCGCACACGAGCCTAAATGAGGTCGGACATTTAGCCAATCTAGCAAAATTATCTCGATATGGTAACAGCGTATTCTTCAATTCTAACGTTCATGTTAATCAAACTAATATTTGCGTTCTTGCGTGCAGATTCTGTGCTTTTAGACGAAGTAAAAAGCAGGCGGACTCATATGCATTATCCATCGACGAATATCTAGAAGAAATTGAAAAGTATTCAGGGCTCATCGACGAAGTTCACTCGGTTGGCGGACTCCATCCTGATTGGGATGTAAGTTTTTACGAAAAATTAATTTCTGCAGCTAAAAGAAAATATCCTGATATCTCAATAAAGGCTCTAACCGCAGTCGAGATCAAACACCTATCCAATAAGAGTAACATTAACTTCACTGAGACGCTCAAGCGATTGAAAAAAGCAGGATTAGATTCTCTACCGGGTGGAGGGGCAGAAATTTTGAACGATGATGTGCGAGGAATTATTTGTAATGGCAAAGAGAGTTCAGATGAATACTTGCAAATACACAGAGAAGCCCACACGATTGGCCTTCCATCAAACGCAACGATGCTTTTCGGCACCATTGAGAGTATCAACGATAGGCTAGTTCATATGGATAAATTAAGGAATTTGGCTGATGAGTACAGATTACTCCAGTGTTTCGTACCATATCCCTTCCTTCCCGACTCTACTAGACTTCCACAGGCACAGTTGGCAACATCAAACGAAATTCTGAGAACTATCGCAGTTTCTCGGCTAATGCTAGACTCAGTACCTCACATCAAGGCATATAGGATGAATATTGGCGATGAGGTGGCAGAACTTGCGTTAAATTACGGTGCCGATGACATAGATGGTACGGTCAGACAAGAATCGATTATGCATTTGGCCGGAGCAAAATCCAGTCTTGATTATGGCATCTTCCAAATGGCAAAACTGGTTAAAGATGCAGGATTTGTTCCAGTAAAAAGAAACACGACATATACTAAATTCTCATCAGTAAAGCTGGAGCCGCCAAAACGAGCCAAACGCTTGAAAATTATACAATAGGTGAATATCAATGATAGTAAAAAGTCCAGTTAACGAGTCTGATAAATTTGCCTCTTGGAAATCAACTATCGGCAGAGTCGCCTTCATGAATTGTGACCCCCTATTTTTGCAATTGGGTAATGACTGGAACGTTTTACCGGCCCCTCCATCTTGGCTAACTGGTCATCTGTTGCGAAAAGATTGCATTATTGCCCCAATTCCAGCCGCAGATTACGCTAAAAACTCTGGTGATTTAATCTTGTTACCGGATTTGGGTATTTGTTCAAAGGGTGAGGTTGGAAGTGTGTTATTATTTGGTACTAAATCAATTGAAGAGATGAAATCAATCGCTCTTCCATCAGATTCATCTTCGTCTGTTGCATTGATGAAATTTATACTGAAACAGAAGGATTTACAGCCAAATCTCACAGTTATGGGTCCAGATATCGACAAAATGCTTGAGGTGTCTGATGGGGCGTTAATAATAGGGGACAGAGCACTTGGTGCGTCTAGGATGCACCCGGATAAAGTTGTACTGGATTTGGGAATGGAATGGCAGAAAATAACTGGAAAACCGATGGTTTTCGGGGTATTCGCCGCAAGAAAAGATACACCGCTGGAAAATATTGAGCAAGCCTACAAATCCCTTCTTGAGCAGTTAGTTAAATTTGAATCAAGTCCAAATCGTAGAGAATTAATCGTTAAACTCTCATCGCAAAATTCTGGTCTGAGTAAATCAAGACTTGATCAATACTTTGGCGAGGTTTTCAATAGACTTGATGAGCAACACATCGTTGGTTTAAACAGATTCCTCAAAGACGCTTGCGGCCTAACTCAAGGTGCTGAATTTATAAAATTCTAATCGTCTTTTTTCACCGAGCGTACTTTTCTAACTTTAACCTTGTTAGCAACCTTCCTGGTCTTTACTTTGGATGCAATTTTCTTCTTGGAAACAATTTGTTGACCCGGGACGTCTAATTTTCCATCTAGACGTTTTCTCTTGGTGGACATAATTGGCCCTTGAGCATTGCGCTGGATTCTGCCAGTACGTCTTTTTACCTCCACAGTTTCGTCAGAAACTTCCTCGTCGAGGGTAAAAGCCCTTCTATCAATTGGTTTTTCATCACTTGGAATGATTCCGGTGGCAAATACCTCCTCTTCGTAGTCGATTGGGAAGGTTTCATCTTCCTGAACTTGATTATAGTCATTATTTGTTTCAACAACTTCGAATTCGTCTATCTCTGGCGATATATACATTTCAGTGTTGATTTCTTCATCCTCAAATTCATCTTGATTTAGAATGACAGAATTTAGATTTCTCCTCCGTATTGTTAGCCAAATTACCAATATAGCTGATACAGATACTAGAACTATTGTCAAGACATTGTCTGATAATATATCCACAATATAATTTATATTTGATTCGCTTATTTCAGGCCCTGTAAAGTTCAGCATCGGGTCATCAGCCATCTCATTGTTCCACCACAGACTAGATACTATCTCGTTGTCAAATTTGATTTGTTGTAATAATATCGGGTGATTTTCCATTTTGTGTGTAATTGATGACTCAGATACAGATATTTGGGAATTTAACGAAATAGACAACGGTAACGTAACATTTGGCGCAACATCAAAGCTCGTAGTCAATGCAAATTTTATTTGTTCCTTGTCATAGGTTTTGGTAAAAGACAATCCTGCAATTATTTTACACTGTAAAGTTCCATTGTTAACTTGCCCAACCGATAATTCAATTGAGTTACGTAATCCTTGGATGTAATCATTTTGATCCATATTACTACAAAATGCATTTTCTGCCATGTTTGTTTCTTCATAACTGATTCTTTGGTCTGCTATGACTCCCCTCCGCGTTAAATTTCTTAGCAAATATGTGTCTGATTGTGACA
>CAYPPO010000012.1:0-47861 GCA_964412625.1 uncultured Candidatus Poseidoniales archaeon
GTGCTTCGGATTTGTAATCCGACGGTCGGGGGTTCGAGTCCCTCCGTTGGCTCCATAAAAACAGTTAACTAAGTCCCTTTAGATAACAGCATGAGGCCTTTTCATTTGGCATTCCCAGTAACTAACCTAAGTGATGCTGAGCAATTTTACGTAGAAACTATTGGTTGTTCAATCGGTAGGCGAACTCCCAAATCAA
This sequence comes from uncultured Candidatus Poseidoniales archaeon, assembly GCA_964412625.1. Lineage (GTDB taxonomy): Archaea > Thermoplasmatota > Poseidoniia > Poseidoniales > Poseidoniaceae > MGIIa-L1. The sequence continues at coordinate 197 of CAYPPO010000012.1, forward strand.
TAAATTTCAATTTCCACGGGCATCAGATTGTAGCGCATTTAGTAGAGCAATTGCCAAACAGTGCAGATGGCAGTCATGTCGACGGTAAAAAAGTACCACCATTCCATTTTGGCCTAGTCATGGAGTGGCAACAATGGCATGAATTTAGAGACTACCTAGAACGACAGAATGTCAACTTCCGGATTAGACCTCATATTCGATATCGAGGGAAAATTGGCGAACAAGCAACTATGTTCTTGGACGACCCAGCAGGGAATTCATTGGAATTCAAATCGTTTGCAGACGACAGTAGAATTTTCGCTACTGTGACCGGCAAAGAATCAGAGGTAGGCGGTGGTAAAATTAGCCATCCAAATACTCAATAATCAAGCTCAGGTGGGGTAATCATGGTGGCCAATTTACTGGACGGTAAGGCGTGTTCATCTGCTGTTGAGGCGGCCTTATTTGACAGAATTGCGAGGTGTCTCAAAGCAGGCATAAAGCCGCATTTAGCAGTAGTGATTGTGGGAGATGATCCTGCGAGTCATGTTTACGTCGGAGCTAAAATTAGGGCTTGTCACAGACTTGGAATTGAAAGCACACACATAGAATTGCCTGCCGATACTAGAGAATTTGAACTGAGAAAGATAATTGCAGACTTAAACAACGACGAAAACGTCCACGGAATTCTAATTCAATCTCCACTACCAAACCACATGGATGAAGAAGGATTAACCGATTTAATTGATCCTGCCAAAGATGTTGATGGATTCCACCCGGTAAATCTCGGGCGTTTAGTTCAGTCAAGAGATGATTGCTTGATTCCATGTACTCCCAATGGAGTCATGCGACTGTTGGAATGGGCAGAGGTAGAAACCAAAGGAAGAACCGCTTTGGTGATAGGGCGTTCTCGAAACGTTGGAATGCCCCAAGCCATATTGTTGGCCTCGAAAGGGGCTGATGCTACTGTTACCATCGGACATTCTCGCACAAATGATATGATGGCCCAATGTCAACAAGCAGACATCATTGTTGCTGCAGTTGGAAGACCCAATATGGTAAAGAAATCGTGGATTAAACCCGGTGCTGTGGTAATCGACGTGGGAATCAATCGTGTGGAGGATGAGACATCGTCAAAAGGCTATATTTTGGTTGGTGATGTTGAAAAATCCGCTAATGAAGTTGCATCTTGGATAACGCCAGTACCTGGTGGAGTAGGACCAATGACAGTTGCAATGCTGATGGAAAATACTGTAGTGGCTGCAGAGAATAAAATCCGACAGTAAATGTCATATCAAAGCTAACTCGGTGTATATGCATGGAACAAAGAGCTCCACAACTGGCAACTGCTAGCAAAATATTTGGCTGTTTGATTCTTGTAGCAACCTTAGTCAACTTGAAACTGGATTGGTTAGAAAATCCAGGTTTTTCGATCGAAGAATACCTTGCGATATCCATTAGCGTAGGGTTATTCCTCATGGCATACTTTGCATCCAAAGAAAGGAAGATTGTCGGATTGACAGATAATTTGACTCTTGAGGAACAATTTGCTCGACTAGAAAACACCCCAACAAAATCTAGCAGTATGGCGATAATAAATCCCGATCAAAGCACTCATACAAAATCAATTATCGATTCAATACTAGGGGCTAAAGCAGAGGTAAACGAACAACAAGTCAGTCAAGCAATTGGCACACTCAGCACAGGAGATTTTGGCCAAGCAGCTCAATCAATTGCCGAACAATTACCAGCTCCTCACAAACATGCGGATAGGGTATTACAATCTCCTGCGGCCAATCATCAACAGATAGATATCTCAGTAGGGCATGATGTACCGCTACCTGAAGTTAACCTGAACTTTAATGACGAAAACGGCGTCATAGAATTACCAAGTTTGGGGGTTACAGATACCATAGATGATGGAGGGTCAATCGGCAAAAATCAGCCACTACCTGATTTGAGTGATTTATTTTCAGATGAAGAGATTGACATAAACAATAAAAATCATCAAGCAATTGAGTTTAGCACACCAGATTTACCAGACATTGATGATTTGTTTTAATCATGTTCATATGTGCCAACTAATTCGCACATCCGTGTGGACACAGCATTATGACCTTCACAGTCACTCAACCAACAGTGATGGAGAACACAGTGCTGATTATGTAGCCAAATTGATGAAAGAAAATGCGGTCAAATATTGGTCATTAACTGACCATGATACAATTTCCGGATGGCCACTGGCAGAAGAATCTGCCAAGCAACTTGGAATTAGTTTCATACCCGGCGTAGAGATTACTTGTGAAAGGGGTATAGAGCCAAATGTTGATGAATTGAAAAAGCAAAACCGTGAAAGGGCCGCAAAATCATGGCATTTACTTGCGTATTTCCCAAACTTAACTCACACCAGTGAGGCTGCTAAACGCTTTGCTAAATGGTTAGAACCACTACAAAATAATAGAATACCACGAATGAAGAAGATGATTGCCAAACTTGCAGATTTAGGTATGCCGATTGATTATGAGGAGGTGGCAAGGAAAGCTGGTGGGTCAATTGGCCGACCACATCTTGCCCAAGCCATGGTTGAGAATGGTTACGTTGACACTAAATTTGACGCATTTGAACAGTGGATTGGAGACGGGTTGCCTGCCCATGTTGCCCAACCAAAACCTAGCATTGCTGAGGCGGTTCAAATGGTGAAACAATGCGGCGGCGTCACCTCATTGGCTCACCCATTATACTATGGAATACCATGTCACGAATTAGCAGAGTTCTGCAAGGGTGTCGGGATAGATTCAATCGAAGCATTTCACCGCAGCCATGGTGATGAGTATAGGTATAACTTATGGCAGGCTTGCAAACTCGTTGACCTAAAGATAAGTTGCGGATCAGATTTTCACGGCCAATCCTCGGGTCACAACCCAGGCAGGATGGCAATACCGAAGCACGATTTATGTGTTTGAAAATTTAGTAAGTCTATCGATGACTATTGCTACTTCAAATAATAACACTACGGGCATAGCAACTAAGAATAGTGATACTGGATCTGGTGGGGATAAAAACGCGCCTAAGACAAAAGCAGTAAACCAAATATGCTTGCGATATTGAGTAATTTGTTGTCTTGTCGCAATGCCAAAACGTAGAGTCAAAATTGTCACTACTGGCGCTTGAAAACCAACCACGCAAGCTAATGCAAGATTTACAATAAATCCAACATATCCCGCTAATCGCCACTCTGTGGTTAGCCCCGCATTTTGCGCATCATCTGTCAGATATTGCAAAATCATTGGTGTCAAAAAGTTCCACGAATAAGCAAGTCCAGCTAGTCCCAGTAAACCAATTGAAAAAATGGTCAGCAGGAAAGTCATACTAAAACGAGGCGGGCTTAGATCTAGTTCGCTTAACCTCTCCTTTATCGCCGAATTCTTGGGCCCATTACGAATTAATTCAAAAATCAAATAAATCAATATTGATACCAATCCAAAACTTACTGCTATCTGAAATTGGAGGAGAATAAATTCAATTGGAGAGGTTACAATAATGTTCACCTCGTCTGGCAATCTGCTGTCATCTATCAACCAAGAAACAACAGACTTGGTTGCAGAAAACGCTACTATAACGCTTGTCAAGAATAAAAACACGATGAATTTGAGTTTTCTTCTCAGGAAATCTGCACCATCTTTTATGATGGTACCACCGGGGGAATTAACTAGATTCTGAAGTGAATCCTGCAGCTTTTCCTCGCCAGCCATGTAACGGCCACGAGTAGGTTAGTCATAATTGGCACTATTCTTCTTCCATCCACAAATGTGATGGAGAAGAATCTAGAATCGAGCGTTTGTTAGCCTTTAATCTCTGAAGCCTATACAGAACGAATGCTGTCATCCACAATGAAGGAATTGACAGGAGAATCGCTCGCCACATTTTATTGTCGTTGTAATCATTAACAATACTGACCTCAATCACATCTCCCGATTCGGTGCTAGGATTGTGCATAACTATGAGGTTGTAGATAAGGTAACTTTCCGTAACCAGGTCTTTTTCCTCACCCGGTTGTATCACATAATGGTCACCTATACTGACAAGATAAGGCCAGTCTATTGAGCCATTTTGCATAGTTTTTGCACTTTCTTCCACTGAGATATACACTATCTCTAATTCAAGATTTGAATCCAAATTCTTAATTGTTGAATCTACCCTATCACCATATTTGAGTTCTTGAATAATTTCGTAAGTTGAATCCTCAGGCCCCAATCTAAACGAAACACGGTCATCAGAATTTTCCACTTGGACATTTACTGCCATCAAAATTAGCGTAAACATCACCAGTGCAATTGCTCCTTCGATTATCACATGCTTTCTAATTTTTAGTTTGTTAAGCCCTTTGAAAAATGATCCGTGGTCGTTACGTAATCTGGGTTGCAAGTGGTGAATGAATAGCGCTCCAAAACCACCAATCAGTAAGCCCAGTGGTATATCAGTAAACCAGTGTATCCCAAGATAAAGGATTGAAAACATAAACAAGATAGTGTTAAGCAAAACAAACAAGAAGTAATTGTAATGTCGCCACTCCTTCATCTTGCCACCCTTCTCCTTGACGTGTAAATAGTTCAACATTAAGATACCAAACGGAATTGCCACATGCAGCGAAGGTACTGCATTGTCTAGTGGGTCATGGGTTGCATAAAACACGGTATACGCACCATCATGATACAATAACGCCTCCATTCCGGGAATCCATGAAGAGGTTACCTCGACGTTGAAAAACAGATAATAAGGTACAGCCAAAGCATAGATGAGTAAATAATTCAAAGTAACCTTATCAGTCATATCTCTGTCTCCGGTATACGCAAAATATACCGTAGTAACATAGATCAAAAACAAGTATATGAACAGGTAGTGGAAGTTAAGCACCGTTGTCAACGTATCATTGAGGAAGAAATCTTGGATGTGTTTGGTAAATTCCCCTTCAATCGCATAAATCAAATCAGTCCAATGACCGACCTCAGATTTTATTGGTTCGTTCAACAAATCGGTTATCGCTTTCCAACGAATAATTACCAAGTATCCCAAAGCATGGAGATAGTAGCGTTTCTCATGAAACTCCTTGGCAAATTGTCCAAGTGACACACGATGCTCTTTTTGGTTGATGGAAAAAAGCCAACACACAACTGGAGTGAACAGCACTACCAAAATCATCATGATAGTGTATGGACTCATGAACCTCTCGAGACCTTTGTCAATATATCCTTTTTCACCACATAACCCAATTACCTTCGTTTTGTTATGATATAGCGAACAAGCGAAGCATTATGTTTTCAATGATTTCCTTTAGCAATACCTGTGTCAGATTGGCTTCAACCACCTGAGAACTCACTACAGAGTCTCATTCATGGGATATCAAATTCTGACGGAATCGAATTAGATTTACGATTGACTGCCGACGATGAATTAATTATTCATCATGATGCTAAAGTTTCAGTTCAAAAGGCTGCTATAGGTAATCGAAACCCGTATGTTGAAGCATGGACGTCAGATGAATTAAGCGACCTTGGATTTTGTTCATTTGCTGACATGATTGCTAACAAAAATATCTTGACTAATTGGCGAGATGAAGGTAAGATGGTCTGCCTAGAATTGAAAAGACCACACCCCAAATCACCATTAGGCGGAGGCTACCTCGGGGGAAAAAGAGTTACTCTACAACTATCTAAAATGATGACTAAGGCGTCTAATCTCCTCACTGAATTTGAGATTCCAAAAGCAAATATTGTCTTTTATGCATTTCATAATAAAATGCACAAATCAGTGAAATTATCAGACTGCCAATATAATTGGGCTGAATTATTGCCTGTTGTTCCTCGCTTCGGGCATAGGCGTCTAAAACGAATGATGGCTTACCCACAATACCTCATAACCCCATTTGAAAAGCTAATCAATAAACACAGAAACCGAGGTGCATCGATGGTTCCATGTGCACTTGAATACTTCCAACCATTTTACAATCGTTTGTTGATTGGTAAAAGTGTTGGACTGAGCGGTAAGCGATTGAGGTATTTCCAAAAGTGCCGCACAGGAATGCCGGTATATGTTTGGCCCGCCAAGGAAAAATATGAATCACGATTGCTCGAAGCAGGGATAACTGGTCTTACCGACAATCTAGATCCAAACTTTACATGGTACAAGGATGGCAAGCCTCGTTGGAAATTCCCGGCAACTCAACCATTAGACAAGTCTCAACTAGAGTTACTCAATAGTGCTTCATTTGAGAATCACCAAGATATATTACATCAATTATCCAAAGAAGTCCCAAAATGGTCAGAATGCGACTCTCAAAGAAAGGTTGTGATAACCAATATGTGGCAAAAAAAGTGGAACTGGGAGACTAAAACAAAATCAACAGATACTAATTCAATCACTTCGCCACCGTGGCAAGCAGTACGATTAATTGGACACAGAGGTTCTGGAAAAACATCGAGACCTGTTATGAATTAGTGTCAGTCAATGTGCCTAAGTTCTTGGTCCTCTGGGAAGTATTTTGGCCGGTAAATCGGCACGCCTTTGCCTGACCGCATGTTTATGCGTTCATCGACAATCTGTGCTCCAATCCCTGCAACGCGAGCCCAGCCAAAGAATGTGGTATAGTAAGTAGGGTCTTCTAAACCAACGTGGTATAGCAGGGCACCACTTGCAATATCGACGTTGGCGTTGGGGTTTCTAATTTTCTTATTTTCTGACAAGACCTTGGGCGCAACTTTTCTCAGCGCTTTGATAATTTTGAAATTGACATCATCAGGACATATTTTTTCTCCAAGTTCAAATTGAGCTGTTGCTCTTGGATCTTCAACACTCAGCACCGCATGACCGAAGCCAAACACTGGACGCCCCTCACTAAGCTCATTTCGAACAAATTTCTCCACTTCGGCCTCATCACTTGTTCCAACTTTAAGAACGAATTCTAGGCACGATTGATTGGCGCGTCCATGTAGGGGACCTGATAGTGCATTCATCGCTCCTGCAATTGCTGAATAAACGGTTGCTTTACCCGAAGCAATGGATTTTCCGGTGAAGGTTGAGAGATTACCCCCTCCATGGTCCATATGTAAAACGAGGTAAGTCGACACTACCTGCGTCATTTTCTCATTGTTGACAGAAGGTAAATCGAGAGTCTCAACAAATCTTTCCACAAGTGATTTTGTGACATCATCCTCTGGGATATCCGCATCTCTTCCTTCGCGGTACCGGTAAATTAACCCCATTAATCTGGGCATTTTTGCGATGAGGTTGAGGGCGTCATCCAACCAATTACCGGTCGTATCATACATACCAAGTGTGTGAATTCCGACAGAAAGCCAGTCCATTGGATGCCCATCTTTGGGTAAATTGCTGAGTACGGTAGCCAATCCAGAAGGAACTGTGGCTCTAGATGAGAGGTTTGCTCTGAATTGTAGCGATTGCTCAGCCGTTGGCAATTCTTTGTAAAATAACAAGTATATGATGTCTTCAGGAGAGAAATCTACCAATTCCCTAATCGGGTAGCCGCAGTAATGCACACCTTCACTCGGTGTAACAAATGAGGTCCTGCATGTGCCTACTGGTATACCTCTTAATCCAGTATTGAGGTGATTTTCTGTGACCTCACAAAGCACATCTTCGTTGGTCATGAACCCCACTGTACAACCCGAGTTGCCACTATGGTATAAAGGCGGCCTATTTATGAAGCAAGCAAAATGATTGTCATGGAGATATGCATTTACCATTCTCTAAATCCTCTACTAGACTGGCGGTCCGCAAGAACGTGAATTTTTATGGTATTTCCATCAATAATTATTGCATCATCCGCTGTCAATCCAGGACATTCTGCCTTTGTTTCTCGCCATGAGCGATCAGTTGCAAGATTCTCACTCCACCAAGGGTATGCAGCACACTGCTGAGGTCGGTTTTCGTAAATAGTGCAAGTCTTTTGGTCACTCAAGTAAATACAAATTCCATCTGACTTTTTACTTTTCAAAATGTATCTGCCATCTAGAGTACGTTCGCAATCCCTTTCCAACCAATCTTCGACTGGCATGCCCATACTGCTAGAAATTCGCTTTGCGTCATGCTTCGAGAGGTAAACAATACCGCCTGGCTCATCGCAACACTTTCCACAACTAGCCTGACAGCGAAATTTGACGCCATTTGCCCACCATGGATGCCTCATTCTTCTTCACCACTAAGGACAGGTTTTACCGGAGTAACGCTTGATGTGCGCAGAACGCCCTCAGGATGGGCTTGTAAAACACCTTGTATTGGAATAATCCTAGTTTCTTCTTGCATTAAATCATCAGCAGTAATCTGTGAACTGTCAACGTTCCATTCCGCTTCGGGAACATAACTATCCAAATTATCGTCATCAATAAATTCAGGCAACATATCTCGTTCTGTATCGATTGCAACCAGATCATGTTCTAATGCTCTAAGTTCATCAGCAATTCCAATCAAATCCTCAATCGATGCATTTGACGTTCGTTCGGCGAGGTTCATGAGTTTTGACTCCAAGTCAGTTAGAATTTCAGCATCATTTACGATAGAATCATTAGATTGCATCATTTTTTTATCAATCTCCATGTCTAATTCTGTCATAATATCCGCCGCAATCGCGTGGTCCTTCTCTATTATTCGAGTCATTTTAGCAATCAAATGTTTATCTCTGTCATTGACATCTATCACTGAAGGTGCCTCAGGAGTTAAATCATTCAGAGTGGCATCAATATGCGATTGGACGAAATCTCTTTGCGTTTCACTTAGTGTTTCAAGGTCAAATTCGGGAGGTTGATATTCGTCAGACAACTCTGGAAGCCTGGTATTTATCTCAATTCCACCTAATTCTTGGTCGCTGTAAACTACATCAACAGCTGAAGTTATCAATCGATTAGCGATGTCTTCAACACTTTCTGTTTCCAATTCAATTACGGTTTCTTCTTCATCTGATTGAATATCGTTCATTATCTTGTAGACGTCTATTGAATCAAGGAGTTGAGTGCCATTACTCAAAGCAGATTCAACTTTTTGCAACCCGCTTTTTGTCGAGCGCCACCCTCCATCACCAGATGTAACAATTAATGCTAATTGTTCATCGTTTAGAACTATACTTTGCTGCATCGCTAAACGACGTGCATATAGCATGAGACTTCCAGCTCCAACCGAATTAATGATTGTCTTTACCCCAGTGCGGAGTATATTCCACAACTTTGACGCTGGCCACTGGTCAGGATAAGTCTTTGACGAAACTACAACATGAACATTCATGTTTAATGCAGCATCAATCATTATGCCAAGCGCATTACTGACTTCATCTGTCTCAACTGACAAATCTATGTCATCAATCAATAGTAGCGATGAATTTGCAAACACATCCGTCCAGCTTTGCTGTTGTAGCAACACTTGTGACAATTCATCACCGCGAACAAAGTAAATTGACTGGTCGTTCCTAAGCATAACTGATTGGCCAATTGCGTTTAATAAATGGGATTTACCGGTTCCTGAATCTCCGATAATGATCAACGGGTTTAGGGTTTGCTGGGTGTTATCAACCACTTCCTCCGCTAATTGAGTTGCCCGTTTGTTTTCTGACACAGTACACCAGTTCTTGAATGTATTATGGGTGGTGAATTGTAATTCTTTAGGCCAATTAATCACTACAGGGACATGAACTGAATGGTGATGTATCATCTCAGATGGCTGACTTAACTCGTGATAATCACCTGACGCAATCTTACGCTCGCCACTCACTACACTACTCCATATTGGAGTTCCGTCTGACTCAAAACCAAAAAAGGCATCATCGGCAATGTTAGTATCACTAGATATTTTACTCAATGTCCTCTCACGCAAGTCTTTAATTCGCTCGGCAACCAGTGAAGATATGTTATTTTGTCCACCACTTAATTTCACCTTGGGATGGTATTCGGTCGATTCAGAACCCAATACTCCATCAGCAATTAAATCATAAGTTGGGCGTGAGTTAACCCCTACTCTTGACAAAAGTGGTTTCCTATCTTTAGGAATGCCACTTCTGCCAGTTAATCTTGCAAGTTTAGATTTTGGCGGATGTTTTTCAATGTTGGATTGCTCAGCAACACGGACACTTGAGGAGGATGGCCGAATATGATCTTGAGCGCTTTTTATCGCACTCAACAATTTTGTTCTTCGTTGATTCATGAATCTCCCTCACTACCGTATGATTCGGTATAATCATAATCGTCACTGGGGGTCTTGGAGTCGTATTCTGTCGACCATTTCCGATAATTTTTCTCTATGTCGACTGTACTTTGCACACGTGAGGCAGATTCACGGGAGCGACGTTTAGAGGCATCGTTGCCAGCAATATTGCTCGACGAGATAACCTTTGCATCCGAGGTTGCTGGAGAAACTTGCGGCAATTTAGCACTCATCTTTACTATTGGAATATCTTGAATTACTTTATCCCTGTTTTGATTGAGTGCTTGCGTTAACTCGCTTGATTTATCGTTATCTGTGTTTGTTAACATATTCTCTAGTGCACTATCGATTTTAAATGACCGTTGCTTTAGCTGATTATCTATAGCTAGCCGTTTCGATGATATCGAGGTGACTTCCTGAATGTTTGGTATTGTAACATTGCTCTGGCTCGCAGCTTTGATCGAAAGTTGGGAGTTGGGTGGCTTTTTTGCTGCCTTTGTGGTCTTTTTGGCGCGCTTAATACGCAAAGCCTGACGTGGGCTTTTGACATTTTCAACCGACTTTTGAAACTCTTCACTCACCAAGTTCATACTCTCGGTTTTCGGGGAATATACCTCTTCAATATGTGTCTTAGGTTCAATCTCAAATTTGGCTGAAAATGCTTTTTCGACTAAATTTGACACCATATCATCACTTGCTGGCAACAAATTATCAGGCTTTACTTGAGGTGCAGCGACTTTAGGTTTTTCTTGCCATTCACTGACAAGCCGATCTAGATTTTCCTTAGCCTCAGAAAGATCCTCATCGACATAATTACTCGTACCACCGCTAATTGACTCGTAACTAGTTGCATTAGCAGCATCAGAACGATTGGAGAATTTGATTTGCTGGTCAATCCAAGATAATTCCTCATCGGATAATTCCATACAAATTGGATGGTCAAGTAGAGATTCTGCATCCATTGCTAAATTGTCAAGATAAGTCGATGTTATCGAATCAAACTCACGTTCAAAGGTATGCCTTTGCGTATCAGTTAGAACCTCGGTATCGCAATGAACCAATAACAGATGATCTGCCATCCGTATCTCGTCGATGGTATCTCTAAACATGTTTATTATTGAACTAAAGTCGTTAATTGAAAGCAAATATTCCACATCAGACAAGACAACGATTGCTTGTTTATTCTCCCACAAGAAATCAGTAATCCTCGTCTTCACGCTATTAGGCTGTGGTTGAATTGAATTATCCAAGTCGCTGGAGGTCATTCTCACACACGATGAGCTTGGAATATCATGGTGTTCGGTCAAATAGCGTGAATCATGTCTAGAGAAGACAATAACTGGGCGGCCATGGGATGCAAGAAGGCCAGCCAATGTCAATATTTTTTCTGAATCATTAGCGTCATGTAACAAAGTATCGCCGTAATTTAGGTGTCGATCTCCAAGGTCGAACTTTTGCAACTTTGCCTTGGTAAGTTGTTGAATGTATTCGGGCGCTTCAACTACTACTTCTTGTTCCGGCAATCTAGCTTCTCTGCGCCAACTAGAAGTATTCAATTTCACATAATTCCACCAATCATCATGTGCCTCACTGGTTTTTTGATGATCACTGGAAAGTGCGCATTCGGGGTAGAGATTTATGATTCTAAGAATCTCTTCTTCAGAGAGTTCAACCAATGAGATCAAGGCGTCTAAGGCTGTTGAATCACGCTCAATACTGAGCAAGGCTTCAAGTCCGCCAGTGGTAGCCTCGCCTTCATATATCGCTAATTTGGGTTGGCTTTCGTGGATTACCACTTGGCTCACGCTTGGAATCTTGTCTTTAAGCCGACGTTCAATTCGAATGTAACCTGAAATGGCCAATCGAGCCATATCATTAGCCAATTTAGCTAAAGCATCATGCCCGCCGCGCCGTACTTCAATTACAACACCTTGCGGCAATTCTACCAAAATTTTCACCCCTTGACTGCTAGCCTTGTGTATGTATTATTCAATGATGCGGAAGAATAAGCAGATTTTATGCCTGTTTCTCCGGCTTTTTTAAAATGCCAGCACGCCTTACAAAGTATTAATTCCGTGGTAGTAATGAAGTCTACTAATGGAGAGCCCGAAAGGATTGATTCGGTTCGATAGACTAGATCTATGCAAACCATATAAGAATCAAATAAAAATAATCACCACACTCTCCATTGGAGTTTTCATTATTGGTTTAATGGCATCTGCTTTTGGAGGGTTCAATTGGCTAGTGATTCCAATTAGTATGACAATCTCAACCCTAATTTTCTTGGTTTTTGGTCTGGAAACATTGGCATTGGTCAAAACACCACTTGGGGTAAATATCAACCATCCGTTTATCGATGATGAGCCTATCGGGGAAGCCGTTGTCTATGTGCGATTCTCAAATGATGAATGGCATGAAATGGGTCAACATCGCGTTCGTCTTGTTGCTGATAATTTAATCGGCGGTTACAATCTTGTTGAGGATCACGAAGATTATAATTCAATAGGTCATTTTAGCAAATCGAGCAAAAAATCTCGACTAACAAAGCAAGTTATCATCATCAATCAAGCACTTAGCCTGCGCGATGTAGTAAATGGCGATGAAGACCCCATTGACGATGCAAGGGAAAGAGAAACGATGGATTACGGATTGTTGGAAAGAGATTGGCTGGAAGAAGAAGAATTATCGGTAGATGGGCCGCTAGCTAAATTTATCAACAAAGAATGACATTATACGCCAATCTACCCCGTTAGTTCAATAACCATGCCTAAGCACGTTACATTGTGGCAAATTCTAGTAATTGGGCTTCAATCATTGATTCCTTGCCTGAGAATCATCGAGAAACCCTGCTTGGTGCATCTTTGTCGCGACAATTTGCTCGGCTTCCCTTATGGCTATCACACCCTTCCAACATCGGTGGTTTCTACGGCCTTCTAATTGCACTAGCACTGCTATTACCTTACCGATTTGCCGGCGAAGACACAACAGGATGGATGAGTGATTGGGCATTACATTGTGCATTATTGATGGCGGCTTGCTTCTTTCTCGGTTTATGTTCAACTCTAATCACTGCGATTTCAGGACGTTTACCGGTTGCCCCACCAAGAATGATATTATACCCAATGCCATTTATTGGACTTGCGCTTCTGTCAATAAATAGAACAGATATTGTGGCAATCTACCCTTTCCTGTCTTGGACATTGATACTTCTACCTGGGCCACTATATGTTCATCTATCTTGGGCCCCAAGATGGCGCTTGCTGTGTATGATCGACGATGGCAAGAACCCCTTCGAGGGGCAAGATGCAATCGACGTGGAGGAGAAAATCTACCCCGAGACAGAAACATTTGATTCAGAAATAGAATCTGTCTTAGATGATTTTGAGAGTGCAGAAGAGTAATCAAATCAGGCCAAGTTTTGGACCAACTCGTTCGAAAATTCTCAAAACTTCATCTAGGTCATCGCGCGTTAAGCCTGCTGACATTTGAGTTCTGATTCTAGCCTTATCCCTAGCGACCATCGGGAAAACTATCGCTCCTGCCATCACACCTTCGCTGGCTAATTGAACTGTGAAATCCTTGGCAATGCTCGACTCGCCGCACATGACCGGTATAATTGGCGTAGTGGAAACACCGGTATCGAATCCCATGGATTGTAATTCATTTCTAAAATAGTCGGTATTTTCCCATAACTTTCGATGATGTTCAGGCTCTTCCATCAGTACTTCGACAGCAGCTTTCTGAGCCGCGGCAACGCCAGGTGGTTGCGAACCTGAAAGTAACCAAGAACGAGAGTGGTTCAATGCATGAGTTCTCGTCATTTCAGTACCGGCGAGTATACCTCCTTGAACCCCTAGAGCCTTTGAGAATGACCCGGTCTCAAAATCAATACTGCCTTGTAATCCAAAGTGATCTACGATTCCTGCTCCAGTTTCACCTAATACACCTTCACCATGACAATCATCAACATATACCATGGCGCCATGTTCTTTCGCCAATTTATCAATTTCATCTAACGGGGCAATATCGCCATCCATTGAAAATACACCATCCGTGATGATTAATTTTCGCTTTGCGGCTTTATTCGCCGAGAGCACTGCTTCCAATTCTCCCATATCGTTGTGGGCGTATACCGCCCGATTTGCTTTAGTTAAACGAACACCGTCAATGATTGAGCCATGATTTAATTCATCGCTTATTATCACATCATCCTTACCAGTAACGAGCGTCGGAATTAGGCCGACATTCACCGTGTAGCCCGCAGAGTAGATTAATGCTGCTTCGACTTTTTTGAACTCAGCGACCTTTTTTTCTGCTGCCAAATGTATATCCATCGTTCCCGCTATAGCTCTAACACTTCCACTACCGGCCCCATATTTTTTGGTTGCATCAATCATGGCATTTGTCACTTTGGGATGAGTTGTCAAATTGAGATAATTATTTGCCGATAGCATAATTGTTGGTTTACCATCCATATTACAGCGCGGTTGATTAGGACTTTCCAACGTCGGAGGCTCCCACAATAATGAATTGCTTGATAATTCTCTGTAGCGCTCTTCCATCCAACTCATATCGCCTGGCATAAATCCACCTAATGTCAGCGAAGTACTGGTACTTCATTGGGTTTTGTATTCTATACCAAGGCATGAATGTCAAAAAGGAGGAACAATTGGGACTGTTATGCGCATCACTGGAGTGGTTAGTAGCGGCCTTGGTAGAGCACATGTATTCATGGCTCAAAAGCACTACCAAGACCAGTTCCAATCCCTACTTGGGACATCTGTTTGGCCTGGTACGCTTAACCTCAATGTTTCGAATGAGAATCTTACAGATTATATCGCCCTAAGAGTAAAATCAGGAATCGACACCTTAGATGCTTCAAGTGAATTACTGGAATCTGCTAAGTCAATCGATATTAAAAACATTGAAGCGAACAGAATTAGAGGTTTCCTTAGAGACGGGGTCTCGTTCGGGGGCGCTACGGCCTTTAGAGCAAAATTTCATGCTAAGGATGACAGTGTCCTGTGTGCAGTACTAATTCCTGATTTGACCCGCCATTACGATGTAGTAGAGATTATTTCGTCGAAATTTTTGCGTGAACATTTTTCTCTTGTTGATGGAGATACTGTTTCGATTGAGTTACTCTGACTTATGTGGTTGATACGGCAACTTCCCAATAATCGACCACTCGTGAAACAGCAATGATTCCATTTCTAATTTAGCCCCAGATTCCCATCTTGCGATCATCGTTCTTTCAGCAAAATCGTCACTTGGAAATGGAGTAAAAGAAAACTCGGCTTCAGTGGAGGTCTGATGTGCTATATCTGGCCAGACCACATCCCATAATATCAACCACTCTGGAGGCGCAACTCCAAAATCCACTGATTTTTCGGGGTGTTCTTTTGCCGTAATAATCTGCTCTTCGGTTATGTCTCCATTTGACAGACTAAACAGCGCCATAGCAGTGCGTCTAACTTGATTCCACAGAAAAGCTTCACCAATTATTTCGAAGCCAACCACCCTATTATCAACAATCCATGGAGTACAAGAATAAATCTTGCGAATAGGGTTTTTCCCTTCCTCTAGTCTGGCAAAGTTAGTAGCGTCATATGTACCAACGAATAGATTTAGCCAACGATTAAAAACATCTCCGGGATAATGCCATCCTTGCAGACCTTCAAGTCGATAGCGATATACCCTGTGTGTCGCCAGCCTAGGGTTCCAAGTGTCATGTATCTCCTGGACGCTCAAAAATGCGATGCTGTCTGGCAATCTATCGTCTATGGCTCGAATCATTTTCCGTTGAGTGAGAGAATTCCATAAACGACGAGAAATTGTTACCACACCGCCATTACGTCTTACATTAACTCCAGCATCGGTACGGCTAGATAAGACTAAATTATGGCTCTCATCTTTATCATCAAGCCATTTAAGTTTACGAAAGACTCGTATTAGTTCGCCTTGAACTGTTGTTACATCTGGCTGAATTTGACTACCGTGGTAGTGTCTTCCAATATATCCAATGGTAAATGCGAGGCGAACTCGCTCAACCATCATACCACTTAATCCTCAAGTAGTAGGGTTGACGCTTCTTCTGGAGAATATCCGAGTCCTCCAACTGACCATTTTATTGCTGACTTCAACCATGGCATAACTTGTGGGTTGGACTTAGTTGGGTCAACCACTTCGATGGCATCGACAAGGTTTCTTGCCGCCATGTAAAGCCTGTCATCGATCGGTATGTCGGCGAGTTCTAATCTGCGAGCGTAACGCTCATATTCTTTGATTGCTTGAGGGATTCTCCTGCATTCTAAGGCAAAATCTGCAAAGTCAACAATGTATTCATCATTCTCTTCATCTAAGTTCATGGCTTTTTTGTAGGCCATCATGATTTTACCGCCTGGGATTACATCATCTTGTGCTTCAACGTTTAACATGTTAGCAAACTCAGCATAAGTATGGTGTACGGCCGCAACATCTTTGTTCGTCTTGCACATATCATCAAGCATCTGAACCGCACCTTCTAGGTCACCTTCAGCAAATTTATCAATCGCAGGTTGTAGAATTTCCTCACTCATTGGTATAACTCCTTTAAGTTGGGCGGAGAGGTTTGGGTTATTGAATGACTCGCTTGTAGTTATTCGTCATTACCGCTAGAAATGGATTCCTTGAGATCACTCAACAAGTTAGACTGACTATGCTTTTTGTGCATTTCATTGAGCAACATTTTACATTTATCCCAGTTCCTGATAGAATAAAAGCAATGCTTTGGATCTGGTCTCACAGTCCTGATGGTTCTTTGATATGTTAAAATTCCAACAAATGACCTCAAAATAGATTTTTTAGCCTTTTCTGCAACAGTATCATCAGGGCTATCTGCTGATCCGGGCATATTTACTGCACCAGCCGCACCCATTGACTCATCAACAATTCCAACACCCGAATCGGTTAAGATTGAAACCGTTGCATATCCGAAAACAGTCCCGATTGGGGTTCTCTCCACGATTACCTCCGAAATTCTATCAAACAAAATTCTGCGATGTGATCTAGACAACAAAAAACTATGCTCGAATATCACTGCATCCGATGTAATGGCATAGTGGAAGCTGTTTTGGTAGTAAAATGTGAGTGCGAAGAATAGCCCTGTGTAGATAATTCCAAACAGGTAAAAGTTGTACTCTATCGCAATGAAATCTCCTTTACCATCACCAAACAAGTCTGTGACAAAGAAGATAAAATCATCAATCTGAATGATTAACGGCGTGAAAGATACTAGGAGCAACCAAAGTGTCACCCACCTGCCAGAAGTTGAAGTGTTTAGCAAACGGTTCAGCCAGGTTACAAATAGCATTACAAAAATAAAGCTAAAAGACATACTGTCACTTGTTGTGATGTCAATAAACCAATAGATGAATGCCATTAACCCTTGCGAATCGTCGCCAAGTGTGTCGGCTCGGCCAAACATGAAGTGTAGTGCTAATACCAGAATGCCCAAACCGTACATACTAACAAAAGCAAATGTGCTAGGTTTTTTTGTTAGATGAATTTCCTCTCCTTGAATAAGGCGAAATTTCTTAGATAAATTCTCAGCGTTTTTGGACTCCAATTCCTCACTAGCTTTGACATCTTGGACAGATTCTTCATCACTCATGTATGTCCCTCTATTATATCTTTAGTGCCTTATCCCAAATGAATGTTGCCCCATAGTGTCACAAATCAGTGCAAAATACCCCATGAATGTTCTGCATTACCTCTTATCCAATCATAATCGCTTAATTTACGATTGCCATTATCATCACTGATAGACAATGATATAACTTTTAATGGATATTCATTGTATGTAAAATTTGACACCAAACCGCCGATTGTTGGCTGCTCAAATGCCCAATGAGCGCGGTCAATGGCTACAGCATCAAGATGGATATGTACCGAATCAGTCCACATTTCAATCTTAAACCCGGGAAGATTGCTTCCTGGATTAGCACCATGGTCCCCTTCGATTGCATCACTGGCGTACTTTTCAACTCGCACTTTATCAAAAGCAATGCTTTTACCCGAAACCGAGTCGTGAAAAAGACCTCCTTGTGAAAGACTCATATGACCTAGATCTCGTTTACGCCAAGGTTGGTTATCTCTTGAGGTAATTGTCATGCTCAGATGCGGTAAGAACCAATCAATATAGGAGCCGTCACTGAGGTGTAGCATACCCCAATACCAAGGTACAGAAGGCGCTTGAACACAGACTTTTTGGAAGTAAGCAGTGCCATTAATTGGTTTATCATCTAGCACACCCGACACTTTACAACCATGTAAACGAAGAATATCGTAACCCATCTCCATGGCGTAAGTAGCAGTTGCGTGACGTGCAGTCGACATGGCTTCATTCCAAGGTGTCAAACGAAACTGCATCTTATTTGGCACATTACTGTCCTCAGTAAATTCATCACTGTGCAAGTTAAGCCAGAATTCACTGAGGTCACTCTTGAGGCCCATAGACATATCATCATCCGTTAGGGGAACGACAGCACCACCTCCAGCACCCAAATCACTAACTTGACCAGGCCAAGATGGATGCTCATCATCAACTACTATCATTCGACATTTTCTTTTGATGTAAGGCTCATACATCCGCTTACCATCAAACCACCACGCACAAACCATACCATCAAGAGAAATTCCTCCATCACCATCAAATCCAGGTCGTCCTTTGGGAGTCCATTCAGTCCCGCTTACCATGACCTTAGGGTTGTCTTTTGTCGACCAAAGGACCATCAATTGTTTACCACTTGGATTTCCTTCGTCATCATCTAGCATTAGCAACCACCACCACCAATCCCATGTCAAGTGATGCAGTGGTGGGCGTTCTTGCAACTTCCACATGCGCGACAAATCACCAGCAAATTTGCCCATTGAATCGGTCATTCAATTTCCTTCCCTTTGAACAGTGCACCGCCAATAAATAACAACGCTGCAGCTTGAATAAGTAAAATCACTGTCGCAATAATCATTGAGAGAAACGGGCTCATATCCCCTAGCCCAGGGGTGGCATAGAAGTATTGTAACGGATCTGTACCAATCAATTCTTCACGCTCAAAGCCAAGTGAGTCTGTTGTTTCGACTGAATACCCGGAATAAATTAGTAATGTCATATCAGGCCAAACAATCATACTTGCCGAATCAACTATCATCAGCGCCCATCCGATGACTGAAAATCTCAAAATTGGAGAATCAGGTACGCCCATGGACAGTAACGCCATCCCTAATTCCCACGCTGCGAAGGGAATCGCTAGAATAATACCATAACGCCACATTACTCCAAGGAAACAGAATAGCATCCCATAAACTAAGGTAGCCATCATTGCGGCAAACAATATTGCCAACCAGATGCCGAATTCAGAAAATCGGAATAGTGAATCGCCAGGACCGGCAAAGCCAGTAACTATGGCAGATATTAATGTCAAAACTATCAGATAAGGCCACACTATGCCGAGATAGCCGATTACTCGATAAAAGAACACTTCAGTTCTAGCAATCGGTTTTGTCAGCATGTAATGCATAGTACCGGAGTTCATTTCATCCCTAATCAAGCCAGTAGCCATGAACAGTGGTATAAATATGCTAATGATGAAAACAAAGCCTAATTTCCCAATACCCAAAATTGACGCTCTATGCAAGGCTTCTTTCGCATATGCCTCATCATCTGGATCCTCATCGACAAAATTGTCTTGGTCATAGATGAATTCCCCCGTCAAACTGAGAGATAATTCAATATCGCATTCAATTCCGTTGTCATTGGTATCTTTCTGCGAACTGGTTCTGGAATCAGTCCGACAATCACCATCATCATCATAGCCAACGCTCACGGTACGGGTGCCAGTTGGCGATTCGTCCCAATCAAAGTCGTCCTCATTTATCCATTTTTCTGGGTCATCTGGAGGAATTGGTGGGTCAAAAAGACCTGGATGTGACAGTTCAGAAAAAGGATTAGTACCATACAGACGCTCTTGCCCATCGGGGTACAAATCGCCATCTGAGTCGAATGAATCTCCATCGTTATCAATAGCTTCAAAATCCCGTTGCATAGCATCGACGTAGAATAGCATTAGTAAACTGATTACTACCAATCCAGTGATCAAGACAACCCAGGTCGAAATTTTCGTTCGGTATTGTCTCATAGTAAATTCGGTAATTGCTGATGCTTTCCGGTCTAATGCCCTAAAAATAGTATTAGTTTTGTCGGCCATCAGTAACCACCCCCGCCCGTTAAATAACCGAGAATTGACGCTAAGTCATCGTCTGGGTTATCAATCGAAGTAACTTTATGTTGACCATTGATTATCGCTTTGGGTAAATTACTGTGGAAATCACCTAAATTTCTAGTCTGTACCGTTAATATTTCCGGATTCTGGAAAACAATCCCATGCACTGAATCGATATCGATTACGCTCTTCGCTAACTGCTTAGGAGCCTCACAACCAATGTCAATACGGTGAGGTATATTATCCAATTTTTCTCTAATAGCGTGCAGATTACCTAGTGCTAACAATCTACCATGATGTAGAATCACAATTTGTTCAGTTATTCTCTCGATTTCGGTTAATATGTGACTACTGACAATAACCGTGCGTCCCATGCGACCTAATTCCCTAATGACATTCATGATAGTAGTTCTAGCTAATGGGTCGCAGCCCTGCAATGGCTCATCTAGAATGATTAGCTCGGGGTCATTAACCAGTGCATGAGCAATCTTAGTTCGCTGTCGCATACCTTTAGAAAATCGACCAATTTGCTTGTGTGCTACATCCAGAAGCCCGACGAAGTCTAACACCCGATCTGCTTCTGATTTTGCCTCATCACGGGTTAGGCCATTCAGCCGGGCAAATGTAGCAATGAAATCATGAGCTGTCATCCAATCATACATTTTTTCGCCCTCGGGGACAAATCCAACCCTTGAATAAGGCGCCGGATTTTTCCAAGGATTGGTACCAAACAGTCTAACTTGTCCAGAGCTTGGTTTCAATTTACCCATCAAAATTTTGAACAATGTCGACTTTCCGGCACCGTTCAAACCCAAAATGCCTGTAACACCACCGGATAATGCCAGTGTTATACCGGTCAGGGCGTGTATTTTACCGTAGGTCTTGCTCACATTTTCGAGTAAAATCACTGGAGCTTTTTGCTCTGGCTGCCACTGTTTAGTTTCAGCCTGCCCCTCTTGGTGGAAATCCGGCATCATTCTCTAGTCACCTCCATTGAAGCAACTCTGGATGAAAGAATGTATAGGAAAAATCCGTTCATCAAAACTAATGAAGCAAATGACCATGTCCAAGAATACTGGTCATAGGTAGTTTGAGTGCCAACCAATGCCTGACCAACATGAGCCAAACAATCGTATGGTGATAGTAAGTACATTATGTCGCGCTCAAACAGATTCGAAACTAATACTGCTAGTGTTTTGCTACCAAGAACGATAGCGACTAATCCTATACCGGGGAAAAATTTGCCTTTTGACACGCTTGAGAGTCCCAAACCAATGCTGGTGTAGGTGATAATTAGAATCATACCTCCAAAAAATGCTGCTAAAAATAGTGGAAAAGTATCGATTATCCATGCCCAACCACGACCCATTGCAATGATTTCTACAAAATAATATATCATCAAAGTTAACAACACTATGAAGGCTTGAATTATGGCTACTGAAATATATTTCATCATAACATAATCAAACCTGCTAATCGGTCTGGAGAAATACATTGCCGAAGTTCCATGGTATCTATCCTCAGAAATAACTCCACCAACAAGGAGCGCCGCCAAAATAGGATAATACAACATATTTCTTGGAAAGAAACCAAACACATGCCCGTAAAGATTGTCTCGATTTACCCCCCACATGGTATGCAATTCTGGACTACCAATCAAAGCGGAAAGTAAGGTCAGTCCAACATCACCAAGCGAAGCAATGAATACCAAAACTATGAATAATTTTGTTGGCAAACTCCATGGCCGGTAGCCTTTGCGGAAAATTCCCAAAACATGGTGGCGTAATATTGCCCAATTTCTCATCCAACGCGGGTTCAGTGTACCGTTCCAAGGTTTGTATATTTGACTAAATACATATCCAACTGATGCAGTATTGCTACTTACTTGAGCAGTCGCTGTTTCATCATCATCTCTTGAACCCCAAGCAGCATCCATACGCCCTTGGCCTTTGACAGGTGCGTTTTCAGAAAAACTCATCTCCTCACCAGTAGATTCTATCGGTGTTGGAATTTTCTCCGTCATGAGCCTCCCCCCATGTGGTTAGGAGCATCTACCTGTCTTGCTTGGACAGGGTTACGTAGAAGGTCTTCACTGGTTTTGACTTCATACCCTAGGTTTTCCATTATCACAATAAACAAATCCTCCAACGATGCCTCATATTCGTGCATTCGGCGTATTTGCGAGCCGACCTCTGCTGCGCATGACAAAATCTTGGTCGTAGTATCTTCACCCTCATGCAGAACCCGCATGATTCTTCCCTCACGTCTAACATCAAGTCCGATGGCGGTCATTTTTTGTTCTAATTTAGAGGCATTCCCCCAAACGTGAATCTCTATTTCTCGATCAATATCTTTCAGGTCCTCAATTCTACCTTGTGCTGCTAATTTACCTTTGTGTAATAGAACCATATGGTCACAAACCCTCTCAACATCATCCATCAAATGGGATGCCATCATTACAGAACGATTGCCATTCTCTACCATGTTTTGAAGCGTTGAAATCATGAATTCTCTTGCATTCGCGTCCAATCCATTAGATGGCTCATCTGCAATAATCAACTCTGGGTCGTGAATGATGCTGCAAGCCAATTTCGTTGCTTGTTTCATTCCGGTCGAAAAACTATCGATGTTGCGGTATCTTTGCTCACCTAATCCAACGTATTGTAATACTTCATGCGCCCTTGACATTGCGATAACCGGATTCATACCAAGTAATTCACCAGAGTACTTCACTTGATATATTGCTTCCATGTCGGGATTTAAAGCATCATATTCGGGCATATATCCAATCCTAGACCTAATCGCTGCTCCTTCTGTTCTTATGTTGTGCCCAAGTACTGTACCTTCGCCAGACGTAACTTGAATTAGACCTAGAATTGTCTTCAAAAAGGTAGATTTCCCAGCACCGTTAGGGCCTAACAAGCCGGTTGCGCCTCTCCTTACCTTTAAGTTTAAATTTTCAAGGGCCACATGAGGTCCGTAAGACTTGGACAAATCCGTTGTCTCGATGATGAACTCAGTGTCAGTCATGGGTTACCCAAACAGCCGAGGAGACAGACATCCTTTGAATGCTACGCTTAGATGAACGATTCATTCCGCTTCCTTTATGCCATCGCGTGTTTTTATTGCAACGCCTTTTCTCATACACAACAAGTCATCCGCCGTCGATAATGAAACACCGTGTCCAATCAATTGCCCGGACTGGTTACAGATAAGACATGGTTCGCCAGGGCGCAACCATGGATCGCTAGCAGTAGTGAAACCATGGAAGACATTGCGGCCTTTTCGTACAA
Source organism: uncultured Candidatus Poseidoniales archaeon (assembly GCA_964412625.1). Lineage (GTDB taxonomy): Archaea > Thermoplasmatota > Poseidoniia > Poseidoniales > Poseidoniaceae > MGIIa-L1. The sequence goes on from CAYPPO010000012.1 coordinate 23,931, forward strand.
AAGGCTCAGCGTCACTATCGACAACAACTACAGCAAGCCCTTCTCCACAGTAGGGAGATATTGCAGTTTTTGAGAATTCGCTTGGCAATTCCTTTCGCCTGCGCGCAAACAACTCGAGTGCTCCTGCGTTATTCAGCGACATGCCACCGTCACCAAGACGGAAACTTGCTAAATGACGTCCGCTTGATGAAAGAACGTTTTTGATTCTACCATATTTATTCACATTAAATTTCATAGTAGCTGTCATCTCTGTTGCGACTTCTTGACTTACATTAAACAGCACAGAGAACTTATCTGCTGCTTTCAATCGATTGAGACTTAATTGACTCTGGTTGTATAAATCTTGTTCTATTATAGTGATTTGACCATCGACTAATTCTACGGCCACCTCAGTATCAAACCCCGATAAGCGATTAAATATCTCGGTTTCAAAATTGTCTGTGCGTAAATTAATCGGAATAATTGACCTACCTGAGAGGCCAAATAATTCTAATTCCTTGGCGATTTTAGCATTGTCTAATTTGTTTTTCCATATCCAATCAGGTCCTTCAATGTGGCAGAATGGATTTAAGTCTTCTAGGGTGTAAGGGACTAATCCAATCGGTGTGTTAATCATTATTTCTAGGCCAGGAATAAATTGCAGTATCTTAGCTACGACACCGTCACATTTGTCTCTCCATGGGCCTGATTGACCATAAAATATCATTACTGAATCACTGCCCAAAACCGTAGAATTTCTTGGATGCCAACGCTCGATCAGGAGATTTCTCGCTGCGATTATATGTGGTCGACAGAGGGTGTCACTGCCTGCCCATTGCTCACCACCTTTGCGCGGTGTGATTTGTGAATCTAAAATCCAATTCCAGCCTTGCTCATAGCTTCCATGATCGGTGCGCTCTTGAGAGGATGTAATCTCATTCATGGGTATGTCATCGTTGCGTTGTTTGATGAATTCAAATGCGGCAGGATTGGTGGTCAACCATAGATAAGCGTCCCTCAAAGCTGGATGTTGATGGCTTCTTTGCTCGACTAAACGCCAGATGTTGCCCTCCCTAATCGCTTGACGACAACGTGACAATTCAGCAAGAGTTATCTCTAAATTATATTTTGCGAGAATTGCCATTCTTTGTTGCTTATCCAACTTTCTCACATCTTCTGGAGTTAACGAACTAATACACGGCATCATAATCGGCCATTCCTGCAGGACCGCCAATCTCTCGGTCCCCCACGGTGTCAAAATTCTTCCATCTCTGGCAAATAGCGCATAGGCTGCAGAATCAAACAGGTCCGCACCGAGAGCAATTGACATGGGGAACAACATCGGATGGCCACAACCAAACATATGAACGGGTCTATTTGATGGCAAGAATGGTAGGGTTGAGAGCATGACTTTAGCATAATCGCGATACCGATGTTGTTCCATTATTGGCACAATCCCACCGATTGGATGTATTGAAAAATCCAATCTACCCATTTCTGTTGCGGATTTTTGTCTCAAATCAGCAAACAGACCCCCTTGTATGGGACCATTTAGCATGGTTTCTTTTGCTGTATCGATAGAAATTTGCGAACGCTGTAATGTTTCATCTACTGCAGAAGCAACTTCTGAATGCTTCATATCTGGCCTTGAAAAAACGTCTAACATAGTTGCTATATCGACCCCAATAGAGCGCTGGAACTCGACGATTTCTTCGACGCCGACCTCGACATCGCCGTAAACATAAGATTGGAAAGTACCAGAATCAGTCATTATCACGCCCGGATAATCCAATAATTCATGTACACCATCAACCAGTGCTTTGTCTTTCAAATGCTGATGTTTCCAGATTATGTAGGAATTTGTTATCAATGCACCAATCCCATACCTGTCCCACATTTCTCTTGGCTCAACGGTCCTAATGTTAGGATTGATGACCGGCAGTAATGTCGGGGTTTCGAGGATACCGTGTTTGGTGTGTAATTTACCTAGCCTAGCACGCCCGTCACGGGCAGTTACTTCGAACAAGCCTTCGTCGACTTCCCGACATGGCTCGGGATTGGCTCTTGGCTGGTCTGACCACACAGGCATGGATGCTGCTAGAGCAATTGTGATTTGAATTCATCCATTAGAAATGAGAAAACTCGTCAAACAAACTCAACGTTACCGTGAGCAAGAATGAATTCTCGGCCAAGTTCGTCGAATGTGTCAAGCAGTTTACTAGAATACCTTATGATATTTACTTCACTATCAGATTCCAAGTCAGCCTTTATGCCATCTAGAGTCCCAGGCGCAGCACCACAGGATAAGCATGCACCAGTAAGGTCGAGGACTAGATCGATCAATTGTTTATCATCAAGGAACAAAGTTTCGTGTGATTCCACTTTAATGCCTCCGCCGTGGCCTTGTAAGGCTGCTCGAACACTACCCAACCTTGCCAACAACGCTGGTACTATATTTTCAGATTCTAATAATTCAAAGAGGGACTTTTTACGAAGTTTAGCATCTAAAATCGGGTCAGAGGTTTCAGCAATCAACCGCTGTGCCTCATCATCAATCGATTTGCGCGCCTCCGCTGCGTATTTAGCAACAAGGTCGTCGTCAGTCATGGCGGTTGGTAGATGCGTTAGTTTTTGACTCTTTGCTAAATTTAGGGAACCCTAAAAACGCAATACTGCGGCGCATTCCATTACACTCATTGATAAAGGAGAATGGTGTGGTAAGGACAGGTGCGAGAATGTCTCAAACGGTACTTGACATCAAGAACCTCCATGTTGCTGTGGAGGGAAAAGAAATCATCAAGGGGTTGGACCTTGTCATAAAAACGGGTGAAATCCATGCCATAATGGGTCGAAACGGGGCTGGAAAATCAACCTTGGCTCATGTTTTGATGGGCCATCCATCATTCGAGATAACCAGCGGTGAAGTCTTATTTCTCGGAAAACCGATAGATGATTATGATGTTTTTGAACGCGCCCGTGCTGGAATGTTCTTATCATTTCAATACCCGCCATCCATCCCTGGCGTACAAGTAGGTAATTTCCTCAAAAAATCAGTGAATAACGTTAGGGATGAAAACATAAAAGCTAGGGAATTTCGTAAACAGTTAAATTATGCAATGGAAAAATTGGAAATGGACCGTAGTTTTCTTTCTCGGTATGTCAATGATGGATTTAGTGGTGGCGAAAAAAAGCGGCTCGAAATGTTACAAATGATGTTATTACAACCTCGTCTCGCTCTGCTCGATGAAACTGACTCTGGGCTAGATATCGACGCCTTGCGGCTCGTCGCCAAAGGCATCAATGAAACCGCAGAAAATACTGGAGTATTGGTTATTACTCACTATCAAAGATTACTTGACTTAGTAGAACCCACCTTTGTTCACGCAATGATTGACGGAAAGTTCGTCAAATCAGGCGGACCTGAGTTGGCATTAAAGTTAGAAGCTCAAGGATATGATTGGCTGGAGGCGTAATTATGAGTGATGAAGCAATGAATGCAGTTGGAGATTACCGCTACGGATTCCATGATCCTGAAAATGCAACCATAAGATTTGACAAGGGGCTATCAGAAAAGGTCGTTAGAGATATTTCACAACTGAAAAATGAGCCGGAATGGATGACTGAAATGCGAGTAAAAGCATATCACCACTTTGTATCAAGACCAATGCCGGACTGGGGCAACTGCAATATGCTAGAATCGATTGATTTTGATAACGTAACATACTTCCTTCGCTCTTCTAACAAAACTGAAAATGATTGGGATGATGTTCCAGACGATATCAAAAACACCTTCAATCGCTTGGGTATTCCTGAAGCAGAGCAGAAATGGCTTGGTGGAGTCACTGCGCAATATGAATCAGAAGCGGTTTATCACTCCATTCGAGAAGATCTCGAGGAACAAGGAGTTATTTTCTTGGATATGGACTCAGGGCTAAAAGAACACCCGGAGTTGGTAAAGAAATTCTTCGGCACAGTAATCCCATATGCTGACAATAAATTTTCTGCATTAAACACCGCTGTATGGTCCGGTGGTTCATTTATCTATGTTCCAAAAGGAGTTCATGTGGAAATGCCAGTCCAAGCATACTTCAGAATCAATGCAAAAAACATGGGCCAGTTTGAGAGAACTCTGATTATTGTCGACGAGGGTAGTAGCCTGCACTATGTTGAGGGTTGTACTGCCCCAACATACTCAACTGACTCGCTGCATTCTGCGGTGGTTGAATTGATTGCCATGAAAGATGCAAAGATCAGATACTCAACCGTCCAGAATTGGTCAGCGAATGTGTACAATCTTGTAACAAAACGTGGGGTTGCACACGAAAATGCTGTTGTTGAATGGGTTGATGGAAACATCGGGTCAAAATTGACCATGAAATATCCTGCAGTAGTGCTCAAAGGTGAGGGCGCACACGCTGAAGTGATTTCTGTGGCTTACGCTGGAGAAGGTCAACACCAAGATGCTGGTGCTAAAGTTCATCATCTTGCCCCTAACACCACCTCAAATATTCTCTCAAAGTCAATATCAAAAAATGGTGGTCGCTCATCTTACCGAGGATTGCTCAAAGTTAATCCAAATGCTCATGGATGCCGGTCGAAAGTTGTTTGTGATGCATTAATGTTGGATGAAAATTCTCGTTCTGACACCTATCCAACCATGGAGGTCAGCAACCCAAGCGCCGACTTAGAACACGAAGCGAGTGTCTCAAAAATTTCCGGCGACCAACTATTCTATCTCATGAGTCGAGGTTTTAGTGAAGAAGAAGCGATGGGATTGATTGTTAACGGCTTCTTCGAACCATTCACTAGAGAACTGCCAATGGAATATGCAGTCGAATTGAATAAACTACTCGAACTTGAGATGGAGGGTTCTATCGGATGAGTTACTCCAAAATGGCCATTCCAACTCGCTCAGAACATCAATGGCGATACACTTCATGGGAAAAAATACACCCGAGTGATGTTACTTCTGTCCCGGAGATAGAATCGGCAAATGTTTCGATTAGCGGTGAATATATTCACCCTGAATCAAAGCGTATGTACGATACCACATCAGAGATTTCTCGAGTATTCTTACAAGAATCCAATGACGAGATGTACTCGATAAATTTAGATGAATCAAAAGACTATCAAATTATTGAAATAAACTCAACTAAATCACACGCTATTTGTCATTTGAATTTGACTGTTGAATCATCTACTGCGCTGCAAATAAAACTCAGTGGTGAGTGCACGTGGCTTGGTGTTCACATCACTGGTGAAATCAAACAAAATTGTAGCCTGTTTATTGGGGTACTAAACAATTTGAATAGCGAATGCAAACTGCTTCGCTGTGAGGATTGGAATATCCAACGGGACGCCTCACTGGTTTATGGCGAACTTTCAATCGGTGGAAACTATGCTAAAAACGACATAAGAACCACTCTTTCTGGAACAAATGCCGAATTGATTCAAACTGTGGCAGTTATCACTGAAGGAAAGCGGCATGACGATCACCATATAGAAATTCTACACAAATCTGGCCATACAAATTCATCACTAACTGTGAATTCTTCATGTAAAGATAGAGGTCATGCAATTGGCACTGGACTCTTGATGATTGAAGAAAATTGCGACGGTACCGATGCCGGCCAGGTATTCAAAAATCTCTTACTGTCAGAACGAGCAAGGGCTGAATCACTTCCTGAATTGGAAGTCTTGTCCGACGATGTTAGTGCCGCCCATGGTGCAGCAAGCTCGCCAATCGATGCCAACCAATTGCACTATCTAATGGCAAGGGGCTTCACCCCTGATGATGCAAAATCAATGATTGTTGAAGGCTTCTTAGTGAGTAGTTTTGCCAACATAAATAACGACTACGTCAGACTTTTCTTGCTTGACTCTCTGAATAAACATCTCGATAACAACCAGGAGGAATAAACATGCGTGATGATTTCCCAATTTTACAACGGGAAATTAATGGTTATCCCTTGGTATATTTTGATAATGCAGCCACAACTCAAAAACCCCACTCAGTAATTAACGCCATGAATGACTATTACTCTAACTCAAACGCTAACGTCCACCGAGCGGTTCACACGCTTGCAGGAGAAGCAACTGAGGGTTATGAATCATGCCGAAATGAACTAAAATCTAGATTTAATGCCGACAAGGTAGTAATTACTAGCGGTACCACAGAAGCGATTAATTTAGTCGCTCATGCTTGGGGTCGAGCAAACTTGTCTGACGGAGATGCTATCATACTGACTGAGATGGAACACCACTCTGATATTGTCCCTTGGCAAATGTTGGCTCAAGAAATGAATATTGAACTGAGATATGTTCCGATATTAGATGATTTTACCTTGGACATGGACTTATTCGAGGCGGCGATTGATGGGGCAAAATTAGTTTGTGTAGTTCATATTTCAAACGTGCTCGGAGTATGCAACCCAGTTGAGAAAATTATTGAAATTGCCAAACAGAAAGGGGCGCGAGTTTTGCTAGACGCTGCTCAAAGTGCCCCTCATCAAGACATTGATTTCAAACAACTTGGCGCAGATTTCATGGCATTTTCAGCCCACAAAATGTGTGGCCCTACCGGCATTGGAGCATTACTAGTTACTGATGATGCATTTAGTGAAATGCAACCATTCATGGGCGGTGGTGATATGATTGAAACCGTATCAATTCACGGCTCGACCTATCAAAAAAATGAGCAAAAATTCGAGGCTGGCACGCCGCGAATTGCCGAAGCGATCGGATGGTCTGAAGCGATTAAATGGCTCAATGCTGTTGATATCAAATCTGAACATAAAAGAATATTACAATCGGCAAGATGGTTGGCAGAACAACTGAGGGCGATGGGTTTGACAGTGTATGGACGCCACGATGATAATGACGCTGCTGTTGTATCATTCCTTCACCCTACTATGAATAGCGAAGATTTGGCGCACCTGTTAGATGCCCGTGGCTTTGCTGTCAGGACAGGTCACCACTGTGCGCAACCGTTACTCGATCGTTTAGCGATAACTGGCACAGTTAGAGTGTCGCTATATTTCTATAACACTCATGAAGAAGTCGTTTCCTTCGTTGAATACTTGAAAGAAATCTTGGAGCGATTTGCATGAATTACTCCACAGAATTAACCGAACTTATTGAAGAATTCAAAGAAATTGATGACAAAATGGAACGTCTCGAGATGGTCTTCGATTTGGCAGATGAAGTTAACCTATTGCCTATCGAGCACTGGTGTGATGCAACTCGAGTGCATGGATGTCAGTCTGAGGCTCATGTAAAAATCGAGCTAATAGATTCAAATGTTAACTTTCAAGCAGGAGCCGATTCAAAACTGGTTCAGGGATTGATGGGCATCTTAACGATGGCAATTCACGGAATAAGCGCTGATGAAGTTTTGACATTCACTCCTGATTTCGCCACTGAAATGGGGATATTAAATTCCTTATCGCCAAGTAGATCAAACGGATTTAGGAATATGTTTGACAAGGTGATGAATGAAATAAAGCAACAAATGTAGGTGAAATAATGACTGATAAAGCCGCTGTATTACACCACTTGGAGGAAGTGGAAGACCCTGAACTAGAAATTTCAATTGTCGAATTAGGCCTGGTTTATGATGTAAGAATAGAAACCAAGGAAGGGCAGGTTCACGCTGAAATCGACATGACGCTCACAAGTCCTGGATGCCCTGCCGCCGCTGAAATAATGGCAGCCACACATCGTGCTGCTTTAACCACCGAGGGCATTGAATCTGTCCATGTAAATCTGGTTTGGTCACCAAGATGGGATCCAAAAATTCACGCCTCTGAAGATGCGAAGATGGATATGGGAATTTGGGACTAGCGCTTTACTACAATAGTGAGCAAGTCTCCATCCTTCAACAAATGATCTAGACCAACACGCTGCCAATCAAATTTAGCACTAGGCCCCTTTACTCTAGCAAAGCGAAACTTTCTGACAAAATCACGATGTAATTTATTACAGATATTTTCTACTGTGGAATCATCCTTGACAATCAGCGGCTCTTCTAAGTCCGCTTCCTGCCCTTGGGGTTTCAAGAATACCCGCATAAATCCAAGATTGTCGTAGATGAAATCCTTCAATTCCTCCAACCCGATGTCTTTGAATGCCGATATTCGCATAACTGGCCACTCGCTCGGTAATGCTTCTGTCGACTTAACAATCTCATCTTCAGTTGCAATATCGATTTTATTTATTGCAATGACTGCTTTCTCATAAACACGGTTACCTGCTAAACAATCGACAATTTGCTCTGCAGTGGCATTCTCCCTCAGAGTAACAACCGCAGAGGTATAGCCAAAGGAACGGATTATTTCACCGATTTCTGAATCACTCAGATGGGTTTGTTCCACTGTTGTACGAACATCTATGCCGCCCTTGTCAACTCTTTTTATGAAGACTGGGGGTTTGGTTTCATTTAATCGCAAACCTGCATTGTGTAGTTCTCTGTGTAGTACATTAAAGTGGCCATCTTGGAATGGGTCAACAATAAACAAAGTCATATCTGCGCTGCGAATTACATTGAGAATCTCTCGACCTCTACCTTTACCTTCAGATGCACCTTTGATTAACCCGGGTAAATCCAGAATCTGGATTTTGGCACCGCGATGCTCCATGACACCTGGAATACATGTCAAGGTTGTGAACGCATAACCTCCAGCCTCAGAGTGCGCATCGGTCACCTTGGATATCAAAGTAGATTTACCCACGGATGGGAATCCAACTAACGCAACAGTTGCATCACCGGATTTTTTGACTTCGAACCCCTTTCCGCCACCGCTGGCTTTCGAGTGAGCAGCAGCTTTTTCTTCTTTCAATTTTAATTGAGCAATTTTGGCTTTTAATTTACCAATGTGCGCATTAGTAGCCTTATTTTTTTGAGTCTTATCTATCTCAGCGCGAATCAATTCGATTTGCTCCTTGATTGTCGCCATATGGACCCCTAAACTAGGCTGAATATCGGTTATTCTTGAAATCTATTGTACATCAAAGACAATAGTGATGGATTGTCGATATCAATTTAATCGCTTGAAACTACCATCAGCATTCATTAGCCATCGAATGCCATCTGCCTGTACATAGATGGTCTGTCCTGTAGATTGATCGTATTGACCACCTGGAGGTAAGCCAGTATAATCAGCAACGGTAGTTGGCTGCATTGGTGCAACTGGTTGTGGCGCTGGAGGTGCTTGGGCTACTGGTTGAGCAGGTTGTGCATGTTGTTGAGGAATCTGCTGAATAGGCTGTTGTGTGACTGGCTGCACAGGCTGCTGAATCATCTGTTGTGGTTGGGAGTATTCTTGTTGCATTGCGGGCATTGATGGTTGTTGATATCCTACTTGATTAGGCATCATTGCGGTTTGGTTACCCCATGCCTGTTGTGAGAAATCTTTGCCAGGTATATTACTTCCACGACCTCGCAGAACAACAACTACAACTACCGCAGCAATTATCAATACTCCAACTGTTCCACCGACAATTAATCCGGTGTTGGATGATTTAGCATCAGAACCTGTGGTATCTTCATTACCATTATTGGTCGCATCATCGTCATCAGCATCGGGAATATTCTGTGCAGAGGTGTCAGTTCCATCGTGTTGGGTTGTATCACCTGTTGCAATAGATGATTCACTAGCCGCTTCTGCCGTTCCATCAAGAGTTGATGACTCGGTTACAAAAGCAACTGATGCTGCGTGAGCAATTCCACCATCAAGGCTGACAACATTCAACTGGACCGTATATTCATTTCTTGGAGTATTATCGTCGACTGAAAATGTGACGGTAAATGGCAAATCGCCATTACTATCAATAGCTCCCCAAGAGATTACTGCGCTTTCAAGAAGCGCCTCATTGTATGGTTCAATAAGTACATCAAGGGCCCCGCCTAGTGACAAATCAAGTCCATTATGCGCATTGATTACACCAGAAATTGACATTGGTCCATTGGTAATCAACTGCTCCCGGGTTTCGATTTCGATTGAGAATTCTGGTAAGGTTGTGATACTAATTGTCAACTCATCTGAGCGTACTTCCTCGCCTGAGGTACCCGATACAATTACCGTGTAATCACCGCCAGAAAGATTGGCTGGAACCGTCAAAGTTAGTACTGCCAAAAATGGAGCTGAACCCCTCGCAAAGTCTAATTCTGCTGTAACACCGTTTGGCACTGTTACTCCAACGGTTACATCAGCACCAAAACCATTGACTGGCTCTATGAATATCGGAGTTGGTACAATCCATTCAACCCCACCGGGCAGAACAATCCAAGGATCTAATGTCACAATTTCAAAATCTGGGTCATTATCAACAGTAAAGGGCACAATTACAGAACGCATCATATTGTTGTGAGTGCCGGTAACTGTGAGCTCGTAATCACCGCTTGATAGATTCATAGTATCAACTACTACAGCACCTAATTCATCGATACTCAAGGTCTGCTCAACACTGAGCAAGGCTGCATTACTTGAGTCGATTGAACCTGAAATATTTACCATAGAATCAAATTCGTTAAACCCGACAACGTTAATCCATACAGCAAATGGTAAGCCCATTCTTGCAACATTGTCTGGTACGCTTGGTAGAATAGTGAAATCTGGCGTAGCCCAGTCATTGTTACCTTCTCTACCCGCAAATACTTGGATTCCATTAGCAGAAACGGTAGTTTGACCTACAGTGAATGAATCTTGGCCAATGTGTCGATAATTTAGTGGCAGTGCATTAGAGCCATCTAATTGCTCGGAAAAAAGTTCACAGCCGCCTAATTCGACTGAAAGAGTGATTGTTCCTTGCCCGACTGCAGATTCACTCCATACCTTACCCTCAGTAATGGGGAAATTGAAATGGTTCATTCCGTCATTATATGTTAAATCCGAACCAATGGTAGTTTTTTGGTTCATATCAGTGCCTGTTGGGATACAGCCGAGATCTATTCCTCCAAAGCCTCCATCACCCGAACCGTCACCATCGCCATTTCCAGTTCCGTCGTCATCGCCATTTTGGCTTTCGCTACAACCGAAGAAATCTACCGATTCGCCCATCGGTGTATCGGGACAAGTGTCATCATCATCGATCACGCCATCCCCATCGGCATCATCACTACCACTATCGCCGTTGTTGCCGCTGTTGTCATCATCAGGACAGCCATCGTTGTCAGCATCATTTTGGGAATTAGATGCTTCGTTAGGACAAGCATCACTCGAATCTGGAATTCCATCACCATCGGTATCCTCATCACCGCCGCCGTTAGAGCCACCACCACCATTTTGGGCGTCTGAGCAACCAAATGCATCGACTTCTGCGCCTAGCATAGTTCCTGGACAATCATCCCAATCATCTGATACGCCATCACAGTCCTCATCCGGGTCACCCCAATCATCAGTACAACTTCTACCGGATGTACTCATCGTATTGAACTCGCTGCTGGTCTCAATAACACTGGATACTGTGACGTTTTCATGAATTAATGAAAGAGTATCCTTGGCATAACATGCCACACCTGATTCCTCATCAATAGTTTTAGTTTCCATCCCCATTAGACTCATTGTCAGAGTCGCTTTGCCCTCAATGCTGACACGGTAACATTCCTTGCCTGCAACCGTCTCAACTCCGGTTACCTCCATCTGATGATATTCATCATAAGTTATGCCAAAAAATGTTGGCATAGTTACCGAGAAGTTCCAATAATCACCTATTGTCCAGACTGGTGCAGATTGTAGGTTCGCAGTTGATGATTGAGCAAATTGATACGATGATAAGGATGAAGTGTACATATTGTTGCCTCTCGCATCATATACTTCGCTAGCAACATTCCAACCGATTTCTGGTGAGTACCAATTTATCACATATCCTGCATCAATTTCCAAAACATAAGCACCGCCCCCAGCCTCGGTCATAGTTGCGTTAACTGAGACGCAGTAAACTCCACCAACCTCGGTTTCATCTTCGTTAAGGAATATAGTATCACGAGTTTTGGCAGGGTTACTTGAGCCCCAATGGGTGTTTTCTTCATCCCAAACAGACATTGACACGCCGTCCCCGGAGGCATGTGATAAGGTGAGTAACAATGTCTGACCTGGCTCTAACCAAACCGAGTACCAATCATGTTCATCGCTCCACATATCTACACTGCCACGAATAACATCACCGGGGTATACCTCTTGGCCAGTCGTATTGCTGTCATTGGGTTCCACCTCAGAGATCACCTCCACACCAGAATTTACTGTGAGTGATGTTTTGAAATCATCACTTAATTCAGAAAAATCTGTATCAATTAACATGGGTTGGAGACTTGCAATTAGTAACAAGGATAGCACTGCGAATCGCATGATATTATCAAGGCGGGTTGACTTATAATCATTTAGTAACAAACATTCTAACCCAAATTTTGATGGAAATTGATAATTCTCGATGCAGGAACAATGTCCCACTTAATTAACTCGAGTCGTGCCATTATACAAATAAAAATACGCTATACAAGCACTAAATTTGATTATAGTTTGGACTAGATTAAGCAAGGTAAGATTCCGATGACATCAAAGCATACGGGCTGTTGGTGTGAATCATGGGGATTGAGACTGTTCTGCTGATAGTCAACGAAAAATCTCTGCAACAGATTCTTGATACTCAATGGAATGAAGTATACCGATTGATGGATAAAGGAAATATGAGGCATATTAGACCTGATAAATTCCCAAGACTGAACCGTACCTTTGACATTGATTGTGAGGCAGAGATCCTGGATTGGATGGAATCCATCGGTGAGCAAGCAGGCACTGTAAAGCAGGTATTGCTGAATATTGATGAGGGTGAAGAAGGGTTGCTTCAATTCATGCAGTTCGCAAGCCCGGGCAACTGGGAGTGTTGGGAAGCTCGAACCTACTTGTATCTCGACGTAGCACTTGATAGAGAAATCTTGGATAGGCAAGACCTCTACTCCAATCAGACATGGCAAATAGTCGTTGAAAGATTAACTAATTTACCGGAGGAAGAATTTGCTGAAAAGGTATGCATAGACTGGATGGATAGAAGGAAGCAACTTGGAGAGACTCTCGATGAGAAAGAAGACCCAAAAATAATCCCAACTTATGAGGCTCATTCGAGAAATTCAAAATTATTGGTTCATGCAATAACCGAGTGGAACAATAACCCTGACTGCATTGGCATCATTGGTAGAGAACATCTTGAGGCATCTCTATGGGGGCATGGAGAAAACAACTTAGCAAACTATTTGAGAAAATAAATACGACGGTTTGAAAAATAAGTGCCATTAGCGAGCATCATGTCAGAAGACGGCGATGATGTCCCTATCGATTCCCTCGATGATGAAGTACCGGTGGTTGAAGAGGGAGCGGATACCTTTGAAGTCGAAGTAGAGGAGCCAAAGGACCCCCTGCAAGAGGCTCTAGAAAGAGCAGAAACAGCAGAAAAAGAAATCGCTTACAAAGATGCTGAAATTCAGAATGTAAGAAAACGATTCTTAACAGAAAAGGCTGAACTAATCCAGTATGGCAGCATGGGACTAGCGAGGAAAATGCTAACCGTACTAGCAGATGTTGACCGTGCATTGAATAATATCACCGATGAAGACCAATCGCCAATAGCCCAAGGTTTGAGGTTATTGAGAAACAAAATGTGGCATGAATTATCAGGCGACGGAGTGAGTGAAATTGAGGCAAAAGGTAACAAATTTGACCCTGCAAGAATGGATGCTATAACTACAATCCCAGCCTCGGATGCTTTCCCAAGTGGTACTGTAGTAGATGTTATAGAAGCAGGATACATGTATAAGGAGAAGGTTCTTATCGCTTCAAGAGTTGTTGTTGCATCTGAAGATTAGCCTACATTAACGCCCGAGACCATGGTTGAAAGACGGAATATTGCATCATTGTCAACCAACCAATCAATCACTGGTTGCGGAATTGTGGCCGAAAGTACTGCTTTCACTGCAGCATCATCATAGACCGTAGAAAGCATCAGCAAAGTTTGTCTAACCCGCCAACCTTCGTAATTTTCTCGGTTAGACAAATCGACAAAATTAACCTTGAAATCACTCTCTTCATACAATTCTTTTGTGACTTTGTCCGATGTTACGAGTATCCCTTCCCCATGAAACTCTCTAGCATGAGTCACCCAATTAGGCGGGTCATTGATATCTTTGACTCCAACAATTCTCGCAGTTTTATTATGCTCAGCGAGCCATGAGTTTATCATTTCTGTGCGCTCTTCAAGAGTCCAAGGATTGTCTGACTCCCAGCCCTTTGCTGCTGACCCAATGGCGATTATTACCTCAGCATCCCCGGCTAAATCAAAAGCACAGTTTACCAAATATTCATGACCTTTGTGAAATGGTTGGAATCTACCAAGAACGATGAAACTACTCATTTGTATACCTCAAAAGTAACTCTCAACATCTACTTGTCTGGTTTCGTGACCATGTTCCCTAAAGCAATCGAGCATCCTTTTACATCCTTCAATCATTTCCTGCTTTGTTGTCTCACCCATTGAGCCTACTCTGAACATTTTGCCTTTGAGATGATCCTGAGCGCCAATAACTTGTGTGTGGTATTTTTCTTTCAAATCTGAGCGCCATTTGTCATCAATTCCCTCGGGATACATTATTGCAGTTACTGTAGCACTCCGCTGGGAGACATCCGCTAACAGTTCAAAACCAAGGTCGAGAAATAAATTCTGAACACCGTTGGATAGATGTTGACACCTTTCCCACCGGTTTTCTAAGCCTTCTTCTTTCATTACCTTCAATGATTCTGACCAACCCATCGCGAGATTTATTGCCGGCGTCCACGGTGTTTGGTCATCATCACCTTTCTTATAGGCAGAAATAAAGTCCAGATAGAATAGTGCATTGACATCTTCCTGCTCCTTGATCGCCTTACAGCGTTCATAGAATTTTGAATTAAATGCGATAGCAGCGATACCTGAAGGTCCGGCTGTGCATTTTTGAGCCCCCATCGCAGCAGCTTCGACGTTCCAGTTATCAATCTCAACCGGTAAGCCGCCAATTGAGGTAATCCCATCAAGAATAAATGAAGTTTCATACCTATTACACATTTCAGCGATTGCTGGGGCGTCTTGGGTTATCCCTGAACTGGTTTCATTGTGACAAATCAATACTGCTTCGTAACATTTTCTCTCAAGTTGTTGCTCCAACTCATAGAGATCAAATGCTCTACCCCACTCATACTTGATATGTTTTACATTGCAAAACCGCTTACA
Organism: uncultured Candidatus Poseidoniales archaeon; assembly: GCA_964412625.1. GTDB lineage: Archaea > Thermoplasmatota > Poseidoniia > Poseidoniales > Poseidoniaceae > MGIIa-L1. The sequence goes on from CAYPPO010000012.1 coordinate 39,162, forward strand.
CATTTCAGCAACGCGTTCGCCGAATTTTCCATTGGTTGGAACTAGAACTAAATCATTGGGACGAAATCTGTTAGCAATTATCATTTCCATCGCAGCAGTGCCGCTTCCTGAGACTGCTAAGACTTTGTAATCATCATCCCCCGCCCATGATTGGGTTTTCTTTTGAGGTTGTGAGGGTGCTAGTTTAAACGCGTATCTCAAGCCGGAATTGAGTTCAGCCATAACATCACGAAACTCACCGCCGCGTGCAGTAATGACTGGGTTTGCCATGGCATCTAGACACCTTTGGTTCATTCTGACCGGCCCGGGTACCAGGAAACAGTCCCCATCATACTCTGCCATGGTTATCGCTATGGTTGCCAGTTATTCAATACATGTACGAAAGCGACTAACTGATAGAGGTCGAGTAGGACAGCCTTACATGGTGCGCATCGGAATAGCCATGTTACAAGGCGCGCGCCACGAACATTGTGAAGCAATGCAACATGCTGCATTAGAAATGAATGTAACTGTAGAAATTGTCGAACTTCGCAAGCGGTCACAACTAGATTCATCAATAAGCGGATTGATTCTGCCCGGTGGTGAGTCCACAACAATGCGTATAGCAAGTCAAAGTGAGGAGTTGCTCGACGGTATTTTTGACTGGATGTCTAAATATCCTGAGAGACCGGTATTAGGAACCTGCGCAGGTGCAATCCTGCTTGCTAACCCTGGTAAAAATCTAGCACCATTCATTGATTTAGAAATTTCCCGCAATGCGTGGGGAAGACAACGATTTTCTTTTGAGGCACCTGTTATTGTTGACTTAGAAACCCCGGAAATTATCCATGAGGCTAGTTACGAGATTGAGCGTGACAAGTACAACCACAAACCGTTACCAATGTCAAATCAGGCTGCACAGGCGGAAGTTGAGTCATTCACTGGCATCTTTATTCGAGCACCAAGGTTCATTGATGAATCAATACATTGTCAAAGAATAGCAACTTTAGAAGACGAAACAGTTGGGGTTTTGCAAGGTAATAAACTGGCTTTAACTTTTCATCCGGAGTTAACCAAAGATCGGCGTTTTCATCGCTGGTTAATCAACAAAGTAATCGCTCTAAAGCTATGAATTCATACGAGACTTTGAAACCATGTAACTGTACGCGTGGGTGTTATTATGCTTGGTTCACTGCCTATGGCTACCGAAATTTCACCGTCTGAAGATGGTGAAGCAGAAGGTTGTGTTCAATGCCAAAAAGGCAGTAAACTTGTGTTATTTGTCACGGGAAAGTGCCATTGGGGATGTGATTATTGTCCACTCTCCGACAACCGTCGTGAATCACCCGATATGTTTGCTAATGAACGAAGATGTCAGGACTGGAGTGAAGTTATCGAGGAGGCTAGAGCAATGAACGCAACTGGAACTGGGATTACTGGCGGGGATCCTATGCTTGATATGGAAAAATCTCTGGAAGCGATAAAGCAGCTTAAATCCGCTTTAGGTGCCGAGCACCATATTCATTTGTACACCTCTATACCGTTTAATCCTGCTAACAGCGTGCGTTTTGCGGACGCTGGTTTGGATGAAATCCGTTTCCATCTCTTGGACGGAAGTGTTGAAAGATATCTCAAAGTAATTGATGAATGTCATAGAGTGGGAATCAATGTAGGCATTGAACTGCCTTGTGAACCTGATAAATCCGAATCGTTGTTCGAACTACTAGACGAATTAAATGGAACCAATGTTCAATTTCTTAATCTAAATGAATTAGAGATTACGGTCGGTAATCAGAATAATATGGATGTTCGTGGCTTTAATCTAAGTGGAGCGATGACTGCTGCTGCAGAAGGGTCTCGAGAGTTAGGACTCAAATTGAAGGAACGCGCTAAGGATATGAGTTTCCATGTCAAATTTTGCACTGCTAAATTCAAAGATGCGGGACAATTACGAGCCAGATTTAGAAGAAGAGCAGAGGTTACGCTGCGGCCTTATGAGGTGTTGAGTAACGATGACACAATTCTATTTGGAGCAATACCAACTGAAGAGATAGATGCCAGGGATGATATTGAAGATTTATCAAACGAACTACAACTTTCCGAAGGTTGGATAAGATATGACCCTAATGAAAGAAGAATAGAAATGCCATTATCAGCAGCAGAAGCAATCGCTGACTTTGTCGACGTACAAGTTCAACTTGTCGAGGTTCACCCAACCCACGAACGCTTGGAAGTTTCTGTGATAAATCTGAATGATAACAGATGACGGAGTGAATAATAATCCTTCAAATTTACAGATTTTGGTGAATCGTCGACAAGAAAATTAAGTAATGAATTTGCTTTGACCTGCTATGGAAAAGGACGACTGGTCAAGACTTGGCACTCGTAAGTTTCTATTTTTTGCCGTTTTAATGGTTACAGTACTAGCCTTGCCATCGTTCGTATATACAGGGTCATACATCATTGCCGACGCACCTGCCCCAAAAGATGGCATAGAAATGCCCCCTTCACCAGATGAAACATTAAGTGAAGGCCTACTATTCATTGTTCTAGATGGTGGCAGACAATCACTGATGGATAGTCAGGAATTAATGCCAACACTTCACGCAAAAAAACGCACTGGAACCTATATCGATGTTTTAACAAATCCGTTGACTATGACTGCATCATGTGTCAAAGAAATGGCTACAGGGATCCCCTCTCGACCAAATGAAGGCTTGAACAACTTTCACCCTGACCATCCTGGTACCGAAGATGGCTGGACTTTAACCAGTGAACACGATGGTAATCAAGACGGAGTTTATGATTACCGAGTTGGTATTGTTGGCGACTATGTTTGGGGTGATTTGTATGCGGATAATGAGAAAATCAATTTCATGAAACACCGATATGGACACGCCGACTATTATCAGGGCGACATCGAGTCATTTGAGACACTGAATGCTTGGCTCAACGGTACGGTCCCCAAAAGTAATACTAGACCGGGGACCGTTTATGAAGAGCCACCCAATGTAATAATTGCTCATCTATCAGGGTTAGATAGTGTTGGACACAGGTACGCAGTCAAGAATTCTGATGAATACGAAGAGAAATTACGTTGGTTAGATGAACAATTTGCCATTATATTTCCCAAAGTCCCAGAATCATGGACTGTCGTGGTTACTGCAGACCATGGCCTTACCGACAGTGGTCAGCACGGCTCACCGGATCTAGAAATTAGAGAGGTTGGTGCATGGATGTGGGGGCCAAAAGTCAAGGAAAATTATTACTATCCAGAACAAATTGACCAGCGCGACCTTGCAACTTTACCATCGCTTTTGTTTTCCCTACCCTTACCGCACGCAGTTCACGGTAAGTTCCCATTGGATGCGTTTGATTTAACCGAGTTTGGTGATGATAAGTATGAAGAATTAGATCAATGGAATTGGAACGCTACTATCTCAAGAAACGAATGGATGCAAGAAAACGGTCACCCATATTTTGAAGATTTGAGTCGAGAAAATATCGAATGGGATAAGATAACATACGATGAAATTGGATTGCGTAACTTAGACCTTGGAATAACCGCAATTGCGTTTTTAGCAATAAGTATTGGAATTTATTACCTCGCTAAACGGGAAAATATTTCACATCCTAGTAGTATAAAACTAGCCGGTGTCTTTTCGATTGGATTCATCTTTTCAGTGATTATTTCATACAATAGAGATACTCTATCTTTACCGTATTACGCAGTGGGATACTTCTTGCCAATTGCCTTGTTTGCTATTGCTGGCTATGCCCTGATGAGCAAGAAATTAAGCGAAAAACGGCGAATGAATTTTGGATACGCTCTGCTCATAATGTTTGTCACAATGATTATATTCACTGAATCGAGAGTTTCAGCAATAAACATAATGATGCTGGTGATGTTGTTTACCTCAGTATTCTTGAATTCCAATAAGGATAATAAGTCCACTAAACTCGTTAAATGGACATTTACCATTGTGATAATTCCGATAACTCTATTGTCGCATTATCGAGTGTTTTATTTATCTGTACCGAGATATATCATCAATCTCTCAATACAGCAAGACTTCATACCGTGGGTGATGAATACAGGCTTTATCCTATTAGGGATTTTATTCTACCAAATCAACACAAAATCACTTGATACTAAATTAAAGAAATATTTCGTTGTCGGTTTGTTCACCGCAATACCAACCCTCATGATTTTAGAAAATAATTTGGTGGACTGGATATTACTTTCAATGATGGTTGGAATTCTAGGTTATGCATCCTATCTAAGAGTGAAGAAATCACCATATGATATGGAATTGATTACTTTGGTAGTATTTTGCTGGTTGACAATGAGTTGGGGAGGTTATGTTGGAGCAATTAGTATTGTACTATATGTATCATTCAAATCATTTTTCGACAATGAACTAAATTTCATACTTGAAAAATCAACTGACATATCAAAGGAAATACCGCGTACAATAATAACGACATTATTACCACTTGTTATCTGGTTTACTTGGTGGGCGGCACTTGGCCAGATAGGTGGAATAACCCATCCAAGAGATGTTGATCCTGGAAGCTTGTATCTTAACGGTGGTTACATCGGTGACAGGTTTTCACCAAGCAATAGCTGGGTAGGATTTATGGGTGGTGGGCCTGCTGTTGCAATGTCGTTATTGTGGTTCAGCCTATTCTATAAAATCGGGTTCAATATGAAATACGTTGCCTATTTTTTGCTTGCTAGATTGGCAATGTTATCCTTGCAATTATCTATATCACCGAACCTTCCAAGATTAATTTTTAAGTTGTCATGGGACATAATATTCGCCATCGGCTTACTTGGATTTATGGCGCACTTGGCGATCCAATATAGACTAGAAAATCGTAGGCAAAAATCAATTGATGCTATTCTGACTCAGTAAGTTTTTTTTCTTGCATCTCCGATTGAAACGGACCGGTAACGATGTAAATCACCAACAGAATTGCTGAGATTGAGTAAAGGATAAACTGGGGCCTAGTGTCTCCTAGATCGATGCCAAATTCTGTGGAATTATTGAGCGATAAAACTGTGCCAGATAAAATTGCAATCCCTTGGATTGCAGAAATCTTTAGTGGTAGGCCGCCTTTGTTTTTTGGTAGTTTCCTGTCTGCAATCATAAGTCCGCCTGATATTAACATCACTGGCAGGATTAAGAAATCAAAATATGGTTTCTCGACTGAGGAAGAAGATTCAAACAAATCGAAAAAAGATTCACCTGAGACACCTGGTCCAAATCCAGTAGATGGCTGCAGCCAAATAAGTGCTGCTGCAGTAATCAGTACCATTGCGTTTGCTGGAGATGCTAAGCCATGGAAATAAATTTTGTCAGATGCTTCCTCATATTGAAATCTTGCTAATCTTAACATTCCAGTAACTATGACCCAACAAGCAGCAATCCCAAGAGAAACTGTCCAAATTGGGGCTGCTTCCCCCCAACGACCAAACATAACGAACATCAACAATGCAGGTGCAACGCAAAATGAAATACAATCAGACATAACATCAAGAGTACCGCCTAGCAATTTCCTTTTTGAGTATCTTCTTGCAATCGGTCCATCGATAATATCCCCAATTACCGATAACAGGATACAGGTCATAGCGCCCCAAATATAGTTGGTTTTAACTCCATCTGCAAAGTATGGGTTTTGTAATTCCTCTACTGCGAGAATAATGAACATTAAAGCCGCCACGCCCAACAACCCATTAGCCAGAGTAATGAAATCAGCAATTCCCATCAATCTGTAGGTTGACTTCACCAAATACCCCCAATCTAGTTCTAGACCCCGGGGTGTTCCATACAAGAATGTTTAGCCAAACGTCGCAGAAAAACAGTCTTTACCAGCCCGAAAATCAAGACACATCATGCTTAAACCTAAATATCGCCCACACATCGCTACATCATGGGAAGGAAAACTCTTGTTGTGGCCGTTCTGTTGTTGACAATACTGGCACCTAACTCCTCTGCTGCCGGAGAGGCAGGAGTTGATACCAATCCAGATGGTGATGAACCATTTTCGATAGTTGAACGCACAACGCCGTCTGTGGATAAGGAAAAATGGTCCTTAACCATTGAAATGGACCAAGAGGCTTATGACAACGGAACCACGTTCAAAATAACTACACAAATCTGTACAAACGATGGAGTTTGTGACCCTCCCGTTACCATGGATGCAGAAATCGATGACAGGTTACACACTATTTCCCTATCACCGCCAAGTGACCATTCCTATGTTAACTGGCGTGTAAAGGCAACAGATTCTGATGGCAATAGTACCAATCACCCACACGGAGATTGGTTCACAACATGGTCCTCATGCTGGTACACCGATGGCACTTGGGGTGGTATCGATTCGCAAAGTGATGGCGGTTGCTCGGACGATTCTGAGGAAACCCCTGGTTTCACTACGACTCTCACTTTGGCTGCGATTACCTTCGCCGTAGCCACCGTTGTCAAGCGAAAAGTCTACCAAAAGTAGTACAAAACCGGTATTGACAAAACTACAACTATTGAGATCCAGTATAATGGTTTAACCCACCATTTACCACCGACTTTTTTGTCCACGACTTCTCCTAATGCACCCAGTGCTTCTTCGACTAACTGTGATGGAATGATGTCCGCCATAACTGCCTCACTCAATAATAAGTAAACCAATCAACACATCAAATTTACTCCTGTACCAAGGTTGATAACCGTAATTATTCTAACAAGCACATGGACTGGGGCATAATATTGGTATGGATATTAATCTCATACGTTGCAATAACTGTTTTTTTCCATATCATCTTCCCAGAAAAACATCTAGATTGGCAGAGTATCAATTTAGATGACAGTCAATTTCCAACCGACTTTACGTGGGGTGTAGCCACGGCATCCCATCAAATTGAAGGTGGGAATTCAAACAATTGGACTCAATTCGAGGAACGTGAAGACAAAGAACGTAGCGGCATGGCTTGTAATCATTGGAACCTGTGGCAAAAAGACCACGATTTATTGACTGAACTTGGCGTTACCAGCTACCGTTTTTCCATCGAATGGAGTCGTATCGAGCCAAGCCAAGGCGAGTGGAATGAAACAGCGATTCAGGTCTATTCGGACATGATAGATTCACTGATTGCCAAAGGCATTGAGCCAATGATAACACTACATCATTTTTCCCATCCAATATGGTTTGAGGAAAAAGGTGGATTCTACAATAAGGAAAATCTTGTCCATTTCAAAAATTATTGCACCAAAATATTCCCCTACTTCTGTGATCGAGTAACCAAATGGTGCACTGTCAATGAACCTGATGTATTTGCCATAATGGGGTACCACATGGGAATGTTTCCACCGGGACAACGCTCGCCTATCAAAGCGATTAGAGTTATGAAAAATGTCATGATTGCGCATGGCGAGGTATACAATGAATTGAAGAAAATAAGTCCTAAATCATATATTGGTTTAGCGAAAAATATCACTATTTTTGACCCATATAGAAGATGGAACCTGCTCCATTGGCTAACCACATTTGCGCTTAATTATATCTGGAATGGCGCCATTATTTCAGCCCTAAAAAGGGGACGAATGTATGGCACCTCGGTCAAGCAGGTCAAGGGTTCGGCTGATTTTATCGGTCTAAATTACTACACGCATGTTCTTACTAGTCCATTTTTACCCCAAACGACAGAAATCGACTTGCCATCACGAAACCATGAGATTGTTACGGAATTCGGCTACCCAATGTATGCTGAAGGATTACAACGGGCAGCAAAGTGGCTGAATAAACTAAAATTGCCAATTGAAATCACGGAAAATGGAGTTGCTGATGGTGAGGATAATTTGAGACCAGAACACTTGAAGCGACATTTATGGGTGATTGCTAATTTGATTAAGGAAGGCCTCGATATTCGCTCATACTACCATTGGTCACTAATGGATAATTTTGAGTGGGCTGAAGGTTACTCTATGCGATTCGGGCTATATCACGTCGATTATGATAGTCAAGTTAGAACAATCCGTGAGAGTGGCAAATTATACCAACAAATAATCAATAAGTCAAAGTTCTAAGACACATTTACTTTCAACTCACAGCGTCGATAATAGTGCGACTGAATTTGATACAAACCTACTTTAATACCGAGATAAGGGTATTGACCACTCAGTGTGTTGTCAATCTGGATAGGTGTTTGTCGTGGCCATTTGTAAAGAATGTAATATCTCAGTCGACCCAAGCTGGACGATTTGCCCTACCTGTTCAACTTCGCTAGTCGATGACGGAAAGCCATCACGTAGGATGGTTCCTAGAGATGAACGGTATGCCAGTAATTTGTCGTGGTATTATCATTTTATTCCCGTAGTTACCGGGATTTTGTCACTGGCTGCTGGAGATTACCTTGTTAGAGAAAGTAACCCACTGCTAAGAACCATATTCCCACCGTTTTGCCTTATTGTTGGTGGCTGGATTGGCTTAATTCTGCTCGGGATAATAGCCAGCTACCAAGCTCAAAAAAATAACTAGAAACGGAATAAAAAAACAATTGATACGTCACGGATATACATTTGTATGATTTTGTGACTATGGAAAATTGTGGCAATATAAAGTGATATGTCTAGTATAAGTCTTCGCAGGCTAGTGCATCGTTTAACGGGTGGTGGACACTGGGGGATTTGAACCCCCGGCCTTCTGGTTGCAAACCAGACGCTC
>CAYPPO010000013.1:0-47119 GCA_964412625.1 uncultured Candidatus Poseidoniales archaeon
CCTTGAGTAATTAGGTGGTGCATAGTTCTAACATGAACGCCGGTTGCGCCGTTTTTGACCATTGTATTGCTCTTTGCACCCCAGTAAGTTCCAGCAATGTCCATGTGTGCCCAGGTGATTTGCTCACCATCTTTGTCATAGTCAACATTTGGCACAAATTGCTTCAAAAATGCAGCTGCAGTATTTGCTCCACCATAGCGTCCAGCGCCTAAATTTCTAGTGTCAGCGATCTTGGAATCGGTCATTTCCTTTTCAAACGCTGGCAATAGCGGCATTGGCCAAGCCAACTCATCAACCGCATTTCCGGCATCATGAATTCTAGTTCTAAACTCATCATTATTTGACCACAGGCCGGTTGCTTCATGGCCAAGTGCAACCACACAAGCCCCGGTTAAGGTAGCGAAGTCGATGATATATTCTGGGTTAAACTCACCAGCTTTCCACAGACCATCAGATAACACCAGTCTTCCTTCAGCGTCGGTATTCAATATTTCAATAGTTTTCCCGGATAAGCCTTTGATCACATCTCCGGGCCTTGTTGCATTAGCTGCAGGCATATTTTCGGCCATACAAGTTATTCCGACAACTTTGCCTTTGTGGCCTGTTTGTGCCAATGCTTCCATTGTACCAAACACCGTTGCTGAGCCACCCATGTCATACTTCATCTCATCCATGCCAGCACCTGGCTTGAGCGAAATACCTCCAGTATCGAAGGTTATACCTTTGCCGACCAAAACCGGACATTTGCCCTTTACATCTTTATTCATTTCGAAAATAATCATGCATGGTTTGCGAGATGAACCTTTACCTACTGCGACCAACCCCCCCATTCCGGCTTTTATTGCCTGGTCATAGTTGATTATAGTGACTTCAACATTGTCATATTGTTTTGCCCATTCCCATGCTCGGTCGGCGAATTCTTCAGGGTACATGTCGTTCGGAGGGCAATTTCCAAGGTCTCTTGAAAGATGAACTCCTTTAGCAACACCTCGGTATTTTTCAACCAATGAGGTCAAATCCCCAGCTTCTTTTTCACTACATGCTAATCTAATTTGTTTAGTTGCTTTATCTTCATCATCATCATCTTTCATCTTGTAGTTGTCGTAAGAATAGTCGCGCAACATCATACCTTCAGCAAAAGCCGCCATGTGGGCTACTCCAGCATCAATGAACCGTACAGTGAAATCATTGCCGTGAATTTTTTTGATGCTACCATACACCGCGGCTCCAGCTTTTCTGTAATCATGGACTGTGATAGAATCACTCTTTCCTAGTCCGGCGAGAATAATTTTACCATCTTCTCCCCCTACTAAGGACAACGTTGTTTTGGCTTTCGCTTTGAAATCACCATCGCTTAGCACCTTGTTGATTTGTGCTTTCATGGATTGCGGCAATCCCCTTTCGCAGTCTTCAGGTATTGATTCGGTTCCTTCGACCATCGGAATAATTAGTGTTCCATTGATATTATCATTCACGCTTACTGTCATTTCCATATTATCGCCTGTGCTGGCGTATCTTCGGCAGCATTTCAATTATCGTGTTACTCTGGCTCACAAAATTCTTCGTCTTCGGGCCTTAGTAATACTGCTAGACCGATCACTGATACAATTACAGTCAACGGATTGAAGATGCCGTAACCATACAGACCTTTTGCATCGTCATTAGTCGTGGATTTTACGATACTGTTATTGATGGGCTCTGTAACCCATTTCGATGAATTTATGACTCGCTTTTGATAGTATAACTGCCAACCCCCGTCACCATCAACCTCGATTTCTGAAATGTCAAGCTCTACTGTGGTGCCGTTACTTGCATTAACGGTAAAGGCGTCTGAAGTCCAGACGATTTGTCCTTCGGAGTCTAAATGTTGTAGCGTAGCATTCGAGGTTGATGCTTGGCCGTGATTTACCACATCAAGGATAACAGAATTACTCGCAACGTTGAGGCTTTGGACATCTAGTCTGGCGCGCCAATACCAAACATTGGTAATCAAATATCTCATTACATCCATTTCTTCTTCGAGTCTATCATTTAGATTTTCGAATGAGCCGGGGATAAATTGCTCATCATCTGTTTCAAAGGTAAATGTCGGGAGGCCCATAACTCCGTAGCCGTAATCTCGACTTGTTCCACAGTTAGGGTATAGGCCCTGATTGGCATTCTGCATCGGAATGCTTGAGATGTTTGAATTAACATCGTCTCTAATTTGCCAATATAGTTCCCAATCTGCTGGTTGATGAGCCCATTTGCCCCACGGATAAAGTATAATCCAAACGCCAGTATGCATTGTGACATACAGATCTGCGTCTGTAACATATTCATTCATGTATGCTGCGTTTGCGGCGGTTTCCGCCTCACTAAATGCGCTACTGCCTGGTTGAGTCGTTGGACAAGTATTCCAATAGTGGTCATAATTTCTGTTCAAATCGACTTGGTTAATATTCCATCTAGTATCAATATCATTACCGTCTGGATTTAGCATAATTAAGATATGAACTTCGGTATTTCTTAATACATTAATCGCCTCTTCGTTTCCTTCAGCCCAGCCGTTGATGTACCATTTTGCTGATAGCCAAGCAAGAGCGGTTCCTAAATATTCGTTGCCGTGATGACCCCCATCGATGTAGACAATTTCTTTCGGGTCACCGTTCTCTTTGGTATCATAAGCCCAATCGGATAATCTAACAACCCATAGCGCTTTACCAAGCTCGGATTCTCCTGCGCTCATTAAATCGACAATCTCTGGGTAGTCATCAGCCCACTCGTTGACTTCTAGCGTCATTGCTGCCCAAGTCATGTGGACATGGCTATCTATTGGTTCGCCAGGCCAAGAAGTATCTTCTTGAGAATCGCCTTGTGCTACGGCCATTGGAATTGACGCAAGAAGCATTGACAAAACAAGGAACAACGCGACTCGCATATTACTGCGTAATTATTGCATAACAAAAATGCTTTGATGTGACGCGAATCACCAATCGCTGGTGAAAGCATTTGGATTAACGACCTTTTCAGATTCCCTTGTCCAAATCTGACCCGCGTCACCACTAGAGTATACATCAGCAAATGGATCGATTTCTTCAGATTTCTTACTGCGTTGCATGTATGCCTCAACACTCTCGCGCAAGTCTGGTTTGAATTTCCAATAGTGGATACGCCATTCCCGGCCGTCCCATAAGGTGGTTTCCTCGCTCTCGGTAGTGAGTAGGTTATAGTCTTGGAACATATAGAATAGATTTCTGTCGGTAGGCTCGAGTGCGTTATCAATAATTCTGTTGTAAAACCCAAAGAACCCTAGCGCGTGTTCTGCCATACCTTGGGCGACTTCACTGTCCATTTCTAGGTCAATATGTTGCTGAATTGCTTTGGTTAATTCCCCTAATGTCATACCCATGAAAAAATACCCCCGGCGCGGACTTACAGTCCGAGAACAATATTACTTATTGTCAGCCGACCCATATTAAATCATCGGTCAAAAAGGCCATTTTTTACTGATATCCGGGAAATTACCACCGCAAAAACGACACCAAACCCTCAATACCACAAAGACCTGCCAAGGTTTGTGGCAGAGGAATTTGTGGAAGGTAACTTCTTGGGATTGCCAAGCAAAGACGGTAATGTAGACATTGTTGTCTTGCAAGTACCTTACGAACTGACGACGTCGTATGGCCACGGAACTGCGGAAGGACCAGCAGCATGTGTTGCTGCGAGCGGGCAAGTAGAACTATTCGACCCAATTATCGCTGAGGATTTACCTGCGGGATACAATATTCACACAGCTCCTGCGTGGAGTGGAGAGGGCAATACTCTAGACCAACAGTTAGCAAACATTTGTAGTTACCTCATCGAATGGAATAACGGCCACACCTTTCCTGTAATATTGGGAGGAGAGCACGGAATTCTGCCGCCAATTCTCAAATCACTTGCCAATCACCCTTTGATAAGTAGCGACTACTCCAGATTGAATGTTGTGCAAATTGATGCGCATGCTGACCTGCGTCAAGAGTTGGGCGGTGAGCCGTTTTCCCATGCTTGCGCAGCATCCAGAGCGATGGATTATGGAATTAAGCATCTGTATCAAATTGGCGTTAGGGCTTTTGCCAAAGAGGAATATGAGCGAATAATTGCAGATGAAAAAATAACGACCTTCTTTGCTGCAGAAACGCTATCTGATAACAACCGATGGCAGCAATGCTTAGCGGCGCTAAAATCAATTAGTGGGCCGATACACTTGACCATTGATATCGATGGTCTTGATGGTAGTTTAGTGCCTGCCACCGGCACACCGGTGCCCGGTGGACTAAATTATTGGCAAGCGGTTGAAGTCATTGAAGCGGTTTTTTCAGCACCCAATGGAAGGGTTATCAGCATGGACATAAATGAAATAGTACCGCAAAAAGATACACCATTGACGCAATTCACCGCAGCAATGCTTGCGACTAAAGGCATTGCAAATCACATTAATGTAAGAAAATCAAATCGTTGGTAACAAAGTAAGGGAGGCAAGAAAGTGTCAAATGCTCATGGTGTTCATGTTCTGGTTGATTATACGGGATTTTTCCTACCGCACGACGATGCTAGTGGTTGGATGCTTCGCTTGATGGAACAAGCCATTGACAATAGTGCCGCTAATCGAGTTCATTCTCACATTGAAGTGTTTGATGGAACCGCATCTCCCCCGGGTTTTGCTGCCGTGGTTCTGTTAGACGAGAGCCATCTAACGGCTCATTGTTATTCAGAAAAAGGCTGGCTTTCGATTGATTGCTTTACTTGTGGATCAACCGATCCAAACACAATTATCGATTTCATGGATCGAGCCCTCCATACAGTTTCTCCCAACCTCAAATTGGAAAAAAGAAAGTTGGAAACAAGATTTACCAATGGGTGATATAGTGGAAATACGAGATTTTATTGATACTTATTATCATCATTTTAATGCAGGAGAGGTTAGGAAAGCTGCTCAATCTTTGGATAAGTTTCTAGCTGATGGTGGAAAAATATTCTTGACCTTAGCGGGTGCTATGAGTACTGCAAAGATTGGGAAGGTATTGACTTCGATGATAAATTCAGGCTTTATTGCCGGCATCTCATGTACAGGAGCTAACCTAGAAGAGGACATATTTTTGCTATCCGCTAATTCTCATTTCCAAGTTGTTGAGGATTGGCGGAGCTTATCTGCCGATGATGAGACAAAGTTACTGGAAAAAAAGCTCAATAGGGTAACCGATGTTTGCATTCCAGAAGACGCAGCAATCAGAGCGATTGAACAAGCCATGCTTCCATTATGGAGAAAATACTCCGACTCTGGAAATTCTGCCTTGCCGCATGAGTTCTTCTATCAAATGTTGAATAATGGTAAATTAACCTTTGATGGGAACCCAAATGATAGTTGGGTTTTGGCTGCCGCTAACCATAACTTACCGTTATTTGTTCCCGGGTGGGAAGATTCAACGCTTGGCAATATCTTTGCTTCACATGTTATTCAGTCAGATATTAAACCATCAATAGTGAAGAGTGGAATACATTACATGACTGAGTTAGCAGAATGGTATGTGTCTCAGACAACTAAGTTAGCATTCTTTCAAATCGGCGGAGGTATCGCCGGAGATTTCCCAATATGTGTGGTGCCAATGCTAAACCAGGATTTGCAACGACAGGCGCCCCTTTGGTCATGGTTTTGTCAAATTAGTGAAGCCAACCCATCATATGGTGGGTATTCTGGAGCTCCCCCAAATGAGAAAATAACGTGGGGAAAACTTGCCAAAGAAACACCAAGATTTGTTATCGAAAGCGACGCGACGATAGTCGCCCCGTTGATTTTCGCCTATCTCTTAGAACGGCACTAGTATATTCTGTAGTATTAGAGGTAGTTGGGTATGAAAGCATTAAGTAACAAATTTTCTGTTATAGAGTACTTTGTTATAGCGATAGTAATATTCACTGCGACATCACTATATTTCAATGATTCAAATTTAGAACATAAAGACATGGAGTTAATTTCTTTGACGGGAAATATCGAGTTATCAACCAGGGAGTCAATGGACACATTCGGTCTTCAGGATTTTACCACGAACGCTAGAGCCAGTTTGAATTTATCAGTAAATTCGTTGCAAGAAATAGGATGTAAGACATGCCCAACATCTACTGTCGGGACTATACTGCACGGCGATATAATCATCACCGAGTTGTATGATTCTGAAAATCGCCGTGGAAGAGTTGAAGGCAAGCTAAATTTCACTCATCTGTACGCTTCTGTAGAAACTAATTACATCATCAAGGAACAAATTAATTTTCACTGGGTCGCTGGAGACATCGAATCTTCTTGGCAATTAACATTAAATCACGATCCACCTAGATGGTTGCCTAAATACGATATTAGCACCTTGTTTATCGAAACAGAACTGGGTTTAGAAACTAGATCTGGGCCTGAATTACTCATAACAGAACCAAATAGCGAACAAAGAATAATTCATGCTTGTTTGCCAGAGAGTTTTCTCTGCAAAAGCACAGCTCCAGATGCGTTATTGGTTGCAAACTATGGTATAAGAAACGAGTCAACGCAAATCCCGGAGATGTTAGAATGGCAAAAACGAAACACCAGCGTTTATACATCAACAAATACCACGGAGATCCTTACCAGTGAGGTAATCTCGGCTGAAAATCTAATACCAAACGACATCGGATATACTCCATACTTTGATGTAGCACTGCTCAATGTTTCCACTTATCTTCTTGACAATCAATTAAACACGATTGCGCCCTTATCAGCCTGGTTCAACGCAGTCGATCTAATCCCCATTCAACTAGATCTGTTCGGAGATAGTGTAGTCCATTTGACAGATAATTCTAGCAACATATACAATGTAATAGGCCCCACGGGACTGCTGAAGGTTGGTTTAGTAATTTATTGATATCCGCTGACGGAGATGGTTATTTATACGACTTAACTTGTAAGTTTAACATGCGAAAAACAGCGCATGTGTTAATTTTTTTGATGTTTACCCTATCATTGCAGCCGATGGTTGCTGCTAACACGGCTGCGCCCAATGATGAGGGCGCTCAAACCGGAGAAATAATCAGCGTTGACGGCTTCATAACGACTAAGTTTACTAGCGTTGGCGACACCATAGAGATATTTGCTAACACTAAAGGTCATTCCGGCTCGCTTAGTAATCCCTCAACCATTGTAACAGCAGATATTCTGCATTTCCCCGATAATGATCCGATCGGGATTATTGTTCAAGGTGACCCTCCCCAAAATCCCGTGGTTATTGACACAGTTGTTATGCAACCACTAGAGTATCATGCTGACGATAACACAATTATGATTTGGGAAGGGTCATATGCCGTGCCCATCAATTCATTGGGCGGAGTCTATGGTGCTAGCATAACAATGGAAGATAACGGCAGATTAGCTACTGATAATCCGACACAAATTCCAGATAAATTGATTTCAGAGATAGAACAATTACTACAAACCATCGATGATACTTGGGATAGTGCAAATCCAACTATGGATATGAAAGCAGTAATCGACAATCTAAACTCTCATGGCGGCAGTGATTGGATTGGTTTCGTCGACGATGCAACACGCGGCACCGGCTTAGGCGGTAGTGCGCAACTATGGAATAATATGATTGCTGCTGGATATAATAATCCAGCATATGACATGAATGAAGGGGCTAAATTTCTCGAAGCGCTAATGGAATTCCTCGAATCGACAGACCTCGATGCGGGAATGGCGTTTCTTACCGGGTTATTCGTTTACGGCAACGAATTCCCCCTACCTAGAACTGTAAATGATTTTGATCAAGTCGCTGATTATATCTCGAGTTTCGATCCGATTGAAAACTTCACGCGATTCGCTGGAACTGAGGACTTTTCTGTTGCTTATGATGCCATGCTTGGGAGTAATGAGTGGCAAGCAGTGGAACAGGCTTTGGATAATTTAGCAAATAATACGATGATTTTCGAATCTTTTCAAACACTGTTACACAATGTCGCTTTATTGTCAGTTTCCACCCATCCCGACGCATTGATTGCGGGGTTTGAGGCATGGGTTGAGCCTTTGGCGAATGGGGACTATGACAGCCTGACTCCATTCCAAAAATTTGTCGTTAGTTGGTCGGAAATGGATGTCACCATTCAAGACTTAGACGGCGATGATTTCCCAGATAGTATAGTGTGGGAATATGAATTATTGCTGAACACGACAGAAGGCCTACAATGGCAAGCAAAAATGGAGGCTGACCACCAATACATTGTTGATGGATTTGCTGACTTCAATAACTTTGATATCGAACTCTTGACAATTTTGAGAGATACTATTGAGGACCCACTTTGGAAGAATGCTGGAGATGCATTACAAGATTTTACTGAGTGGGCGGACAATGCTACGGTATCCAGAAATCTGGAATGGGAATATGATTGGGAGGCTGAAGAACAAGACGATTCCGCTGAAGAAGACGATGGAAGTAGTGGAGGAGACGACGATTCAGATAGGCACCAGTACGCGATATTTGATGGTCTAAATACCATTCAGACCTACGCACTTAACAAGTATATCCTTGATATTGGATTTGAAATGAGGTTGTATGGATTGTGGGATCCGAATCTAGACTATCCTGACAATTTTAACATGACTGTAACCAAATCAAATGGGGACATTTCTAATGTTCTATTAGTTCGTAATCCCGAAATTGATCAAGAAGCATACTATGGTAGATTCACTGCAGATGACATCGGAACCGAATCTTACACATTTAGTCAACCACTTGAAACCTTCCGCCCACCTTGTGTGGATGATGGTTGCACGTTAGATCGTGCAGAATTCAACATCGTAACTCTTCAACCCAGCCTCATTGAATCAATGCCTCTCGAGGTTATGGATGAAATATTCATTGTTTCTGCAGTAGGGGTGATAGTTGAACAAGATGAAACCTTGTTAATCGATCAGCCATATGAAGTGCAATCAACGACTTATGACACAGCAGATGGGGCGCTATATGGAGCGAATGTAGATACTGCAGTACTCAGGGTTTCGCCCGGTCTTGGGGCTTCTGCAGTCTCCACACTATCTGCAGAAGGAGATTTAACGATCACTAGCGCTGAACCTTCAACTCTGATTGCTGATTATGATGCAACAGATGCAACTGATGTGTTGTCGGTGACTGTTGAACCACGTACCGAAGATTCTGAAGGCGACGACTTATCTGGTGACCAAGCATCATTTACTGGCAATATTGATTACGCCGGAGATAGTAATTCTGGTTGGGACTTATCATCGACCTTAGGCGGACAGTACTCGCAATCAGATCGTGGAGTTGCGATAATCACTACGAACGGAGAGAATGCAGAAGGATTGCAGTTCAGCTTCATCAATGAAATGCCACTACCCTCTACTCCGCCTTGTACGATAACAAGAGGCAATGGACAAGGGGCGAATGATGTTTCTATGGACCTAAGTATTCGAAATTATTACTATGAGACAGATGAATCGAGACATTATTATGACCCTACTGAGGCAATATCATTCACTATTGATTGGGGCGATGGTCAAACTACTGGTCCAATAACAAATCCAATTGCGTCACACACGGATTTAGGTGAAGCAGGGCAGTACGAACTGTCAGAATCACACTCCTATGCACAATCTACATCAGGCCAAGAATCATACAATATTGTCGTTGATTATGAATTCGAGCATGGAGTTCATTATTACCATAGTTTTGTGTGGAAGGAAAACCATGGATTTGAACTATATGATGAAGATGGTAATGCATATTATGAGGGTTCTTTAGCTACCAATGAAGAGTGGCGTTACTGCAGATTATTACCACCTGAAACCTCTGCAGTCCCAAGTCCGCCTATCATCAATGAGTTCATCACCAACGGGCCGTTTGAGGTTATGGCTCAGCAATCAATGACCTCTGGCGCAGATGGTAAAACATCTCTGAGTATTACTCCGCCCCACCCAGGCGCATATATCTCAATAGTTCAATCAGAAATAATTCGCGCTGAAGATGGTAAAACACTGACTGGCATCGGTCTTAATTTTGGTATCGCAACTCAGGGAAGTATTGGGATTGGTAACCTAGATGTCATCGACTACTTCTCAGGCTTACCGATTTATGCAGCAAATACAACCCAATCAACCCAATCAATAATTATTGAAGCAAGCGGCATTTCAGATTCTCACCACAAAGCAATAGTCGGCCATATACCGTTAGATTTGTCTGTCGCATTTGATGACATTGATTGGTCAGCGGAACCGAATATACAGGAAATTGTCTTTAATCCAGGCGAGACAAGTCGCAGTGTACAACTGACACATGGGGCGCCATTATCATTGGTGGGAATTTTTACCACAGAAACCGACTCAAGTGGTGCGAGTTCAATCGATCAAACATTATCACCACTAGCAGTTCACTTCGGCCTAATTCTGCACAACCCGAATGAATTATCAATCAATGGTGCTTTAGGCCCTGGCCAAACCACAAACATCGCACTATCTGAAACGGTCGAACAGGCGACCCGAATGTTAGCAGTAGCATCACCAAGCCATGGCTTTGATACTGCAACGGTTGACTTCTCAACAATTACTGAATTGATTTCCAATGAAGGACTACGTCCGGCAACTGATTGGGCTGGAGTTGAAGAGCAAATAAGCTCAATGTGCGAGGATATTGAACTATATGGTGAACATTCATGGAACTGGGAGTCAAATAATCACGAGCCGATGCTTCACATTAACGTAAAGCACGAATCCAATGCGATCAAATTTGGTAATTATGAAGGATATAACATGCAATTAACAAATCACAATCTAGTCCATGAAGAGACTGGGGCTAGTTATGACCACCTCCCGATTAGCGATAACAATCTTGTCGACACAGTTCACCTCAGTTACCCTACATCTGAGATGCCCGAAGGCAAATATTTGTTCACCACGGGAACATCACTCAGTTCTTCACTAGAAATCCAATTAAATGATCGCTATGGACCTGATTTTGCAATAGAAAATCAGCAAAATGAATGTCAAGATGGTTTACAATTAACCGACCAAGAGAATTTTGACCTCTTTGACAAATATGTTACGAGATTCAGTACGATTGCTTGGGGACAAGGTTCTAGCGCAGATTTACAACTCCCATATCTTTCATCACCCGTATCAGAATATACGGTCATCGCAGTGGCCCAACAAGGCAGCGGAGAGTCTGCGACCTTGGTTTCAGGAATTAGCGCGACGCTATCAGAACCCAATCCTGAACCGCCATCTATGGAAAATCTCACTGCGGTATTTAGCCCTTCAAATCCACTGCCCGGTGATATCGTATTGCTCACTGTCACAGATGAATCTAACGAACCAGTTGAAGGGCTATCAATAACGGTTGTAAGGGGTGAAGAGACACTAACAAGTCTCTTATCCAATCAGAATGGGCAGAATTCTTTCCCCATTTTAGAGGGTGAGATAACCATTCGAATTTCTGGAGGCCAATATTATCCAATCGAACTTAACATTTCGGTAACCGCTCAAGGTATAGACGATGACGGCCTTCCAGGCGATAGAGATGGGGACGGCTATGGAGACTTACTAGACGCATTCCCGAATGATCCAAATGAGTGGATGGACACCGACCAAGATAACATTGGTAATAATGCAGACACCGATGACGACTCTGACGGGTTGTTAGATAATGAAGAGATTCTATCTATTCCTCAAACGAATCCATTGAAACCGGACACTGATAATGATGGATATTGCGATGGCAATATCGATGTATTAGGATTCTGTGTTGGTGGTGATGCTTTCCCAATTGACCCCTCCGAATGGGCGGATTCAGATGGCGATGGCGTCGGTAATAATGGAGATCAATGTCCGAACACTCTTCCAGCAGCAGCAGTTAATCAGGCTGGGTGTTCAGATGCGCAGCTGAATCCAGATAGTGAACCAATTGATGATAACCCAATCATCGACGATGATCAGATTAATGGCACTCAGGACAGTCAACAGGATTCAGAATCCTCAGATTCGACCTCAAATTCAATGTTGTTAATAGGTGGTTCGGTCGGCTTAGTAGTTGTTTTAGTAGCCATTGCATCGTTGATTTTGTTAAGAAATAGACGTGATGAAATCGATGAAAAACAATTCGTAAAGCAGGAAGAGTTGTTTGAAAGTGTAGCCATTAGCACTACAACTCCTGTCATTTCTACCACCCCCCCGATAACTGCTAGGGGAGAGATGCATGGAGGATATGAGGCGATAGAATATCCAGCAGGCAGCGGCGTGTGGTTCTATCGAGATCCGGAATCCGGTGCTTGGTTTGAATGGCGCTAACTTACTCAAGGTTATTGGCATGTCCAGAACGGCTAAGGTAACGATAATTAGCGTGCTAATTGTACTAACTATGCCGGTTTTGCTCTCTCCACCCGATGCTACAATGGCTACAGAAAAGATTTTTGATGACCCCGCATTACTCCGTGCGGCAGAGTATGGTAACGATTCAACAACTTCTGAACAGTTAATTGTTAGGATCTCTCACAATGACAAAGGCCAACTAAGCAATAATCTTTCTAGAGTTCAACAATTACTTACCATTGAATCATTAGCTAGAATGGAGGGAGAATCGAATTACTCATTGGATCACGATGAAGTCTATATCAAGCGTCTGGAATCACCGGTTTCATCTTGGGAAAAGGCGTTTAAAACTAGAGACAAATCTCTTGCGAACTCATCAAGTTGGGGTGAAGTACTGCAACCAATTAATGAACAGGGGTGGTGTGGAGAGAACGCTAATACGGCAGAAGTCAATGCACTACAAGCGACGTTGTTGATGCTTCCCAAGGGCTCTAATTTAGGAGTGGCCTGTCCGGATTTTGCTGGTTCATCAGCCTCTCAACCACCCCAATCAAATGAGATAATTTGGTTGGTTTGGTTAGATTCAAGCGAAAAGCCCGTGGATTGGCTGGCATTGAATGAGTGGTGCGAAAAATTAACCATCAATTCGCCATTTGAGTTTGAGCCTGCCGGAGTGAATATGTTGTTCAAAGAAGCAGAGCAGGTTGCAAAACAGGATTTAGCTAATATTTTGCCATTAACTGTGATAATTTTGTTTGCTTTAATGCTGATATTTTTTAGAGACGTAAAAGTTACAATACTTACTCTAAGTTCAGTGATTTTTGTAATTGCTGCAGTAGCAGGGTTACTGCAAATTCTTGGTTATCAGTTTTCAGTAATTGATGGTATAGCAATTCCTATTATCATGGGTGTTGCGGTGGATGGAGCCTTTTGGTATCGTTCTTCTAAGAAATCTAAGCACGAGGTCAGAGAGATATTGTTACTTGCGATGGCTACGACTGTTGCAGCTATTTCTCTAGCCTTGTTTTCACCAATCAAGGCCCAAAGAGGACTTGCTCTGGTTATGATTGTGGGAATTTTAATTGATTGGATTTTAACTAGGTATGTGCTAGAAGATTTTTATCTAGCCTTACGAAAAATAGAACCGGATATTAAACCGCAAATATTGGATACTGCGAACTCGAAAAAATGGCTTTGGCCATTGAGTTTAGTCTTACTGGTATTGGTGGCGGCAACCGCGCCTCCCGGAGTTGAAACTTTGGATATTGAACAATTTCTTCCAGAAGATAGCGACTCGCTTGATGAGTTGAGTGAATTGCGAGATGTCTATGTCATCGCTTCCGGCACAGTGGTAATAATCACGATGGACATTAATCCAAATGATGAAGATAGCATCAATAATCTCTTGAGGTTCAAATCTCAGTTTCTGCAGCATCCAAATATTATTTCTTATGATACCGGCATAACTCAGCAGAAATTAATCCTCGGCATAGGCGATACAACAACATCGAACTTTACTGCGCTGTTCGAAAATACAACGGATTCAGTAATACTACAGGATCCTTGGTTGCGATCTGATGGCGTGATTAACGGCGGCATCATAATGGCCATTATCGACGGCGAGGACTCAGAATCAGCATATCAATTTTCTATCGACACAAATAATCTCATTGCCGATAATAACTTGTCCGGTGAAATAGGTGGACAACTAATTACGGGAATCTCACTAGCAAAATCATTTGAGCAAACACGGATAATCCAAATCATTGCTGCAGGATTGGTCGTATTAATTATCGGATTAGGTATGACACGTTCATTTGATAAATCGATTAGAATTGCGATTGGAACAATTGCTGTCGGCATAGCAGTTGATGGTTTAGCCAGCCACTTCGGCGGGCGAGGAGTAAATACTGCGCCTGCCGTATTGATAGGGATGGGGTTTGCTGCGGACTATTTGTCTCATGCCAGTAAGAAAACTAGATCACTAATCGCTGAAAATTATGCAAGATGGGGCGCAGCACTGACCTCGGGAACCGTATTCTTTGCAGTATCATTTAGCCAATTTCCACCTGCTAAGAACACGGGGATTTTACTATCAGCAACCATATTGATATCAGTTATTCTTGCTACTTGCTTAGCGTTTACGTACTCAAATTCCTCTTCAAGCCAAGAAGAGTAGGCGATAATATTATGAAAAATCGTTCATAGCAGGCAGCATGCATCCCTTGTTTGAAATGGACAATTACATAATTCAAACGAAATTTTTGAAAATATTTGGTGGCGCCTTTTGGTTCAAAGATTTGAATGGCCAAACAATAGCATATTCAAAACAAAAAGCCTTCAAGTTAAAGGAGGACATAATACTGTATTCTGATGAATCCTGTACCCATGCTTTGTTGCAAATTAAAGCTCGCCAAATGATGGATTTAGCAGCAACCTACGATGTGATTGATTTGTCTACCAACGAGCACATCGGTTCAGTCAAGCGAAAATTCTTGAAGTCGATTGTCAAGGACAGTTGGAAACTACTCGACACAGAAGGCAATCAATACGGAGAACTTATTGAAGACAGCATCGCAATAATACGCCGGTTTATTCCGCTAATTCCCGCTAAATTCCACTTTGAAATCCCTGGACATGAAGGAATCACCCTTCATCAGCAGTTCAATCCAATAATCAAAAAATCCCTGCTAACTATTCCGCCAGGTCATCCGATGGATAGGAGAATGGTAGCTGCAATCGCATTATTGAACTCAGCGATTGAAGGTAGACAAGGCTGATTCAAGTCAATCAATGGATTCATGCCTAATACCGCGCTGGGATGGTTGTGGCCAGAGTTGTAGTAATAGGCGCTGGGATTGCAGGGTTAGTTGCTGCAATACATGCTGTATCCGATGGCCATCATGTAGTAATCATTGAACGGAAAACTAGGATAGGTGGCAGAGGGACCTCACAAAATAGCGAGGGATTTTCACTTCATTTTGGGCCCCATCTTATTGATAAATCAGGCCCGTTTTACAAATTGTGTAAGCGACTAAGCCGGGTTAAACCAATAATAAAATCAATCAGGCTAGACAAAATAGATGTTGTTGGGCACGGCCCAATTCGTCCAGTCGGTAACATAAAACAAGCCGCGTTGAACAAACAATCAATAAGGGCGAAAACAGCTGGCAATCCATTCTATGAATCTGCCAAATTCCTTGCAACATGGGGGATTAGCGAAAACGCAATACGATTCAAATCGCTACTCAAATCTAAATTAAGCGTTAGTAACGAAGGCTGGGTCGGTTTAATTGGTAGATTAGGTGCGGCACTGGATGAGGTTGGAGTTCTGATTGAAACAGGTTGTGAAGTTATTAGCGTACATGGTAAAACGGTTGTTTTGAAAGATGAGCGACAAGTCGAATGTGATGCGATAATTCTTGCATGTGGGGCAAAGGGCGCGAAAGCAATTTTACAACAAGTAAATGAAGAGATATTTGCTACTAATTTTGCCAATTTAACCCCAAAATTTGCTAGCAGCATCGAAGCAGGCCTCTCATCGAAACCAATGCTTGGTAAACACAGTTTAGTTGATTATGAGAATGGGGTTGCAATAATCGATTATACTGCAATCCAGCCAAGGCTTAGCGCTACAGGGTCGCACATATCGGCCATAATCACCAATGGATTAGAAGAACATCGAATTGAGACATTGGAGGCGATTCTCGACACGCATCTATCTGGGTGGAAAAATCACTTAATCACCGATTTAAGACAAAAGAAAATCGTTGTTGGATACTCGAATTGCGTTGATTATGATATATTTTCTGAGTCGGGAATTTTATTGGCAGGGCCCTGGGTCAAGTCAGAATATCTTCTGGCTGATGCAGCAGCAGACACTGGGAAACGGGCGGCAAAGGGTTTGAAATCAATACTTTAGGCTGTGAAATTGTTATTCACTACCTTGCATGACAGGTTACTATGCGTCTAGTATCTTGGAACGTCAACGGCATTAGGGCGGCAATTAGAAAAGGCATAGATGGATATTTTTCATCTATTAATGCAGATATTTGGATGCTTCAGGAGGTGCGCGCTTTACCAGAACAATTGCCCAAAAACTGGTCTTGGCCAGAAGGTTATGATGTCCACCTCCACACTGCAGAAAAAAAGGGTTATTCGGGAGTTGCGACATTGTCACGCACCCCTATGAAAGTTATACAAATCGGCAAACCATCCTCGATTGATCCCGATGATAAAGAAGGTAGAATTGTCGTTACAAAACATGGCGAACTAACATGTATTAACACCTACTTACCAAGTGGTTCTAGCGGCGCGGAAAGACAGCTATTCAAGGAAACTTGGATGGATGAATGGCGAGAATTTTTGCGACCATATGTTAGTTCGAGCGCGCCAGTAATTGTTTGCGGCGATCTGAACGTCGCTCATACGGAGGATGATATTTGGAATCCCAAAGGGAATGCGAAGATGAGTGGCTTTTTGCCACAAGAACGCCAATGGTTTTCTGAGTTAATTAATGATGGGTGGCACGACGTGTTTAGAGAACGACACGGACCAGGGGTCAAGAAGTATAGTTGGTGGTCTAATAGGGGGCAAGCCAGAGCGAAGGATAGAGGTTGGCGAATTGACTACTTTTTGCTTAACGAGGCGGCAAATTGCCTGGTGAGCGAAATTAAAATTGAGCGGCAAGGCGGACTTGAAATTTCAGACCACGCCCCCGTAATCCTAGATATTGATTATTGATTATTTTCTTCGATGTCTGATAAGGCAATCATCAACTCATCAACCCTATCTCGCAAATTTTGAATTGTGTTGTCTTGAACAATTATCACTAATTTCGCTTCGTCACCGGTTTCAGTAAGATTTGCTGAGCAACCTGGCCGAGATGCAGCGGCGAGGAAGATGGTGCCAAGGGCTGCCTTACCGGTCCATTCTATGGTTGCTCGGTAAGACTCGACCATGGATAGTGGAAGGGGTGGGCTGATATGAGGATGACTCTTAGGACAGCCATGGCGAAGCAAGCACCAAACTTCGAGGTTCTTGCGGGTGCCGGGGGTGTCGCATTAGGTGAGGCCAGAACAAATCATCAAGGGAGAAAAGCACTGCTTCTAATTCGCGGCAACGATGACATAACTGAATTTGTTAGTTTAGTTCAAACTATGGGGATTACAATTGTTGAATCGATCTTTCAACCAGGGCAACAAGATGCTAAGGGCTACTTTGGTAAAGGTCGCTTACAAGATATCTCTGATGAATTACGCTTACGAGTTGATGGCCATCCATGGCAAGAAATTGACCTTGTGTTGATTCATACCAATGCGACACCACGTCAATTGGTTGCCGTAAGCGATGCAACCAATGTCGAGGTTTGGGACAGAGTGCGCTTGTTGCTGTCACTATTTACCGCTCATGCAAACTCACTCGAGGCGAGAACTCAAGTTCGAATTGCTCGACTTCAATCAGACAGAACAGTTTTGAGAGAATTAGCTAACCAGACAACAACTGGTGAACGTGCAGGATATGGTGGTGGCGGAGTTACCGCGTTACAGGCCGTTATCGCTAATGTTAATCGAGAGTTAACTTCGCTTAGAAAGCGGCAAAGGAAACATTCCAAAGCCCAAGCAGAGCGCCGCAGGCAGCGCACGCGTAGTGGCGCCGTTACGGTAGGAATCGCGGGATATACCAATGCGGGGAAATCTAGTTTTTTCCTCAAACTGTCCGGTAAAGAAGTGTTGGTAGAGGATAAGTTATTTTCCACCTTAGAGACAACGGTGGGCCGTCTTGCTGCAAGTCCAAGAGTCTTATTGGCAGATACAATTGGGTTTATCGATAATTTGCCAAATGAGACCTTAGATGCATTCAGAGCAACCTTGTCTGAAGCTTTGGAATGTGATATGCTGATGGTACTAGTTGACGCAACGGATTCAGTTGACGAGTTTCGCAGGAAAATTTTAGCAACCCAGCGAGAGATCAATAGTCGGTATCTCAGTGAGGAAGATTTACAGAATTTTGATGAGCGTAAAATAATGTGTGTATTAACCAAAATTGAAGGTATTCCTGAGGCTGAATTAGTAGAAAAACAGGCTATCGTCAAGGAATATGGCTACGTGCACCCATTGGCCATATCGGTGCATCAAGACATCGGTTTGGTAAAGCTACAAGACGCAATGCTCGCTCAATTATTTGGTAGCCCAACAACTCTTAATTTAGTTTACAACGAAGCAGGTAGGAGTATCGAGGGGTTTCTTTCTGATGTTTATGATTCGGGCATGATTGTTGACAAACAGTTACAGGAAAACGGTGACATGATTGTGAAGGTTTGGATAAATCAACAATCTCTTGCAAGACTGGTGAGTAACTCAGATGGGCGCATTGAAGTCAAGTAGGAAGAAGTTCTAGCAACTTTATGGGCGAGAGCGATTCTAGCGATGACTATATCGATGAATTAACAGGTCTTGCCGAGCCTTCTAGTGATTTAATGTTCGCAACCTCGGAGGCGAAATTAACTATTGAGATAGACGAATTGACAAAGATTGGCAATTCAGTTGCAGTGTTACTTTTGGTCACATGCTTTTTGGGATTAGTAAACGGCTTGGATTTCACTCAATCAGAATCAGGTTTGATTAGACCGGATGAGTTTGTATTCAGGTTTTCCGATTTTGCCCCGGACGAATCAGCAATATTCAATGGTCACGTATACGATCATGAGGGTATAGCAATTGAAAACGCAACGGTATATATCTCGTGGTATGAAGGAGATTTTTGGAACACCAGTGCTGCTCAGACTGATAAAGAGGGGTTCTTTGAGATGGAAAAATTAGACCCGGGAATAACGCGAGTAGACATAATAGTGGATAGAGATAACTTCAAGGATAAATACTCAAATCGCGTTTTACTATCTCCGCCGGCTCTATTTGAACCATATGGCTTTACATCTATTGATTTTGAGGTGCCTGCTCAAGAGGAGTTCGCTAAACAAGAATGTGGAGACGGGACCTCAAATTGTACAATAAGAGAAATCGATAACTCACCCAACCAGATGGCGCATCCATTGATGGACCCTGGCGTCTCGGTGATTTACTCAACGATTGGTATCGCTTTCATCGGCTTGTCGTTGTTGGCTGCCGGGTTTACTATATGGGCGATGAAAACCGGGTCAATATATCTCCTTAGAACCGCATCCGTCTTGTCATTCTTCACCCTTGGACATTATTATTCTGCTTGCTTATTCAGTCTGGTTGCATTTGTGCTGACCTTTGCTATCAGTAAACCGAGAAAAGAACTTAATTGATTTATTCTTGCACAAATAGCCATTTGTATTATCATATTGAACAGGTTAAGGTAATCCATGAACATGATTGGCGCATGTTGGATGCGGCGCTCCCTCGGAGAGCCAATATCAGCGTTATTGATTGATTCTAATAACCGAATAATCGCCGGCGGGTGGAATGGAATATTGACCCAATGGTCTGCTGAGGGGGACGAATTGTGGAGTACTCAACTCCCCGATCGAGTTGGTAGTATTACCATTTCTAAAAATGGCATCTATGTTTGTTCAGGGCTACATTTGGTTGCGATTAATCCAGATAATGGAGCATTACTTTGGCAGCATCCATTGGAGGGCAGTGCTGATGAGGTTACGACATTCAATGGCTTGATTTTTGCGACATCGTCAGTCTATGACATTGAACACAATGACTTCATAGATTCCGCAGTATGGTGTTTTGATAGTGAAGGTAAGAAAATTTGGGAGACCCACATGGATGAACGGCCGTGGGCAATCGTCGTATCCAACGGTCAAGTAATACTTGGATTAGGCAGGCCAAAGATGGGTGCCGCAATCGTTGATAATGATGGCAATTTAACTCATTTAAACCTCGAATCAAAATCACCAGTTACTACTGGAGTAGATACCACTAACGGAGTTGTATTCGGCCATGCAAATGGGGAGCTAACTTCAACCGATGGGAAACTGTGGTCTGGTTCGGGTGCATCAATCTCAACTATTTGTGCAATCGATGATAAACACTTTACAATAAGCCAAGACAAGGCAGTAATTACTCTAAATTCGGATTTTGAGCAAAAATGGATAGAGGTGATGGATCCAATATCGACAATATCCTCCGGCATAATTGTTGATGGTAATTTTACAATTTGGGCTGGCACTCTGAACGGCTCTGATGGGTTATTGAAGGTGTTATCCCAAAGTAGTGGTAAGCTGATATCATCAATGAGTTGTGCCAAGGTTACGGCAATCAATTCGAACGGGAAAATGATTGCAGTGGGCGATGAAAAAGGCGAACTATTTGTTTGGCAGGACGAGATGTTTAACCGGCGACTGGTAAGTAATGAATCAACCGAAAATGATGAGCAACGTCAATCGATGAGGGAGCGACTTAAAGCACTTCGAAGGCGTTAGTATCTACTTGTTCTTCCAAACCAATTATCTGCAGTACCCGCAACATCCACGCTAATTTTGCTAATTTTCTTTTGGGATTTGTTTGTCCGGACCATTTTCCTATTTTACTTGTAGAAAACCCAAGTAACGTAATATTCTCCTTCGCAACCCCTAGCCCGATTGCTAAGCATACTGCCCTATCACCATCTGTGAAACCGCCAAAATTGTACACTCCGTCAATGGATTCAGCAACTTGATGTGTTAAAATTAATTCAGGTGGGTGTTGGAAATCTCGCCACTTGCTCAAACAATCTTGCCATTGAGGAATATTGTCGCCGTGCGCATGGGCTACGAATGTTGTGCCGGATTTAGCAGCACGATCTAAATGCGGATTGCCATCAAAATCTGTCACCACACAAGCAAGTTTAGCCAGCTCACCGACTGCACCAACAGCACCATCTGCCGCAATTATAGCACTGTTTTCAAAATCAAAATCAACAAAATCCTCTTCGCTGACCGATGCACCGATAATTACAACCTTACTAGCAGATAGCAATCTTTGCCTTAGTCTTTCTAAGGCGCGATTACGATTTATTACCGACCAAAGTTCAAGATTAAATGGGCACGCGTGATTAAAGGCTTCAGCCAGTAAATTAGCGCTCCGTAAATCGCTTTGGTAATCCCATCCGAAGAACTCTCTAACGGTGGTCTGGATCTCAATCAAATCCGGAGTAGTTGTTTCCGCCACACCAATTCCAGTTCAATCAGCCAAATGAAATATTGTCATCGTGAAATTGATATGATTCTTAGATTGTGGCTGACTCATGCCGGCTCCGAAAGTCACTCCTCTCATAGAGAACGAGGTGACTTTGGCAAGATATCCATTCTTGCCGCAAGCAACCGAATGGATTCAGGGCTTAGCAATCGAACATGACATCGATTTGGACGAACTATTAGATGGTGAGTGGATGGAGAAGGCTCGTTCGAGAGCAAGAATACGCCTGATTGACTCAATAGAATCTAAAGACGGCGTTGCGGTAGTCGGTGGAGATATATTCACCGAAGAGGGACGTATCATCGAGGCATTCTCATTCTACTATGCGCGCTTAGTAGTGTTCGCCTCCGAAGATGAGAGACTGATTTCTCGCTGGGCACAAGCAGAGGCAACTAGGGCAGAACAAGTGCTAACCAAGGACACTGAAAATCTAGAAATCATCGCTAAAACTTTCATCTCCGAAATCGCTAGGGATGTTGATTTATCGCAATCAAAGCAGTCGCTGAGCGCTGTTAACAACCGTAAATTGAGGCAGAATCAAGATGGTAATCTATGGAAAATCGGTATGTCAGATTTCATTGAAATATGCCCCAAAATAACCGGCTCAAGGTGGCGTTTAGCCAATGCTCAAATTAGCAGAGGCCAGATTACTTTGTTTAGTGAGCAACAGTACTCATCATCTGCTAAACTAGCACGACTTCTAAGAGAGCGGATCAAGCACCACATCGAGCAGGAAGCGCTGCAGAAAATGCAAAACATCGACATGGAATTGGCGCTAAGACTTGCAGAACCGGTTGGCATGGTTAGAAATCTAATGGCTAGCAAGGCTAGTGAGGCAATAAATTTAGTTGGTGCGGAGGAATCCGATTGGCCGCCATGTATGAGAAAGATTATTGCCGATTTAGCCAATGGTGTGAATGTAAATCATTTTGGTAGGCTATTTTTAGCCTCAATATCAGCCAAGCTAGCCTTGCCTGAGGAATCTTGTATCGGATTCTTTAGCGGAGCTCCTGATTTCAGTGAATCGACCACAACATATCAGGTGAATCACGTTTACAACGGCGAGTATACTCCCGCATCTTGCGCAAAACTCAAAGTTAACCACAATTGTCCAGTTTTGCCAGGTGACGATCGGCTATGTGACATCTCTTGGATGGATCATCCCCTGAAATATATTCGGGCCACTCAGCGATGGAAGGCAAAAAACCAACAAGCTCAGTCGACCATCCGTCAGGATGACCAGCCATTGGTGGGGGAAAACCAAGAAGGTCGGGCGGTAGAAAAATCATCAGCAAATTCGGTCGCCGAGTGAGCAAATCGCGCGAAGGATTTGAAATGTAGGACTTACTAGCATCTACAACCAACGGTGTGGATTATGACTAGGACCCTCGTTTTGACCGTCGACCGAGATAACGATCTTGGGATTAAAACGGCAATTAGGGGGCCAGTGGTTGGCCGACGTCAAGTTCTAACGGCAGCGCTAAAACTTGGTATTGCGGACCCCGAAGAAAGTGATACTAATGCTATATTGGGTGCATTATCACAACACGATAACCTGTCGGAGTCATTAGGTGATGATGATGAAGTCGAGATAGCGATTCTAACCGGGGATGAGAAAGTTGGCATTAGATCAGACCGTGCAATAGCAGCGCAACTCGAAGAAATCGTCACTACCTTTCAACCAGATAAAGCAATTCTCGTAACCGATGGTGCCGAGGATGAATCGGTTTTGCCGATTATTCAGTCCCAAGTTAGAATAGATCACGTAGAGAAAATCATCGTAAAACAATCAAAAGGTATTGAAGGAACATATTACTACATCGTTAAAGCCTTAGAAGATCCAAAATGGCGGGCGAAAATTATGATTCCTTTCGGCCTTGTGTTAGCAATTTTAGGATTGGGAATTATGCTACCTGCTGAAATCGGGGGTATTGTAATCGGGGCCCTTCCGCTGGTCACCGGTCTGTACATTTTCAGTAAAGGTGCTGGAATTGAAACCACCGTCAATCGGGTAATCCAAGAGATGAGGGATAACGCTGACGCAGCGATGTTCTCCTCGTTATTGTGGACGGCAACAGTATTTAGCGCGATATTTGCTGTTGCTGAGGGATACCAAGAGTACACCCTATTAGTTGCCAATAGCTCAACCTCTGTCCTCTGGCTGGAAGTCACCCATGCTGCTCTGGCATGGATTGTTATCGCCTTTTTGACATCTACAGCAGGGTTCATGTTTTTGCGGCTACGTAGAGGCTCATTCTCTGGCCGGATGATTGTATTGAGCATATTCGGCATGGTCGTTTACTCGTTTGTTGACTCTGCCCTCCAGATTTCAACAAATGTGCTGAATGGGCAATCGTACGAGTTTAGCGTTGATCAAATTCTTGCTGATTTATTCTATCCAATTATCTGGGTAGTAGTGCTTTGGATGGCAACTACGATAAAGAATTCACTCCAAGCAAAACAAGCCCAGTCTGAGAGATACTGGGGAATTTGATTAGAGGATAAATCTCGGAAGATGTTTTGCCATGGTTTTGTGGCCAACAACTCCAACCAACACCCCGTCGGCATTAACTACGGCAATTTGACTTAGGTCATGAGTTAAAATAAGTGCACCCGCTTTCAAGAGTGGGGTATTGGCTTTGACAGTTAGTGGGGGGAGGGTAATCAATTGTTTAGCAGGCACACTAAGCATCCAAGCTACCGAACGCTCAACGTTTTTCTTCGCAACGATTTTTAGCACGTCTACAGCATGTATTCTGCCCATTGGAACTCCTTCTTTGTTGACAACGAAGACATGATCCCAGTCATTTTGTGTTAAATCATCTACGACATCAGCCATTGTATCATCGGCGAAAACCCAATTCGCATCGCCCATAGTCTCTCTACAAGTTATACTTCGAACGATTCTCGATCGTTCTTGAGGTGTCATTTTCTCAGTTTTACTGCGTGGAGATTTTTTCATCTTAGATCTACTCATCCCAGGGTCCCTCAGCCCATCGCCGAACCCAGTTGTTTTTCAATTCTTCCAATGTATATATGATATTTTAGCCGGCTTTTGTGATAATATATCTGTAATCAAACCATCTAAACTATCTAAAGGCGTTTTGACGTGCACAAACCATGACCATCATTTCGCCAGATGAATTTGACTTGTTAATGAGCCTCTCTGGTTATGAATTGAATTTACAAGCGACAAATATTGCTAAGAAATATGGGCTTGGTGCCGGGCAGATTTTGGCCATGCTGCCAAACCAACCAACGACTAATCCGCCCGGGGATAATCACCAATCGGTCAATACGAATCCTCCACTTCAATCAAATCATCGTTTTGAATATGACCCCAGTCCGGAAGCATCACAAAGACGGCAGCAAGTTAGTCAAGCAATTAATTGCCCTGGATGTGGCGCTGCTTTAGGAATTCCTTCAATTAGGCCGATAAAGGTAACATGTCCGCAATGCTTACAGGAAAGCACCTTTGTTGAGTAACCGGCGTTTTCAATAATACATGGCGGCAGGGCTATACATGGAGAAAATGAAACTATCACACTGGCAATATACACCAAATAATTCTCCACAGCCGCTACCTAAATCACCATTTTTATGCACGGAGACCGATTTACAACCTCTCGACTTTGAATTAACAACCGGTGAAGAAATCCCAGTATCAGCCCTCAAACAGGCAGTCTCGCAAGCATTGGTAGAAGACTCAACCCTTGAGCAGTTTCTACGTTCGAATTCTGCACCAAGCCTAGAAGATAGAACACCAATCTTGCTGCTTGGGGAATTGGCTAATCCGTTTCAATTATCAAGATTGAAGCTGGGTATCATCCCAGTAATTTGCGTCCGGATAAACGGGCTTTGTCGGACTTATGCAGATGGTTTGGATAGCAGAATGGTAAATCCCGGGGTTCATCATGTCACTTTGGCAAGGACTACTGGTTGGTGGGAAGTCACTCACCTCGCTTTTGCTACACTGTCACAAATGAAGACAATGGTCACTTGGCTAAACAATGGCAAGCGGGGCGATTGGCGAGGAGTGAAACCTAATGAGGGTTCGATTAGGGTCGAGAATAACTCACAGTTGAGACACCCATCACCACAATCGATGATGTGGGATGGTAAAACAGAGACCTGTAACGATGAGGAGCCGGAAATTACCGGCCCATCGTTTGACATATCTGAGGTAATGATTCCAATCCACACCAATTACGGATGTTATGATAATCGGGGAAAAATCATTCGTTGCATTCATGTTGGACAACGCGAATTTCACACCAATTATTTCCGACGTGGTTCCTCTAAGCGTTGGCAAGATATTTTGGATATTATTTAGGGCTCCCATGGCACCCCCAGATGTCTGATTATATATCATCAAATACAATGTATACATGATACAGATGAGAGGAAAAGGTTCACAGAAAGAAGCAAGATTGGAACGCCTCAAAGAAGAGATTGTTGAATACATCGCAGTAGTGCCTGATTGCTCGGCAGCAGACATAGTTCACTATCTCTCCAACGAGCGAAGAATGCGCAACCATGGTCTAACAACTAGAAAGGTAGGCCTATTTATCCCTAGATATTTGTCTGATCTTGTTGGATTCAAGCTTGATAATTCAACGGGAAAACGGCTTTACAGGTTAGCTGCATAAACGGCACATTCATTTTGATTAACTAGTTCGCCCAACTATGGAATGGCCTGCACACACTTTTGCGAGTGCGCTATTTCCTAGTTTAGAATCCTCAAGTGAGGGCAATATACCGAAATTTCCAATCAATGAACCAGCGTGGCAACTTTTTGTCGAGGGAAATGAGGATAACCTCAAGCATCAAATTCGCATGCTTGAGTCAACTAAACTAGAGCTGATAGATCGAAGCACCCTTTCAGACACCATCACTTTTGACGAATCAAAAGGGCCTGTCATGGTTGAATTAGGCGCGATTATTGAACCATCTGCTCATTTTATCGGACCGTGTTTTGTTGGTAAAGGTGCCATAATTAGGCATGGAGCATACATTAGAGAGTATGCATGGATTTGTTCATCGGCATTGGTAGGCCACTGCACTGAGGTCAAGCACTCAGTACTCTTGCCAAATTCCAAAGCCCCGCATTTTAATTATGTGGGCGATTCAATTCTTGGCAAGTCAGTTAACTTGGGTGCTGGGGTAAAGTTGAGTAATGTAAGAAATGATGGGGCTCAGGTTTACCTGAGGATTGGAGAATCTAGAAGGGAGAGTGGCCTTAGAAAATTAGGTGCGATAATCGGCGAAGGCTGCCAATTGGGTTGTAATGCCGTGACAAATCCCGGAACAGTGTTGGGGATTAACAGCATTGTTTGGCCGAACGCCACCGTAACCGGAGTTCATGGCCAATCATCAAACCATAGGTGATTGGATGAGTGCTAATTTATTCGGCACTGACGGTATTCGCGGGAAGGTAAACCTGGCCATCACAGAAGATGAAGCAGCGATTCATCGGCTACTTGAATGCCGCGAAATCTCACCCCCCGTTTTTAGATTGGTAGGTGAATCATTAGGGGGCTTTGCTGAATTTGAGTCAGGTAAAAAGCTGCGAGTAGTAGTTGGGTGGGATGATCGTCCGGCGAACCGCGTATTGGCAAATGATCTTACAATTGGGCTAAATATTGCAGATTTTGAAGTGGTTCATATTGGATTGTGTGCAACTCCAGCACTACATTATGCCACGCTTTTCTTCGACGCAGCGTATGGCTGCATGATTACAGCCAGCCATAATCCGGTCGAAGATTCAGGACTGAAAATCTTTTCACAGTACGGGTACAAGACAACTCCACAATTCGAACAACAACTTTCGCGTAATGTTATTTCACTTAGCCAGCAAAAGCGAGAAATTGCCTCTAGTAATGGAGCAAAATATGCTCAACCAACGATATCGCACAAGTTAGCAGAGTGGTGCCAAAATCATCACCCAAACTGGCTTAGTCGACGTTATCAAAGCCTTGCAGAACTAATCCAGCGAGATATTTCTGAAGCACCAGCTATCTATCAGCCGTTGTTGATAGATTCTTCCAAAGGAACCGGTCGATTTTGGTTAGCTGATTGGCTCTCAAGTAATGGAATAGCGGCAATAGAAACCAGCCATGATGCAGTGGCCTTGAATGACAATTGCGGGGCTGGGGATTTGTCACCAACCCAGGAATGGACTTTTGAAGAGGCAAAACACTCATCCCACATTCTAATTAATCAACTCCCTCAGTGTGACCCCGGAATATTAGTCGGTGCTGCCCTTGATGGCGACGGCGATAGGTGTTTGCTGATCGAAACCACACGACGCGGATTTAGGGTAATAGATGGCGACATAATCGCTGATACCTTTCTGAATTGTGTAACACAGTTAGCTGATGATTGGACCTTGGCGGCAAGTATAGAGTCCGATTTATCGTTAACTACCAAGCTAGATCGGTATTCAAAATCCGTTAC
This sequence comes from uncultured Candidatus Poseidoniales archaeon, assembly GCA_964412625.1. Lineage (GTDB taxonomy): Archaea > Thermoplasmatota > Poseidoniia > Poseidoniales > Poseidoniaceae > MGIIa-L1. The sequence continues at coordinate 27,985 of CAYPPO010000013.1, forward strand.
AGTTAACGAGACAGCAGTTGGAGACCGCTGGCTGACGTTTGAATTATGCAATAATAAACTAGATGAATTCATCACCAATCATTCCATCCCTAAAGTCGTTGGAATAGAAGATTCAGGGCATATGGTGCTCGCAACCCCTCACCCGAGTCAAACTGCAACCTGGTCCCTTGTGGGAGATGGTGCAATGACCTTAGTTGCGTACTTACTGGCCACAACAAGACTAGATAAGTCAAGACTTATGCAAAGAGGCTGGAAACTACGACAGTCTGTAAGGGAGATTGACAGAAGTAAATGGGATGGAAGTAATGAATTATCAAATGTAGTTGAAAGTGAACTTTTTCAGAAGCTGTCAACTATTGCCGAGGTATCTCAATGGCGTAGAACAACGATTTCTGGCGAACCGAATTTGATGCTAATCACTTGTTTGTTTGCGAATAATAAACTGTCAATCGGTGTAAGAAATAGTGGTACTCAAGCAAAGATAACAGTTTCAACGCGTCTGGAGTACGGCGGTGATAATTCCGGTATTCGAGAGGTTGTTGACGATATTTGCGACCTGCTGGCAGAACACATGGTCAGCCATTGATTATCTGCTTCTCATAGGTTTGATTCAGATATGTGACAATGCCCAGTAGAATAGATGAAGCGATTAAAATTCCTAACATCGCCTCTATACCCGCACCGGTACTGAACATTACCATCGCAACAATCCAAGATAGCACCATGTCTAAGGCACCAAATACACGCCAAGATTTTCGCATAACAAGAATTCCACTAACCCAAGATGTTGCTGAGCAAATTATCATCAGCACTGCAACTATTGCTAGGCCTCCCCAACCAAATCCAGACGGTACGAGCAGCAAGTGTACCGACCACAGGCCCGCAGCCAACCAAATCCCTGAATCCGTTGCCACAGACCACACCACGAAGAATATTGAAGTCGCCCCAAATATCGTAGCTAGTATGTGTATTCCAATCGGCTCTAAACCCACAGTTGGTAAAACCCAATACATAAGACCTGAAATTGCTATTGGGGCAAGTAGCCATGAAACCATTACTGCAGCAGGTTGCGTCCAATTCCACCCGCGACGAATCACTAGTATGATTGCCAATATGCCGGCAAATCCAACGGAGATTAATCCAGCCAAAATCACCCAAGCAGAACGGCCAACAGCCCCTCGGTGATCCTCTAAGCCACGCATTAAGCGCTGCTTCTCTACCCAATCATAAGCAAATACACAAACCAGTAGTACAACCTCAACAAATAGTAATGGGAGGGTCCAATCCACTAAATCTCCACCGAAAGGATCGACTCGATACATAATTGGTACTTCGCCACCAATAATCAGAGCAAAAACCCGGTCTAGTGCTAAAAGATAGACAATTCCTTCTACTGCATTTGGAATACGTAAACCCAAATCATTACGACCGATTAGCCCGATCCCTGCAAGTACACATAGCCCTACGGTAATCACAGCCAAGTGTTTTGCGTCATCCAATCCGACAACAGAATCAGAAATTCTTCCAGCTAAATGAACTAATACCAATCCTGCCATCGAGATTGCTATGGGCAACTCGATTCCAGCAATATCTGGCAACCTTAGCCCAATATCATTTGCCCGCATTCTCGCTAGGGCAATAAATAATATCGAGATCACAACACAAAATGCTAGAATGAGGTACGAAAGCGAACTAGTGAATGAAAGATACGTGGAGGCTAGGATGGTGGTCAGCAAAAATGCAATTACGATTACAGGCCGGTGATGTATATCGCCGAGCTCTAAATCATATTGACCGGAAGTACCAGCACGCTTGGCTCTTTTTCGTTGTTTTTCTACCAAATCTAGCATTTCAACGTCAATCATCTTGAGTTTTGATTTCTTATCCTGCTCGTCTAATTTGACCGGTTGCTCGGCTTTCTGTTCAACTTGAGCATCGACAAACTTCTGTAGTCTAGCCTGCTTTTCTTCAATTCTAAGCAGGCGCGCCTCTTTCTTTGCTAGAGACCGCATTTCACTTCTAAATTCGCCCTGTACCGCTAGGTATGCACCTGACCCAATAAATGCCAAAACAGTCGCAAGGAGGACAATCGCCGAGTCCTTAACTTGTGCAGTTATCGCCATAACTGCTAGCAAACCCACAGCAGAAATTGCAGGGGGCAATAATTTCTCGACAGTGGCAGCTCTCCTAAGATAAAGGACTAAAGCAACTAAAGTAATCCCGGTCAAAGCATACAGATTGAAACTCTCATCAGGCAATATTGAACTTCCATCCAATTCCATTAAGTTGAGCGGCTCGAGGGCAATTATAATGAATAAACCCGACAATAAACCCATCATTAATGTCAGTAATTGCCCGGGTAAGGCCTCTGCTTTCTTCAACAACTCATCACTAATACCCGAACGTTTCATTTTGTCAGAAGAGATAAGTAAAATTGCGCATGTAATAACGAGCGTAATCGCCCAAATCCCCTGTTGTCCGTAAGTCCAGGATAGCGCAATAACCGAGATACCCCATACCGTCATTAACGATCGGGGTTTACCTTTATGCTTCTCAAATAAAACCATAACAGCATGACTAATCATCAATAACGTCAATACTCCAAACAATCCAATTGCAGGCAATGAACCGGGTCTTGTTATTGACCATGTTACAAATAGTGCGAGTAGGAAACTTAAGTTCCACAACTGTAATACTTCAGAGTCTCTCAATCGAGCACCTAATTCAGACATCCCACTCAGTTTTGAGGCTAGATTAAATCCGGTGTCTCCATGTTTCATATTAACCCAAATTTGTTGTGATAGAAGCACCAACATCCATATTGCTAGGTCGTATTGCTCGATTAAAATCGGCACGTAATCTGCTGAAACTAACCGATTTTCTACATCAGTGGCAAAGAACAGTAACCATAACCATGGGCCAACCACTGCGGTTCCCGCTATCGATGGAGAATCTCTATACATTGATAGTTGAGCAAGTCCAACCCATACCAGGCCTTGGCTGATTAATAGTGTTCTAGCACCACTACCCGCATCATTAGCCGGTATGAGTAAGGTCAGTAGAATCACAATAAGCAATCCACCAGCCCACAACACGTGATCAGAGACAGCGGTTTGATTTCTAAGCAAAGCTCCAGCGGTTAAAGCCGCAGTTGCTGCCGCATAGATGCTATACGGCCTCAACCCGTATGGCAGACTCAAATCAACAATTCCACTCTCCAATATTGCTAATGCAAACAACAGGATAGGTGCAGGAAGCACAATCAATGGCACTAGTCTAGGCCACTCAACCCCTCTAACGATAAGGTAAGAGGCGCTGAATGCGGTTAGGAGTAGCACTAATTGGGCCAGCGCATAACCGGTTTCAAGGCGATTAGCAGCGACTGCTAACAATGCACCAATCATACCTAATCCGACAGATACCGACCATAAACCGGGCTTTCCAAGACCGAGGGATTTGAATGCATCAGAGAACCAATTATCCTTATCCACGAACATCGCTGCCATAGTAGAATTTGTCGCAGTAACACAAACCATTAGCAAGAACAATAACAACTCATCTTCAAATGGCAAAATTTCGAGACCGAAGACATTCCAGTTGTCTGATATTGCATGAACTCCGACCCATAGATATGAGACAGCAATGCCCATACTTGCGAGATTGCCAGAGTTTCGGATGATAGCAAGACTATGCAGTAGTATGGTGCCCATTCCAATCATTATTGCGACACCAAATTCACCATAAACTGCGCCAGCAGCACTTCCGACAATTAGCAGAATTAATGTTGCTTGAGCAGCAATGGCATCCTCGTCGTGGCGCTGTGCAATTGTTATATTCAGCACTACACCTAGCAGTAGTAAAGTCCCCAAGATGTTATTTTCATCAGCAAAAGATAACTGATCTAACCACCCCCAGTGCCATAAATCTAGCACTAGTCCATAAATCAGTTTCATTGATATTATTACCCAGGTCACTCCAAGAATCCTCATATTTGGATTTGGTATCCATTTTTCTCCAAGGTAAAGGCCGAGAATTGCCATTAAACTCAACCCTATTGCGCCAAATATAGGGTCTAACACTGTACCAACAATCGTTCCTATCAAAGACCACGACAGTATCATGGCAATGAGGAGGCCAAAACCCAATCGCTTCTCGCCGTGAACAGCCAAATCGGTTACGCTATCGTTTTCGGGGGCTGTCTTTACCGTACCATCTGTTTGGATAGCTCCGGGTCTTTCAAAATCCTCACCACCCTTTGAGAAAATTTCAGCAATTTCACCCATTGCTATATCTTGTTCGACCTCGATTTTAGCAATTTCTTCACTATTTGTTTCGCCCTCATTGTCGACCATAAATGACGATATATCTATGCCACGAGCCCGGGAAAAGGAGCGTTTTCTGATTATCTCATCCCGAGAATCATTCTCACTAGAGGGCTGCTTTGGCCCACTAGAATCCTCAGACATACCCCCGGTTGTTTGATTATATTTATTCAAGGCTCGCCCGAAATAAATCACTATGTACCACTTTTTGTCGATAACCAGTTTCAACGAATATCTTCAACACAGCAGCCCCACACATCGAAAAGGACAAAGACGTCCTTCGACACGATTCAGCATGGCCGATGTACTGGGCTCGCAACTCGGCGACCTATCTGTGCACGGATTGAAGAATTCAGGGACTATATACTGGAATTTGCCAGTTGAGGACTTAGTGGAGATGGCAGTTTCACGTAATGAAGGAGTTTTTAGTGCCCACAAAGCGTTGGTGACAGAAACCGGGGAAAGAACTGGGCGTTCACCCAATGACAAATTCATTGTTGACGAACCGACGACAAGTTCTGATGTTAACTGGGGCGACGTTAATATTTCAACCGATATTGCAACATTCGCCAAACTCAGAACCAAAGTAGTTGACTATTTATCTAACCAACAAGAACTATTTGTTCAAGATTTATACTGTGGGGCTGATCTGTCTGAAGCATTACCGATTAGAGTAATTAACCAAAGCGCTTGGCATAACGCCTTTGCAAGAAATATGTTTATCCGACCGACAAAAGCACAATTGATCAATCATTCACCAGAATTTACCGTCTTTCATGCCCCAAATTTCGAAGCAAGCCCTGAAGACGGAGTCAATTCAGAATGCTTTGTTATTATTAATTATCAAGCGAAAGAAGTATTGATTGGTGGGACTAAATATGCCGGCGAGATAAAGAAGTCAATATTTTCGATAATGAATCTAATTTTACCGAAAAAAGGCATACTGCCAATGCACTGCTCTGCCAATACCAACGGGGACTCCACCGCAGTATTTTTTGGTCTGTCTGGTACTGGTAAAACCACTCTATCTGCTGATCCGAAAAGAGCCTTAATCGGCGATGATGAACATGGCTGGGGAGCTAATGGTGTTTTCAACTTTGAAGGCGGTTGCTATGCCAAACTAATTGACTTATCAGAGGAAGATGAGCCAGCAATTTTCGGAACCACTAGGAAGTTTGGCTCTATATTGGAGAATATAGTCATGGACGAAAACGGCATTCCTGATTTCAGTGATACATCTAAAACTCAAAACACAAGAGGCTCTTATCCAATAGAATTCATCGATAATCGAACCGAAGATTCAACCGGGAACCATCCGGAAAACGTCATATTCCTTACCTGTGATGCCTTTGGGGTGTTACCACCAATATCTCGTCTAACTCCGGAACAAGCGGCTTACCATTTCATTTCAGGATATACCGCAAAAGTTGCTGGTACTGAAATTGGCGTCAAAGAGCCACAAGCGACATTCTCTGCATGCTTTGGTGAACCTTTCATGCCAATGCACCCCGGCGTTTATGCTGATTTGTTATCCAGCAAGATGGAAGAGCACAATGCAACAGCATGGCTCATCAATACGGGATGGTCTGGTGGGCCATACGGTGTTGGTAATCGAATGAAAATCAAGTACACAAGAGCCATGCTAAACGCTGCATTGGATGGTGAACTTGAAGCCGTTGATTACACTCTAGATGAGCGCTTCGGCTTCGAAGTCCCTCAAACCTGTCCAGGGGTGCCAAGTGAAGTTCTCCAACCGGTGCAAACGTGGAGTGATCGAGAATCTTACAATAAAACCGCCGACAAATTGGCTGAAATGTTTGTCGAGAATTTTAAGAGATATCAAGCGGGTGTATCAGATGCAGTTAATGCTGCATCACCCAAAACCTTAGCAAACTAACCATATGCCCGTAGTTTCATAACTTAGCGGCGCGCACACTACATTGTGAGCGACATGCGTAGTGTACGATTTTTGGTTGGAATTATGTTCATAATAACTGCATTATCTCCGTTGATTAGTATTCATGATTTAACAACAGACTCAGACAACGATACTAAGACAAATCCATTTGGAGAACCGATATTATTGGATGAGTTGAGAAAAGACATCAGAAATGCAGTCGGTCAACCATGCCCAGCCATTCAAAATGATGGGGGCTCTCCCGGTGATGCTGGAAATGCAACAACTAACACTGCAAAAGATCTCGGCACCAATCCTACAACCTCGTTCACTAGTTGTGCAGATACAGCAGATATCGAGGACTGGTATGAATTTACCATGGACCAAGACTATAATATTGAGGTAACAATGTCAAACTATCAAAATGATTACGACTTGGCACTGGCGTTTGAAGACAACGGTTCTTATTTTGCGGCAGATACATCATACTATGACGACCCGGTCGAGACAGTAACAAGTATTGGTTCATCAATCGAATCTACACCCGGCACATATTGGATTGTAGTATTCCCATACAACCAAGGCGGCGGTAGCTCCATTGGAGACTATGACCTTGATATTTGGACTAATTATACTGAATCATGTAGAGATTGGTATAGTCCCCAAAATGACGCAAACTCCGGTAATGACGCACCACAGAATTGGACTGACGCGCCACCCAATCTAGGTAACAACGTCACGGCAACCTACAGCGGCTGTTTAGATTCAGCTGATGGCGGGGATACTTTTGCCTTTGACGTTCCAGTGAATCACACAATCACAGTATCTCTATCAATGGATTCCGGAGTCGATTTTGATCTTCTCCTGCACCAAGCAAATGGCAGCATAATCGACTCTTCTGGTCGTAACTTAGATGCTGATGAGTTAGTAACTTCTCAAGATTCATCTGTTGAGAATCAAGCAGGGACGTATTATGTCAACGTTACACACTTCGCTGGTAGCGGAAATTACAGTATGGATGTTTGGACCAATTTCAGCGTACCCATCCCCAATCTTGCCGTGGACAATGTAACCTTCAACCAAGCAGCAAATCCTGGCGATGTGGTTCCATTCGATGTAACAGTAATCAATGACGGTACTCAAGACCTTTCAGACGCTTTCATGGCCGAAGTAATATTAAGTGTGGATCTTGGTAATACTTGGGTTGATCACAATCTTGGCAACGCAACATGGTCTAATGGTTTGGCAATTAATGCCACCCAGGTTGTAACAGTAAACGGAGTGATACCTACCAATATCGTCGAAGGAGAATACAACGTTTTTGTTGTTTTGGATAGCGATGAAATGATTGAAGAAAAGCGAGAAACAGATAATGAGGTGATAGCGGAAAACACCTTGACTGTCGGCAATGGCGTTAATGCTTGTCCAACTCCGCAAGATGACGCCTCAACAGGCGCAGATATAGGAGAGGATGTAGCAACATCTACCGATTTGGGGCTTGACGTTGAGGCTGAGGTTAGAGGATGTATTGATTCTAATGATGAAGCAGATTTGTACAAGGTTAGCGTTTCGCCAAATCAACCGCTAGAAGTCACCTTGGTTGTAGCACCATTTGACGGCGTAGATTTCGATCTAGAATTGTTGCTGCCAAACGGCACTTCGATTGACACAAGTTTGTCTTCAACATTTGACGAGTTTGTAACCTTAGAAGGTACTGATTATGAGAATACATCAGGAGACTACTACATCAACGTGACATACTGGGGCGGCTTCCCCAGCGGAAGTAATCCGGGAGGAACTTATCGCCTGTTAATTGGGGAACCAGACCAGACAACATACGTTCCACCGTTTACTTGCGGAACACAGAACGACCTCGGACTTGGTCAAGATGCCAGCTCGTCAGGAATCCCACTGGGAACTAACAACGCAATTAGTGGAACCGGCTGTCTGAGTAATTCAGATACCGAAGATGTTTACAGTTTCTCACTTGACGACTACAAGAACGTGGAAATTAACTTCAACGCTTCAAACGCTTTACCATTTACAGCTACCTTAACGAATGCCGCAGGCGATTTAGTTGCTAGTGCTGATAACTTAAGTTACGGGTTATTGTTTGATACATTTGATAACGCAACCTATGAGGGACAGGCTAACACCTTCACCTTAAGTATCGATTCTAATGGCGGTCAAGGCAACTATGATGTTGACATTATTATCAACGAACCAGCCCTGCCAGATTTAGTACCAGGGTCTCTAATATGTCCGACTACTGAGACATTCACCGATGAAGAAATCACCTCACAATGGACCATAATCAATGCTAGAGGGCCCGGATATGGGGCTACAATGATTGTCATGATCGAATTGATTAACTCTGACAATGAGACGGTTGACACAATTTACTCTTCGGAGGTTGCATCTGACAATCCCGGCGTTACTAACGCAATGTCATACAATCAATCCAATGTACAAAATAGCTATGCTTTCTTTACCATTCCAACCGATACTCCTTCTGGAGACTATCGATGTAAATTGATAATTGATACCAATAATGATGTACCCGAAACAGATGAATCGAACAATATCCACTTCTCTGAACCCTTCTATATCCAAAACGAAGATGAATTGTGGGCAAACGATGTTGATAGAGACAACTTCAATTCTACTGATGCAGGTGATGGAATTGTTGATGACTGTCCAAACAATCCTGGGACCTCGACAATAGACAGGTATGGTTGCCCTGATCTGGACAACGATGGGGTGTCGAACGATAACGATATCCTACCAAATGATCCAACGCAATGGTACGACACAGATGGCGACGGGTTCGGTGACAATCCGATAGGAACCAATGGCGATCAGTGTCCCGATGAAGCGGGCGTTTTCAGTGGCGATAACGGAGTAGGTTGCCCAATTTTAGATTTGGATTTTGACGGTGTATTAAACGAGAACGATGAGTGCCCAGAAACACCACTTGGTACAATTGTTGGAGCAGACGGCTGCGAATTGATTGAGGAACCAGTCGATAACAATACAGATGGCGATAACACCACCAACACCACCGAACCAATCGACCCAGTCGACCCAATTGATACTGGTGACAACACTGGCTCTGGCGATGAAACTACCGATGTAAGTGATGAAACAGAATCCGAGGCAGGATTATTCGGCATGTCTTACACTGTAATTGGTTTGATTGGTGGAGTCATAGTTCTATTGCTGCTGACCGTATTCTTTGTTAGAGGCCGTAGTTCAAAGAAAGACGCCTTCGCAATGCAAGAAAAGGCGTACGCTGATGCTGGCTACGCAGCGGTTGCTGGAATTGGAGCAGTCGACACATCGATTACTCCTGAACAGTTAGCCTATGAACAGCAATTAATCGCTGCTGGCTATCCAGCCGATTATGCACGCGCATATGCTGACCAACACTTCAGGCCTTGGTTAAATCAATAATCGAACGGCAATACTCATGACCTGCCGATATGTGGCAAGGTTATGCAGGTAATGATGAAAACAAGTGCAGGAGATATCCTAATCAAATTATACGCTGATGAGGCGCCAGAAACAGTTGGTAATTTTGTAAAATTGGTGGAAATGGGCCATTACAATGGCCTTCACTTCCACAGAGTGATTCAAGATTTCATGATCCAAGGAGGATGTCCGCATTCAAAAGATCCAATGTCACGCAGAGCCGGAACTGGGGGCCCAGGGTGGCAAATTCCATGCGAAGCATCCGCACTGGCTCTGAAACATGACCGCCCTGGGATTCTCTCCATGGCAAATGCTGGAAGAAATACGGGTGGCTCCCAATTCTTCCTCACTACGGTTGCAACCCCATGGCTGAATGGTAATCACGCAGTGTTTGGTGAAGTTGTTGAAGGAATGGATGTAGTATCCTCAATTGAGAGATGTAGAAAACTTCCCGGCGATAGACCAGCAGAACCACAACAAATAATCAGTTGCACAGTCGTACAGTGATACATGGTAGTCCTAGTAATCCATGGCGGTGCCGGTGGCGATGGTCCATGGTTGGGTAAAACGCCTCTTGATCCAGAAAGAATTGACTGTATGAAAAGTGTCCTCAAAGTTGTGGGTAGCCAGTTACAGAATGGCGATATAGATTGCTTAGAGGCGGTAACGTTAGCGGTTGAAATGCTAGAAGATGAGCCACTATTCAATGCTGGTCAAGGCTCGGTTATTGGTGAAGACGGGTTAATTACCATGGATGCCTCGATTATGCGTGGTGCTGACAAGGCAGCGGGTTCCGTTATCAATGTCACAAAGCTTAGACATCCAATTAGAGCAGCTAACTTGATTTTACGCCAAGGCTGGCCAGTCATGTTGAACAGTGCTGCAGCGGACGATTTTGGTCTTAGATGTGGACTGGAGGAAGTTAGCCAAGACTGGTTGAAGACAGAATTAAGGCAGGGGCAATGGAAGCAATGGAGACAACATAAATCCGGCCCAGGATCAACCGATGAAGATGACTCAGTGCTCGACCATGATTTGGAAGGCAGAGTCTCCACCGAATTCTCTGACGAGGGAATGGGCACCGTTGGTGCAGTAGCGCTTGATGTGAATGGTAATCTAGCAGCAGCAACCTCGACCGGAGGTATGACAGGAAAACCAGCTGGCAGAGTTGGAGATACTGCAATCATTGGTGCCGGAACTTGGTCAGATAGTCAGATTGCAATATCATGTACTGGCGTTGGTGAAGCCTACATTCGAACCTGTGCAGCCCACAGCCTTGCAACGAGGTATCATATGAGCGGTAAATTATCTGAATCAACAGATACTATTCTCGATGAAGTAGCGCCACTAGGTGGCAGAGGCGGACTGATTGCAGTAACCTCGTCAGGAGAGTTTAGTATGCCCTTTCAAACCCGGCTGATGTATCGTGGATATTGGAAAGACGGCGATACAAGAGTTGGGATTGGCCCAGAACTCGAATCATAGATATTATTTAATAATTAATTATTAACCGCTTACTATGTCAAAACATAGAGCGGGAGATAGGCGAATAATCAGCATTAGCATCCCCGAGGAATTAGCAGTAAGATTAGACCGTAGTGTCGGTAAAGGCAAAGCTGGACGTAGTGCAACTATCGCAAAGATGATTGATAAAGCATTGAATCCAAAAACTAACCAAAAGCCGGAAAAAGCCGGCAAACCATTGGTAAAATCATCCTCAAATGTCCGCATTGAAAGCGACACAATGGGCGATTTAGAGGTGCCGAGCGACAGATATTATGGCTGTCAAACCGCTCGTTCACTAATTAATTTTAACATTGGAATAGATACAATGCCGAGAGGAGTAATACGCTCTTTCGGAATCTTAAAACAGGCGGCGGCGAAAACAAACGTAGCCCTGAAGCAATTAGACAGCAATGTTGGGAAACTAATCATTCAAGCAGCACAGGAAGTTATTGATGGCGAACTAGACGACCACTTTCCACTAAGAATTTGGCAGACAGGCAGCGGTACTCAATCAAACATGAATACCAACGAAGTAATTGCTAATCGTGCCATTGAGATAGCAGATGGCGAGTTGGGTTCCAAAAGTCCCGTTCATCCAAACGATCATGTCAATCGAGCCCAGTCGTCAAATGATACATTTCCAACCGCGATGCACATAGCATCAGCCGAAGCCTTTGTTCATGACTTACTACCTAGCGTTAGGGCATTGAGAAATGCCTTAGATGATAAAGCAAAGCAATGGGCAGAGGTTGTGAAAATAGGCCGCACTCACCTAATGGATGCAGTACCACTCACCCTCGGACAGGAGGTTTCTGGTTGGGTATCACAGTTAGACGCCGATTTACGCAGGTTGGATTTCGCACTTGATGATTTATTTGAATTGGCATTGGGCGGGACAGCAGTCGGCACCGGCCTCAACACTCATCCATTATTCGCTCAAATGGTCGCCGATGAAATTTCAAACATCACTGGCTTAAGTTTCGTTAGTGCTGAAAACAAATTCGCACAATTAGCTGCTCATGATGCCATTGTGGCAGCCAGTGGAGCATTGAACACTTTAGCGGTAAGTTTGATGAAAATAGCTAATGATATTCGTTGGTTAGGTTCTGGTCCTAGATGTGGTCTTGGAGAATTAGCCTTACCAGCAAACGAACCCGGTTCATCAATCATGCCAGGTAAAGTAAATCCTACTCAAGCAGAGGCTATGACAATGGTATGCTGCCAAGTTATGGGCAATCACACGGCGATAACAGTCGGAGGTTCTCAGGGTAACTTTGAATTGAATGTCTATAAGCCAATGATGATTCACAATCTACTACACTCAATCAGACTACTAACAGACTCATGCCGTTCAATGCGAGAAAATTGTGTGGAAGGGCTGGAGCCAGTAGCGGAAAATATCAACCAGCATCTAGAAAATTCACTCATGCTAGTAACTGCTCTGAATAATCACATCGGATATGATAAGGCAGCAAAGATTGCCAAGAACGCGCATGAGAATGGTTTGACACTTAGAGAATCAGCATTGGGGCTCGGATATCTAACCAATGATGAATTTGAGCAGTGGGTTAGGCCGGAACAAATGATTGGGCCGTCAATAAAGTAATCACAAAAAATCAGCCAAGGACATCTGCTTAGACCGGTCATTTAGGAATAAGGAATCGGTGCTGTTTGCTAACCATTCGACATTTTGTTTAGTATACGTATCCACACCATACTTTTCCATGACGTGTTGTGTGACTTTGATGTATTTTCTCACCGCTCCTTCAGATACGGTAAGGGCGAGATTACCATTGCACAAATCTCCCTGTGACTTTGCAATTCCAAGCGAGCCAAAACCAGCATTACCGGCTTTGCTCATTTGAATACACTTTCCTGCGATGGGCATTCTACGATAAGAATGACCGCATTTTAGACATCGTACTTTTTGTCGAGCAAACGCATTGAGATTGCCTCTCAGATCGGGTAAAAAGTGAGAGCGAATAACGCTTGAGGCAACCCTTCGAACATCAACAGCTCGCAATCTGTGTCCTAAATCTAATTGTCCGTTCATTTTGTCAATCATAGTATCAAGCGTCTTGTAAGCGGAGAGGCTCGGGCCAGCAGAAATTGATTCACAGTCATGGGTATATCCATAGCCCCTGACTGCGGCAACAGACTCTAATCTACGTTCGACAAAATCTACTCTATTAGCAATTGATTTTGGGTGCGGACAATCCTGAGTTGCTTCATAGAAATCACGTTCATAGTACCAACCTGAGTCAACATTCAAAGCCTCTTTATCAACTTCAGTTGGATTCAATCTGGTGGTTAGAACTAGCGGGGCATCCATTTGACCCCCTCTATTTGCCGGTAAAATCTCACGACTAAAGTTGAGCAACCCATCCATCAGTAACATAATTGCATCTTCATCGCCGTCACAATTTCTTCGTTTCGATGCGTGGAATAGCGGGTGGGCATAGCCTCCAGAACAATCTGCCCAGCCAATAATTCTCGATAACACGCCGCCAGAGGTGTGAGGTGCTAATGCACAGATCAGATGCCCCACTAAATCATCAGCGTTTGATACGTTGTAATAAGCCTCCAGACCATAATATCTGATTAATAATTCATCAACAAATTTTGCAGTTCGCACGAAATAATCACTGGCATTTTTGGCAACAATGAAGTCTTGTGGATACAATTCAAGCATTTGTTCATCAGAGGTCAACTCATTACCAAGATAATCATGCGTATAGCCTAAATTGACCAATTTTTTCCATGAAACGCTAATCTCTTTCGGTTTGAAATGAGTTACTGGAACATCGCTCATGTCAAACCTAACAGTTCCATCCCGGAATACTGGAATGTCATATTTTGCTCTCAATAGTCCTTTTTCAAGCGCCTCGGGGGTTTGATTCTTACTGGCAATTTTTTTCATACACTTGACGTTATTTGGAACCCTTTCAAGTCCTAAGTTTATCATTGCATCTTCCATCATTGAGGCGATTGGCACTGTAGTGATTTCACCTCTTCTTCTTCGGTTTGTCTCCAAATCTTTCTTGAACTCGGTTCGTCCACCACATTTTTCTCCCGGCATTGACTCACCATATTGATTGATTTTTCGATGATGGCAGGCTAACATTGGAGACTTTTTACCACAAATACTGCACGTTCTTAACCCCAATTGAACACGAATGTCTTGTTTATCTGCCGCATTGGTCAACAGCCTTTGGTTACCGCCGTTCATATCAATTGGAAATAGCGTGTGTGCCATTGGGTTCATGACCCTTGGAGCGGATTTTTCTGGACGGCCCATACGGCAACCAATTCTTACAGGGGCAGAATGGTGCCATCGCAATTTTGAGATTTTCTTTATCATAGGTAGAATACCGTCAACTCGATAGTCATCCCTATCGATTTGTGCTGCGAGAAATTTCTTGTCATCGTCGGGACCTTCATCGAGAATATTTGCGGCAGCAATTCGTCCAATTTCGTCGGTTTCAGCAATCGATTTGCCTTGCTGTCTCGCCTTCGTTTCAGCTGAGATTCGTTGTATTGCACGCTCTTTTTCCAGTTCTTCCAGCCTGTTTTCTTCCTTAACCAGAACTTTTTGCGCTAGTCTTAGTTTGGCAATTCTATCCTCAAACAATTTTTTCGAATCTACGACCATAATGATTTCATCATCATCAACTGCAAATCCAAGAGCTTCTAGAAGTGCCGACCATCCACTGGTAATAATCAAATCATCACCATCATGGTGGTGGGCTAAGCCCAAAATTAGTGCAGAACCTTTAGCAATACCGTGCTGTTGTAATGTCCACAGGCTTGAAGGTTTTTTGTCGAATATGAAATCTTCGACCAGAATTTCTGGCCCAGGGGGATCTGTGAGATCATTAATCCCAAATTCAGGTGGAGGCATTTCCAGCATAATTGCGGAATCCCAGTTTGTAACGCCACCACTCATTCTCAGGCACCGTTGTTCCTGTTTTGGCATCAAGCCGCTGACGGCCTTATCAGATGAGTTTTCAATGGTTGCATCTTTCAATAAAGTGATTAGTTGTGGAATCCATTCAATGGGTAAATCAAGGAACCAAGGATTATGTGGCGGTGGCAAGGAAGTTTTGAACTTCTCGCAAATCGTCTTTGCTTGTGCCCAATTTGGTTGTTGGGCAACTAAGAATTTGTGCCATAACAATCTGACGTTAAATCTCAGATTCGTGTCAGAAAACTGTTCTTTTGTGAGACCTGGGATGCCACTAGGGCAGTCACCCTTTGGCAAATTCATGATCGAGCAAAAAGTTTCCACCGATTTGGGGGAGTTCAATTCCTCGATAAGATCACTCGCCCACCAATCCATTGAATATCCCGCAGGCACCAAATTTTTGTTATTCTCCATAAATTCACCATAGCCGATAACAATCTCGCCGTTGTCCCATATTGTTGCAATATTCGGCTTTAGTTCGTTGAAACAATCAATTGTATCACAACGGGTGAAGCGACCGTCTTCCAATACTACCCAAGGCCCGTCCGTGTAATCCGATGGGGTGATTGCGCAAGCTTTTCCAGGGCGTTCAATCTTCATTTGTGTTCCGATTGTTATGAAATCGTCCATGGCAAGCATACATGCTGGATTGACAGACGCCGCTGCTAAGCCAGAAGGCCTTGCTCGACCATATCTGAGACGAAAACCGCCAGGCTCTTGTGGGGCACCAAAAACGGGTCTGCCAGCAATAATGTCGTTCATAAATTTGGTAATTGGCTCAATCAATCTAGATTTGAATTTCGTCTCGTTAGTATCCTCTTTCTGCTTATCCTTTTCAGCAAACTTACTAATAAAATCCCAGCCCGCAATTTTCATCCGCTCAGTGTGTTTTCGTATCTTGGGTGCCTTCAAACACATACCTTCCCCAATGACCAAAAGTACACCGCCGCGAATTCTCGCCTCGTCGATATTTCTAACATCGCCGTAACCAGAACACTCAATACGTTCGGTTGATTCTCCATTGATCATT
Source organism: uncultured Candidatus Poseidoniales archaeon (assembly GCA_964412625.1). Classification (GTDB taxonomy): domain Archaea; phylum Thermoplasmatota; class Poseidoniia; order Poseidoniales; family Poseidoniaceae; genus MGIIa-L1. The sequence continues at coordinate 44,175 of CAYPPO010000013.1, forward strand.
ACCGGGCACGCTCGAACAATTTCGTCAATTTCTTCCGGGCTTGGGCGGTATTGTAAGTTACCACGATACAGACCAAACTCTTCTTTCACACGTTCTACTTCAGGGTTGGTCGGTTGATATTTACCGATATTTAATTCGATTCTTATCATGTCTGCAATTAGTACAGCGAGAGCTTGTGCAGTACCGCCAGCAGCCCGAATTGGCCCTGCAAAATGCACTGAAACAAATTGTGAACCATCCAGATTATTCAAAAGACGAACTTCACTAATTCCTTCCAGTGGCGCAACAAGCACGGCTTCCGTTAGAATTGCTAAACCCACTCTTAGACCAACATCTATTGCCGTGACCAAATCGTGTCCTTCATCACGAAAACCCCGAGCGACAGATTGGGCCATCAACATCGAGGTTGTTTCACGGTCATGCTTTGCTAACATCTGTCTGATGTCATCTGCAACCTCGTATTCGCCCAAATATTCTACCAACAACTTTTCAGTTCTGCCAGCAAGGTCTGCAGCTCTTGGTATCTCTACAAATGGCTTGTAGTCAAGATTTTTCGACCTTGCAATTTCGGCAATGCGATAGGCATCATCAGTCCTTTCATCCATCCATTGCTGATAATTTCTCATCTCACTTTCAAGTCTTGAGATATCGATTCCGTCGATAGGATTCAGGTCGGATTGTACTTTGACTCTATCCGCCATACCCCTCACTATTGGTCAAGGTAGCCGGCCGCTTATCAAAAATTGCCTGATTTTGCTTGCTAGCAGAATTATCCTGGAATTTTCTGTAAAATTTATCCAATAGGTGACGAAAGTTCATTTGCCATTTGCCTAACCAGTCGTTGAGGGACATGGCAAACTCAATACGAAGTCATCCAAACTGGTCGAGACTTGTTGATTTAGTTAGAGAATTGGCTTTCATCGACGGCGGCAGTGATGATGCTTTCACTTTAGCAAGCGGGCGCCAATCCCGTTGGTTTTTTGATACTAAACCGGTTATGATGCATCCCGAAGCAAGCCATTTGATCGGTGAGATGCTTAACATCCGAATGGATGAGTTAGGGGCTGATTTCGTTGGCGGCCTTGAGTTAGGTGCGGTGCCACTGACGGCTATTGCAATCACAATGTCGCCTAAGGAGTCACCAAGAAGAGGCTTCATGGTACGAAAAGAGCCTAAAGGTCGCGGTGGTCGAAAGACCAACAATCCTCCTGGAATTGAGGGGGCCTCCTTATCAGGCGGTGGGACGATTGTAATTGTTGAAGATGTTACGACAACCGGCGGTTCAGCAATTAAGGCTGTACAAAGAATACATAATGATACAGATTGCAATGTGATTGGCGTCATTAGTATCGTCGATCGTGAAGAGGGGGCAAGTGAAGCATTTGCAGCCGCCGGGATAAACTTTGAAAGTCTCATGACGCGCAGTGATGTAGCTGAAGTTTGAGGGATTTTATGCCTCAAATAATTAATCCTTTATCAGAATCTAGCGACGGGCTATTCGAAAATAACCCGGATAAAACGTCAATTGAGCAATTCAGATTCTTTCACGCCGATGAAGGTAAACCGTTGGCTACACCATGGCAAGTGGCCTTATCTAGGGCAATCATGCTGCGGGAGTATCAACTTCCAGAGGGGGTAATTCTTGATTGCGCATGCGGCAGTGGAATACAAATTGCGGCTTACTCAGAGATACTAAAGCGCTCAATAGTCGGTGTGGAATTGAATCAAAATCGAGCACGAGCTAGTGCAGTAAATTTTCGCACGATCTTTACCGAGCGTAGGGATGATGACATTGATCGATTAAAAAACAGCGTCTTCATTGTTGGAGATGGACGAGATGGCTCAGCGATAAAGGCGTTATTAGATCTCAAGGATGAACCAGTAGCATTTTTGCATTTAGATCCTGCTAGGCCCCGCAACAGTCGTGCGCATGCCCTTAGCGAGATGGAACCGAGATTGGATGAGGTTTTCGCCGGCTGGAAACCCCATCTCAAGTGCGGCGAAACTGGACCTGCAATTCTACTAGATTTATCGCCCCGACTATCATCAACCCAAATGCTAGAAGTAGAGGATCTGGTTGAGAAATTTTGGCCTAAAACAAGCAAAACTTGGACTTGGACATCTCGTGGAGGCGGGCGAATAGATCGGCTCGCATTGTGGCTTGGGGCAATTGCAGAGCCTAACTCACCAAGGAGATTTGTTAGAATTCCACCAGACCCCACCACACCGCCATTTATTCTACTGGGTGGCAAGTCGATAACAGAACAAGAAAGCGATTTGAATAAATCATATGTTCAACCGCAAAGGGGCAACTATGCTTCGATTATCGATGCTGCCTTAGTAGAATCTGGTTTAGCAGATGATTGGTTATCAACCATGTCTATTGGAACCTATGTCTGGGCTGAATCGAAAGGCCGGAGGCCGATAATTTACCATCAAAATGCCATTGAAGCAACCTCGTCAAAGTATGCCAATTTGGTTGTTGCAACAGGTCGAATAGTGGACTTGATAAATACTGAGTTAGTTATAGAGTCAGCAGATAAATTCGTTGACATATTTCTCCATCACGACATTGCAAAGTTAACCATTAGAGCCAGTTTAGACCCATCTCATCAACCTAAATTACAGGGATCATTCGATCGACAATTAGCTAAGCGCCATGGCTCAAAAAAGGCATTTCTACTTCAGAACCCTAACGGCGAAAATTACCTTCTTTGTGTTACTAATTAGGCTCTTTTTTATGTTAATTTAGTAATTCAAAATCAACTTGCTGCATCGCGGTCTTGATATATGGGAGGTTGGTCGGGAACTTGCTTCACACTGTGTGTAGCATCAAGGTGAAATGAAATGGCACAACCGAAAACCGAAGACTTAGGAGAAGATTTTTCTTACATACTTCGTATGGCAGATACCGATATTGACGGTCTAAAACCGCTTGCTACAGC
>CAYPPO010000014.1:0-42589 GCA_964412625.1 uncultured Candidatus Poseidoniales archaeon
ACTGGATTCATGTGCGGGGGTATTAAATGACCATTAGACATCTTCCAATGGCTGATAATAAACCCACTGACAAACCAAAACGTAGACTGCCGAGTTGGTTTAGAACTCGTCTGCCAACAGGCGAACAACAACGCTTGTTTAATGAGACCAAAGCATCAGTAAAAGATAACAAATTACATACCGTTTGCGAGGAGGCAAAATGCCCCAATATTCACGATTGCTGGTCAAGTGGTGATGCCACATTTATGATTGCTGGACAAGAATGTACCAGAGCTTGTAAGTTCTGCGCAGTCGGCACTATCCGTCGACCACCACCACTAGATATTGAAGAGCCGATGCATCTTGCAGACGCAGTTGAATCGATGAACTTGAAACACGTCGTTATCACCGTGGTCAACCGTGACGACTTACCCGACAGCGGTGCTGCTCACTACAAGGCTTGCATTGAAGAGGTCAACAAGCGTTCTCCGGAATTGACTTTAGAACTGCTTTGTTCCGATTTAGCTGGAGACTTATCCGCCCTCGAACTACTACTCGAAGATAGTCCACTGCGGGTATTTGCGCACAATGTGGAGTGTGTGCCCTCTTTAGACCGCAAGGTTAGGGATCATCGCGCCTCATTTGAACAGTCAATTAAAATCCTTAAACATGCAAAAATTGTCAGACCAGACATTATCACCAAAACTTCATTGATGGTTGGAGTTGGTGAGACTGATGAACAAATTAGTGAAGCATTGAAACTAATACGGGATGCTAATGTCGATTTAGTTACTATCGGCCAATATCTCGCACCATCTGCAAAACATTTGAAAATCGACCGTTATCCCGACCCAGACATGTATGATATTTGGGCTCAAGAAGCAATACAACTCGGTTTTTCAGGCGTTGCTTGTGGACCGCTGGTAAGGTCATCTTACAAAGCTGGGTTGCTGTACAGAAAAACCTACGACCCGAATAATGAAGAAACCTTACCGGGAGCATATGTCAGAGTGCAAGAGAGAATTCCCGAGCATCAACTAATCAGAAACAGCATACCCAACGAGGTGATGTCATGAGCGAGCGAAAAACTACTGTCACCTCCCCATACATTATCGGAACTGCTCCGTTTCGGCCCGGTGACAAAGCAGATTTTGGTGGTACGTTCAAGGAACAGCCAGAGGATTTGAGTAGGCCCGATCCTACTAAATGCAGCGCTGAAGATACGGTTGACCATGCCTCGGGATTGGTCAGGGTATTGACTGATGATGGAGAAGCGAAAGGTGAGTGGATTCCAGATATTTCGGCCGAGCAACTAATTCAAGGATTAGAATATATGATGCGGTTAAGAATCTTTGACGACAGAATGATGAAGATGCAACGAACTGGTAAGTTATCTTTCTACATGCGTTCATTTGGCGAAGAAGCAGTTGCTATCGCTCAAACAATGGCTTTAGAAGACAATGACTGGATATTCCCTTCCTACCGCCAACCCGGTGCTCAATTTGTCAGAGGTAGAGATATGGTCAGTATGATTTGTCATTGTATTGGAAATACCGAAGATAATGTCAAAGGTAGACAAATGCCAGTTCACTACACTTGGAAAGAAGGTCGATTTATATCGATATCTTCTCCGGTTGGGACACAATTTTCTCAAGCAGTTGGAGTTGCTATGGCCAGTGCCTACAAAGGGTTAGACGAGGCATGCATAACCTGGCTTGGTGATGGTACATCAGCCCAAGGAGATTACCACTATGCACTAAATTTTGCATCAACATTCAAGCCTCCTGTTATTCTCAATGTAGTAAACAATCAATGGGCTATTTCAACCCACCAAAATCTAGCCACTGGTGGCAGAACCTTTGCAGAACGTGGTCTAGCATACGACATCCCGTCTATCAGAGTCGACGGGAATGACTTTTTGGCATTGTACAGTGTTACTAGATGGGCTCGCGATAGAGCAAGCGCCGGACTTGGACCGACCCATATTGAAGTCTATACCTATCGAGCCGGTGCTCACTCCTCATCAGATGACCCGTCGGCATACCGACCAGATGATGAATTCCTGTGCTGGCCTGGTGGAGATCCAGTGGACAGACTGAAACAATACCTGATTAAATCAGGTAATTGGGATGAGAAGAATCATGCTAAACTGGAGAAAAAAATCGATGATGAAGTTATGGCGGCGTACAAAGAAGCCTGTGAATTTGGTGACTTAGCCAGTGGCCCATACCCACCGGCATCAACAATCTTTACTGAAGTATACGAAACCGTGCCATGGCATGTCCAAGAACAAAGAGAGGAGTTAGGTAAGTAGGTGATATCATGGCGAAAATGAATATGATAGCAGCACTTAATTCCGCATTAGAGCATCAACTGGAAAGAGATGAAAACGTCGTCATCTTTGGAGAAGATGTCGGATACTTTGGTGGCGTGTTCAGAGTAACTGCTGGTCTGCAGAATAAATTTGGCGCTCACCGTGTTTTTGACTCCCCGCTTGCTGAAGGCGGCATTGCTGCAATTGCCATGGGTATGGGATTGAACGGTTTGCGGCCGGTAGCTGAAATCCAGTTCGCTGACTATATATTCCCAGCATACGACCAAATTGTCAATGAAATCGCCAAACTAAGGCATCGTTCTGGTGGCGAGTTTTCCGCACCTGTGACATTCAGAACCCCTGCTGGAGGGGGAATAAAAGGTGGCCACCATCACTCACAATCACCTGAAGCCCAATTTACTCATACCCCTGGATTGAAGGTAGTATACTGCTCAACACCGTACAATGCCAAGGGATTACTAACCTCTGCCATAGAGTGTAATGACCCAGTAATTTTCTTCGAGCCAAAACGTTGCTACAGAGGTCCATTCTATGGCGACCCACACAAAGTACCGACATGGAATAGTCATCCAGATGGAGAAGTTCCGGAGGAATATTTCTCCATTCCACTCGAAGAGGCTAGAGTCGTCATGGAAGGTAATCAATGTACAGTTATTGCCTGGGGTGCGATGGTCCATGTTGCTGAACAAGCCATCAAAGATTGCGGGATAAATTGCGACTTAATCGACTTACAGACATTGGTACCTTGGGATCGAGACACTGTGGTAAATTCAATCAAAAAAACCGGGAGATGCGTCATTGTGCATGAAGCTCCTAAGACCAGTGGTTTTGGTGCCGAGATGAGTGCATCAATCCAGGAAAGGTGCTTCTATCACCTTGAAGCCCCAATTATTAGAGTCACCGGCTGGGATACACCATTCCCTCACACTACTGAGTGGGATTATCTGCCTAGTCCAAAGCGAATTGCTGAAGCAATTATAAAAACACAGGAGGAATAAACTTGGGAACATATGCGTTTAAACTACCAGACATTGGAGAAGGAGTAGTCGAAGGAGAGGTTGTTGAATGGATGGTGTCAGTAGGAGACACTGTCAAAGAAGATGATCCAATACTTTCTGTAATGACTGATAAAGCGACAGTTGAAATTCCATCTCCAGTCGATGGTAAGGTGACTAAGATTATTGGTGAGCCCGGAGACATTATACCGGTTGGTGAAGTCTGTATCGAATTCGAAGTAGACGGTGCAGGAAATGCATCAGCAAGCACCGAAGAAACTGAAACCAAACCTGAACCAATAGCCGAACCGGAGCCTGCCAAGGAAGAGCCAAAACCCGAGCCTGTGGTTGAACAAACACCTGAACCGGTTGCCTCCAGCGCACCAGTAGCACGTGCTGCTGGTACCAAAGCATTGGCAAGCCCAGCGGTGAGGCAAAGAGCAAGAGAAGCAAATATCGACTTGCAAATAGTTGCTGGCTCAGGGCCAGGGGGCAGAATTAGTCACGCTGATTTGGATCGCCACATTGCAGGTGGTGCAGCAGGTGCATCGACGTTTGCGCCTGTTGGAGCAAGCATAAAGACCAAGTTAACCGGTACTGAAGAGGTAAAAGTGATTGGACTGAGAAGAAAGATTGCCGACAGCATGATGGCATCTTACAGCACAATTGCTCACTTTTCATACTTTGAAGAGGTTGACATTACTGCATTAGAGGAACTACGACAACATCTTAATTCAACTAGACCAGAGGGTGCGCCGAAGTTGACTTATCTACCATTTATCATGCAGGCGTTAGTCAAAGCATTAAGAGAAAACCCAGAGTGTAATGCATTATATGATGATGAGGCTAATCTTGTGACCAGGCACGAAGCAATTCATCTTGGAATTGCAACTCAAACAGATAGAGGACTCTATGTCCCTGTCGTGAAGCATGTCGAAGCAATGGATATTTGGCAATCAGCGTCTGAAATGATTAGAGTTACATCGGCAACAAGGGATGGTAAAGCTAGTGCTGATGAGTTAAGTGGCTCAACTTTCACCATTACAAGTTTAGGAAGACTTGGTGGACTTGGTGCTACACCGATTATCAATAAGCCGGAAGTTGGAATTCTGGGCGTGCACAATGCCAAAGAACGTGCAGTGGTTAGAAATGGGCAAATCGTGGTTCGAAGAATGATGAATTTATCATCATCTTGGGACCATCGAGTAGTCGATGGTCATGATGGCGCAACACTTGTACAGCGAGTCAAGACACTGTTAGAAAATCCAGCAACAATTTTCATGTGAGGTCATAATATGCAGACAAAAAAATGTCAAGTTTTGGTTATTGGTGCTGGTCCAGGAGGATATGTTGCAGCAATTCGGGCAGGGCAACTAGGCTTGTCCACAATTATTGTTGAAGGCGAGAAAGCTGGTGGTACATGTTTGATTAGAGGATGTATCCCGAGCAAAGCACTGATACATGCTGCACACAGATTTCATGATTTGGCAAAACACTCAAGCAAAGACGGTCACATGGGTATTACCATTCCTGGGCCAGCAGAACTGAGCATGCCTGGTATGGTTGGCTGGAAAGATGACATTGTTGACAAATTAAACAAAGGAGTTGAGCATTTGTTAAAATCTGCAGGTGCCGAACTAATCAACGGCTGGGCAGAATTCCAAGATGCTAAAACCGTCAAGGTTGGCAGTGGCAAGGATGCGATAATTATCGAAGGAGAAAATGTCATTCTTGCTAATGGCTCAGTACCCATCGAATTACCGTTCATGAAATTTGATGATAATGTAATTTCATCAAGAGAAGCACTCAGTCTTGAAACATTACCAAAACACGTGGTAGTTGTCGGTGGCGGGTACATTGGGTTAGAACTCGGTATTACTTATCGAATGCTCGGGTCTGAGGTTACCATTGTTGAAGCAATGGATTCTATTTTACCAATCTTTGACAAAGAACTGCGCAGACCATTAGAATTATTTGCTAAAAAGAACAAAATCAAAGTTCATACCGGTGTTTTTGCCAAAGGTTCAGAAGCGACAAAAGATGGTCGAACCAAATTGTTCTATGTTGATAAGGACGCTAAAGAAGGTACTAAGCCTGAAGAAATTATCACCGACAAAATACTTGTCACTGTAGGACGTAAACCGAACAGTGAGGCACTACAGCCAACGGGAGTTGCTCTAGATGAGAGAGGTTTTGTCAAAGTAAATGACCGGTGTGAAACAAACATGAAAGGCGTATATGCTATTGGAGATGTTTGTAACTCGGGTGAAATGCTAGCACACGTTGCATCCTTCCAAGGCGAGATGGTCGCAGAAATTATCGCTGGCAAAAAGCGAGCATACGACCCGGTTGCCGTCCCAGCGATTGTCTTCACAGAGCCGGAAATTGTCAGTGTAGGGCTGTCGCCTGAGGAAGCAAAAGCGGCTGGACATCCAGTAATCATTGGTAAATTCCCGCTCGCAGCGAATGGACGCTCCCTCACCCAAGAAGCCGAAAAGACTGGCGGGTTTGTGCGGGTCTGTGCAAGAGAAGACGATCACAGAATTCTCGGGATTCAAGCAGTTGGAACTCACATCAGTGAACTGGTTGGCGAATGGACCTTGGCGCTCGAGATGGGCGCGTTGTTAGAAGACATTGCAGGCACAATTCACGCTCATCCAACAATGACTGAGATGACTCATGAAGCAGTACTCGCTACACTTGGCCACGCCATACATACTGCGTAAAACAGGTGATTTGCCGGCCATAAGTATAAATGGAGTTTTATCGTAGTTAAATCATGTCTTACGACCAAATGACTTTGCTTGATTTGAAAAAACTGTGCAAGGAAAGAGGCTTAAAAGTATCTGGGAAAAAGGACGAAGTAATAATCCGATTGATGGAATTTGATGAAGCAAAAGAAGATCAACAAGCCGTACCTACTCAAAGTTTCGCCACCCCAACACAAACAATGCCGGGTCAAATGCCGGTATCCACTCAAGTTGTTTACGGTAGAGTGAACAGCCAAGGTATCATTGTAACAAAAAACAGTGGATTTATTTCAGGCGTTGGTACCATAATAATCATTTATGGAGTCTTCAGAATGTTTTGGGCACTTGTCTTTGCTGCCTTGGCCGATGGTGGTTTAGGATGGGCTCTCGCACCAATCGCCTTCATAGTCGCGGCATTATTTATCGTGAGTGGAATCCTGATGTCACAAGAATATAGAAATGGAATTTATACAACGATGGTGGCATTCGTAATTTCCGGAACCTTGAGTATAATATTCACCGGTGATGAATTAAATCCATTATCGATTTCTTTTGCTGAGGGTGGTGCATTAATTCCGCTATCAATGATGTGTACTTTGCTCGGTATTGGAATTGCTGCCTTACCGTTACTATTTTCTGAGGAAGAATTGAAAGAGGGTTGGCCAACTGCGATTGAAAGATTGATTGGTAAGAGTAACCCCGGTAAGAGGGAAATTAATTGTCCCCATTGCGACAATAGCTTGTTAGTGCCTAACGATTATTCCGGACTCATTTCTTGTCCAGAGTGTAACCAACAATCTTCTGTGTGATTAGGAACCACAACTTAGACAATCATCAGGGCTATCAAGACTACAGGCAATTGCTTCCATACTACTGACTTCAGCCCTATCGGCAAGACCAGATACGGTTTGATCTTCAGACTTCTTTGCCTCAACAGTAAACTGAATCGCATCAGCAGCGGCTTTGGTTCTGAGATAATACATCCCGGTCTTGAGACCCTTTTTCCAACCATAGAAATGCATGGATGAGACCTTTGCTGCATTAGCATCAATCATGTGGATGTTCATTGATTGGCTTTGATCGATATAAGCGCCTCTATCTGCTGCCATATCTATGACGTGTTTCTGCTTGATTTCCCAAGTGGTTTTGTATAGGTCTTTGATATTCTGAGGGATACCTGGAATTGCTTGGATTGAACCTTTGTGCCGCAGTATCTCATCTTTCATTTCTAGGCTCCACAAATCCAAGTCAATTAGATCCTTGATGAGGTGCTTATTTGGAACAATAAACTCTCCAGATAGAGTTCTTCTGACATAGAGGTTTGAAGTAAATGCTTCAAAACACTCGTTGTTACCAAGTATTTGCGAAGTGGAGGCTGTGGGCATAGGCGCCAGAAGCAGAGAGTTCCTCATGCCGTGTTCGACAATTTCTTGCTTTAGCGAGTCCCAATCCCACATCCCACTGTGCTCATTCATTCCCCACATATCGAACTGCAATATGCCTTTACTTGCGGGAGAGCCAGCAAAAGAGGAGTACGGCCCGTCAATTATTGCTTCATCTTTTGACGCAGTACATGCGGCGAAGTAAATCGTCTCGAATATATTCTTGTTGAGCTTCTTTGCCTCATCAGAGTCAAAGTTCATACCCATCATAGCAAACGTATCTGCTAGCCCTTGGACACCAAGTCCAATTGGTCGATGTCGCATGTTAGAGTTCCGCGCCTCTTCAACTGGGTAATAATTGACATCGATGACCCTGTTGAGGTTGCCGGTGACGTGATAAGTTACGTTATACAATTGCTCGTAATCGAATTCTCTAGTATCGCGATTGACAAATGTGGGTAGTGCAATAGAAGCTAGATTACATACTGCAACTTCATCTTTGGCAGTATACTCAAGAATTTCAGTGCACAGGTTAGATGAGCGAATCACTCCAAGATTTTGTTGATTTGATTTTAGATTCGCTGAATCCTTGTAAAGCATGTATGGTGTCCCTGTTTCAATTTGAGCCTCAACAATCTTATCCCAAACGACTCTAGCCGGGACGGTTTCACGAGCAAGTCCCTGTGCCTCATATGATTCGTATAATTTTTTGAACTCTTCACCGCAGACATCTTGCAAGCCTGGACATTCATTGGGACAGAAGAATGACCAATCTCCTCCGCCTTCGACTCTTTCCATGAACAGGTCTGGAGTCCATAGGGCATAGAACAAATCTCTAGCTCTGAGCTCTTCTTTGCCGTGATTCTTTCTCAAGTCAAGGAAGGCAATGATATCAGGGTGCCATGGTTCTAGGTAAATTGCGATAGAGCCTTTTCGCTTTCCGCCACCTTGGTCAACGTAACGTGCTGTATCGTTGAACACACGCAACATAGGAACTATGCCGTTGCTTTCACCATTAGTTCCTTTGATGTATGAACCCTTTGAACGGATATGATGTATTGACAAACCAATACCGCCTGCTGATTTTGATATCAGAGCGCACTGCTTCAGCGTGTCATAAATGCCGACTAATGAGTCATCTTGCATAGTCAGTAAGAAACATGATGACATCTGAGGCTTCGGAGTGCCTGAATTGAATAATGTAGGTGTGGCGTGTGTGAAATAACCTTGACTCATTAAGTCATAGGTTCTCAAAGCCTTGTCGATGTCTGAATGATGAATACCCACTGCGACTCTCATCAGCATGTGTTGTGGGCGTTCAGCAACTACGCCATTCAATTTGAGCAGGTATGAGCGCTCAAGAGTCTTAAATCCAAAGTAATCATAATTAAAGTCTCTAGAATAATCTATGTGATTGTCCAAAACTTCTTTGTTTTCCTGGATTATTTCGTAGATCTCCTTTGAAATCAACGGTGCGTGTTCGCCAGATTCTGGGTCAATGAATTCTCTTAGGTCGGTTACTACCTCAGAGAACAAAGGTTTTGTCGAGCGATGCAAATCATCAACACAAATTCGGGCCGCAAGTTTGCTGTAGTCTGGATGATGCGAAGCAAGCGAAGCTGCAGTTTCTGCTGCAAGCTGATCTAGTTCTCTAGTAGTGACTCCGTCATATAATCCTTCAATAGTAAGTTTGGTTAACTGAGATGGATCAACCCAACTTTTGTCAAGACCCTCTGATAGTTTGACCAATTTTTCTAGAATTGCATCGAATCTGACGTCTTCTCTCTCACCGTTTCTATTCACTACTTGCATTGTCATAATTCCGCCTCATGTCAAATCATAAATTCAGCCAATATCTGTTCTCCATCGCGTACGGTTCAAAAGTCTTCGTCTACTGAGAAGCGTTGTTGGATGCTTCCTAGACTAGAACCGCCATCCTTGACGCCCGATTTTTGGTATTCTCCGACTCGCTTCTCGAAGAAATTTGTTTTACCTTGCATTGAGATCATTTCCATCCATGGGAATGGGTTGGTTACGTTGTATAGTTTTGCACAGTTGAGAGCAACCAATAAACGGTCAGCGACGAACTGGATATACTGTTGCATCAAGCCCGCATTCATACCGATTAATTCAACCGGCAGGGCGCTGGTTACGAACTCAATCTCTATGTCCACTGCTTCAGCAATAATTCGATGGATTACGTTTTCCCCAGCTCCTCTGATTAGTTTACTGTGTAGCAAGCAAGCAAAGTCACAGTGCAAGCCTTCATCACGGGAGATTAACTCGTTGGAGAATGTTAGACCGGGCATTAATCCTCGCTTTTTCAACCAGAATATTGCGCAAAATGAACCAGAGAAGAAAATACCTTCAACTGCAGCAAATGCTACCAGCCTTTGGGCAAATGAACCCTTCTTTCTTGACAACCACTTAAGCGCCCAGGCGCCCTTCTTGCGCACTGAAGGAACTGTCTCAAGCGCATTGAATAGGTGGTTTTTCTCATCGGTATCGGTGATGTAGGTGTCGATTAACAGAGAGTATGTCTCTGCGTGGATATTTTCCATCATTATTTGGAAACCATAGAAACAGCGCGCTTCGGCCCATTGAACTTCGTCAGCAAAATTTGTCACTAGGTTTTCGTTAACAATACCATCACTAGCAGCAAAGAAAGCCAATACGTGTTTTAGAAAATGACGCTCATTATCGTTGAGGCTTTTCCAGTCTTTAGCATCCTCTGCTAGATCTATTTCTTCTGCTGTCCAAAAGGATGCAGCATGTAGTTTGTACTGCTCCCAAATATCTGAATGCTCGATAGGGAATAAAACAAACCGCTCAGGTGCTTCCTGAAGCATTGGTTCTAAGTGTTCTTGCATCAAATCTATTTCTTCTTCTTCCGTTGTTTTTATGTTGTGGTCAATTACCATTCTCTTACCTCCTTGTTATTCTGCCTTGCTGGAGTTTGGTCTCGGCCAATGAGGTGTATAATACTACCTCCGAAATCTCCTTCGGAAATGTGGGTTTGGTCGTATTGCTTTAGCGTGGGGAAAAGTGCCGCATACCCCGTTATATTGCAAAAATTATCGACCAAAAATCTCCACCCCAAAGACAAAAAATCCCCTTGTCTTTTATTCCTTTGTTTCCACTGAACTTAGTAAGTATCATTATACTTAGTAACTGTCAATAACCGAGAAATTTTGGGGAGTACAATGACTGAAAATTTGTTGGTGGAGTTTGCCAAGTTAGACCCGGAAGCAATTATCCCGACACAGGGCTCGCCACAAGCGGCGGGATGGGACCTATATGCATTAGAAGAAACCATAGTAAAACGAAACCGGAGCTCGTTGATTAAAACCGGTTTAGCAATCGCCATCCCACCCGGCTGGGAAGGACAGATTAGGTGTCGCTCTTCACTAGGGAAAAAAGGCATGATAATGCCAAACGGAATCGGCACTATTGACTCTGATTACCGTGGTGAATTGATGGTTCTAGCAACTTGGATTGGGGCTGGCGAAGAGTTTATTGTAAGTAAAGGGGAACGTATTGCTCAACTGTTATTTTCGAGAGTCCCTCAAGTCAAATTTATCGAGAAGAGTTATGATGAGCTTGGGAAAACCTCTAGAGGAACCGGAGGATTTGGCTCATCCGGAAGATTCTAGCATTTGTTTTAAGTAGTAACGAAAACAAATGTTATATTGATTAATATGCGTGGGAAATTTCCAATAATAGAACTAGATAAATTTTCATTGTTTGTAACATTGCTGATACTGATATATTTACTCAGGCCTAAAAAACCGCGCGTGAGGGTAAACAGGCGGGGCCATGCTGATCAAGTGATCGCTAAACCCCCCAGCAAGACAAGCGTTGTCTTGGCCAAGGCGATTATGCTTACAATAATGCTTGTTGCAACAAACATCTTGCTAGATTATTCTGAAAATATCAGCTCTTATGAGAGTGAAAAATGTAGCAATAAGCATTATTCCAATAAGCACCAGTGTGTTTTCGAACAATACACTTCTGATGATTTAGCGATGCAATTGAATGGATTCTTGATGAATACTGATGTCGGATTAGGCATTGACATTGGAGATCAGTTGAATCACGGCAATACTCCCGATGGACCATGGTATTGGTTGTATTACATCATTGGTGGATTATTTATCCTATCCGGACTGAGGCTAGCCAACAAAAGAAGAAAATCTCACATCAATAAGTTACGAACGGTTGAACAAGAATTACGTCCGATAATAAGACGACTAGCAAACGACCCAAGAGGCGTAATCGAAGGTCGGATTGAAATGCCAAATTCAGTTCAAACTTCGCAACCAACCGGTAAAGAAAATCGCAGAATTTTTGCAATCTTTTTCTTCTCTGCACTAATTTCGATTATAACGATGATGAGTTTCTTCGACTTTTTCTACCACATTAACTCAGGCATGGAAATGAGTCCAAAAAATTATGATCAAGCATTCTTCCTATCAATGATGACCCTTGGTTTCAACATATCTGGACACATATCCGTAAAGTATCTGTCTGCCAATTACCCAGGGGAAACCGAGTATGGCACTATAACTACCCCAGTGAGAAATGAAAATAACAACCGGCAAACCAATACGGGCAAACCTACCTCTGCAAGAGATGTGCTTGCTGAATTAGCAAACGAAATGCGAGCAACCAGAATTGAATCTGAGATGCTAAGACTTCAACTCGACGAAACAAAGGAAAAGGTTTCCAACCTTGAGTCCGAATTGGAGAAAAAAGCACTGGAGTTAGAAACCATACAAGCGCTTTCACTTGACATGGAAAGGATAGTCAAACAAAGTGAAAATACACAAACTAAGAATCTATCTTTAATGGATTCCGTGTTAGTCGGAGATGCTTTATTCAACGGTGACAAAATCGACAAACAAGTCGTCAATGACCCAAAAGCGATAGCAAAAGCAGCAATAGAGGCGTACAAAGCGGGTAGAACTGACGTACATGCAGTCGAGCTTGATTTTTAATTAACTCTATCATGGAGATTGCATTGGGAATACCATGACCAACAGCCGCTGTGTTGACATCCGATATGAGGGAATTGTCAATTATCAAGAGGCTGTTGAATTGATGAAAACTTTACAGAAGCAGAGAATTGATGAGCAAATTAACGACACGATGTTGATTTTAGAGCACCCAGAAATAGTTACGATTGGCCCACGTGCCAAGAATGACGGCATTACTGCCCCACCGGGTTACGAGACATTCCCCGTTGACCGGGGTGGAGGTTTGACATGGCATGGACAGGGACAGATTGTCTGCTATCCAATTTTTAAGTGGAATTTGGAAGGCGAAGATTCAGTCGCCGCCATAATCGGAAAAATAGAGGGTTGGATTATCTCATCGCTAACAGAATTACACATTCCAGCCAGCAGGAATGAAAGAATGCAAGGCGTATGGGTTGGTCAACACAAAATTTGCAGTATTGGTTTATCTTTCCTGAGATGGACCTCAAGGCACGGTTTTACCATCAACGTAGACACTCCTCTAGGCAGGGTGGAGAATTTATCAGGTTGTGGACTAGAGGCTGCGACAACAACTTCACTGGCAAGACTCGGCTACAATATCACGAAAGAAGAAATTATAGCCAAACTGTTGAGTTCGATTGAGATTTCTGTCAATAGAAAAATCGGTGTCATCTCTAAGTGACTAACAATAACAAATATTTGATTAGATGAAGTGGTATGAATATGTCTAATTACTGGCCTAGATTCACTCGAGAAGATTTTGAGAATTCTGTAGCCCCAATAGACTATCTAGAATGGTACATACCACGATTACAGGAAGCAAGAACCCACAATTTATCATATAGTGGCATGCAATATAACTGGGACATACCAAGTTTGCTTGGTGAGAAAATCGCCGAAATTGGCATGCAATACATGGGCGGTCCGGATGACCCGAGAATAATTATCGCGCAGCGAGAAGGAGTTAATCCAGATAACGTACTAATCACCCATGGCGCAACTCAAGGCATCAATATTGCTTTGTTAACAGCGATCGCAAAAATTAGAGATGAGCTAGATGGTAAGGTTATCGTCGCTGCTGAATCGCCAACCTATGCACCGATTCCACAAACCGCACTGATTTTGGCTGATGAAGTAGTAAGGGTCGATCGAACGCCGCCAAAAAGTGGCCTTGGCCATTGGAGAATAAACCATGAACAATGGGAAGTAGCCATGCAAAAATCACACATCATCATGATTACTCCTATTTCAAATCCGTCTGGTTGGGATTTACACCCGGACGATAAAACCTGGATTATAGAAAAGGCACAAGAAAATGGTGTTATTATAGTCGCTGATGAGGCGTATAATGATGCATACCGTCACATAGACGATTATCGAGCAATTCATACTTTCGGCAAAAATTGTATCTCGATCAATTCACTGACCAAGGTTTACGGCATGGGACCAATAAGATTCGGTTGGCTGGTAGCAGATGTTGATACAATAGCTATTGCCAGAAACATCTTCATGACATTCTCCGGTGTCATGTCCAGTCCATCTATGCGAATTGCTGCCGAGGCACTGAAGAAATTAGCCAAGGTAGATCAAGCAATTGAATATTACAGAAGAGAAAACCTACCAAAATTACGGACAGTCTTAGAAAAGCATGGGATTGTATGGAATGAGCCCGAGGCGGGAGTTTTTGGTTGCTTTGAGTTACCAAACAACATAAATTCGGAAATTTTTGCTGACCAACATTGCAAAGCAAATGATCTGTTAGTCGTGCCTGGCTCTATGTTCAGTGAGAAAATGAAAAACTGGGTTAGAGTCGCATGGTCTATAGAACCAAAATCATTTAACTTAGCCGCTGAAGCCTTGGACAAATCCCTTCAATCGGCGTTAAATTGAAAACAAGTGAATAAAAGTAATTGATGATTTAGGGCAACCATGGGCGAGACCGTTGTTGCGATAACTGGCGCTTCCGGAGCGATATATGGGAAACGCTTGCTTGAAATCCTACAACACCACGGAATAGACACTAGATTAGTGGTCAGCCATGCCGGTGAATTAACTCTTAAACACGAATGTGGCATGTCCAAAGAAGAACTTGCTGAAGCTACAGGTGCCAAACTGGAAGATGAGAAAAATATTGGCGGCAAATCCGCTTCTGGATCAGCCAAAATCGACGCAGTTGTAATCTGCCCTTGCTCCGGTACAACACTTGGGAAGATGGCTGCGGGAATAAGCGACAACTTAGTCACCCGCTCAGCAATAGTTGCACTAAAAGAGAGAAGGAAACTGATTCTGGTGCCAAGAGAGGCGCCCTACGCTACAGTTCACTTAGAAAATATGACAAAATTATCATCATGGGGCTCGATTATCATCCCCGCCTCACCAGGCTTTTACAATCATCCTAAATCAATCGACGACCTAGTTGATTTCATCATTGCGCGCATATTGGACCACCTAGACATCGACCACCAAATCGGTAAGCGATGGACTGGTGACGAGATTTAACTTGCAGTTAATCGCCGTGTACTTGAACTAACACCATTATTCACCGTAAATGACTCAATGAGACAATTTTGATTTGCTCATTACAGAGTTATTGCAGAAATTATCCGATTATCAACCTGCTACCAGTGGCAAGAGAAGTGAATTAGTAGCACTGCTAATTTAACATCACGAGCAGCTATCGAGTATTCTTGCTTAGACTGGTGTAATGGCGGAAGTATCACCACAAAGCGTAATTTTTAACAAGATGAAAAACGAGTATTCGGACTGTTAAACATGAGAGGAATTATTACGATACTTGTGTTATTTGCCATGATTTTGTCAATTATCTTGTAAGTGCTAAACTCCGTGAAATTCAATAACAGAATTATGTAGGCCTCGACATGGTGGCTCCTAGTGCATGGGCATCGCATATTTTGGTAAACTCTAAATCTGAAGCGATTCAAATTCGACAAAAAATTTCCAAATTAAAGGAGTTTCAAAAACTTGCAAGAAAGAAAAGTACCTGTCCTTCTGCACAAAAAGGTGGTGATCTTGGGTGGTTCAGGAAAGGTATGATGGTAAGAGAATTTGATGATGCAGTGTGGAGCATACCATTGGCGTCAACATCGGAACCGGTAAAATCCCAATTCGGTTATCATCTTATTTGGGTTCATGAAAGGGAAGAGAATTAGATGTTCAAAGTTGGTCTAGAAAATTACACTGTCCTAGGCAAGCATGGTGCTTATGATTTTGAACATGAACATGAGCAACCATTCATTGTTAGTATATACGTGGAATTGAACCACAATCAATTTGATGAAGACTTGTCGAGGACCATCAATTATGCTGACCTTCAAAGGTTAGTTCATGATGTTATAGCCAACTCGCCACCAATAAGATTAATGGAAACAATGATGACAAAAATGTTCGATAGAATTAGCGAAAATGAACTGGTCAGCAAAATTTCAATTAGAATTGAGAAGCCAAAAGCTGAGTTGCCTTACACCGGTGGACTAGCCATTGTTGAAGCAGAATGGCCATTTGAATAAGAGAATTCATACAATTGATTGGTTTAAGGGAACCATGGGCGAGCCACTGCAAAGGGTGTTTGTTCCCTCAGTGACTGAGGATGACGGAGGCTCAATCGGCCTGGGCTGTTTTAGTTCAGAAGATACTGCCTGGCAAGTATTGCGCGCCTTCCTTAAGAAAAGCGAACAAATGCTATTACAAGCTTGTAGTGTGGTAGTTTGGGATGTTGATATTGTCGGTGACGAGGCTATGACAGTACTCTCAAGCATGGAATGTAAGGATTGTCCTGTCTGTGGTCGACGTACCTTTTGGATAGATGTGGACAATTTTAGTGCGCTTTGTCATGGAACCGCATGCTCAGCCTGGATTGAAGAGAATACTGTAGACCCGGAAATAATCGATTGTGGTTGGCCAACCATCAGGTTCCTGAAACAAAATAAATCAATTGAAGAAGCTGTAGAATCGCTGTTCAAACTTGGAGACCGATTGAAATCTGCAGGTGAGTCACGGATGGATGAAGTGCGGGCACAGTCACTACTAGAAGAACAAACTAATGATTGATCAGACTAACTGCCTTAGTATTGAACTTAAGAATATGAAGGCGAAGATGCCGAAAAATATGAACATCCAAATTCTCATCTGTTTTTCATTCCGGGTGTTTTTGTCGTGTTGGTCTAAGCACTCTTGAGATTTACAAACCCTCGGATCTGCATTAGGTGAGATAGAAGTGCCACAAATCCTGCAGTGCTTGTGCGATGGCAATTTACTATTCGCAATTTTGTTGGTGACCTTTGAAACATTTTCCTTTATTTTTTTTACATCAACCATGTAATCAACTCCTTACTAAGGTTCCTTCAAACTCTTTCCCATCAAGAGCGTGCTCAACTAAATCTAAATTTCTGCCATCTAATACGGCGATATTAATGTTATTTTCGGCAGCAATGCTAACCGCAATTGGGTCAACTACCGCCGATTGACCGGGCTCTAGTCGTTCGCTTCCGCAAAGTTCTGCCAACTGACTTATGGTCATCTCGAAAAACGGCTCAGCGTCATTATGGTAACGAGGATCTTTGTCATAGATATAGTCGACATTGGTGGCTATGATACAATCGCAAGCATTGCAATCCCTCGCCAATGATACTGCTACTGCATCGGTTGTGTGACCTGGTGTAGTACCACCCATTATTACGATATTATAATCACTGAAATACGCTGATGCGTCATCTGTGCTATCAGGTATTTTTGGAGCAACATTACAACCAATCTCAAGGAGTGTTTGCTGTATTATTGTGGCGTTTAATCGTGTTGCTGCAATTCCAATCTCATCTAATCTATCTGGGTTTGAAATAAAATTTTTAGCAACATTAATTCCTTCTCGAGCGGGTAAACCACCTCCTACTACAATACCCAGTTTCCTTGAATTACCTTCTATGTGAACAGCTAATTGACGTAATTTCCCGAACCAAATATCACGATTCTCTGATTCCTCTGGCCTTAGCAGGCTACCGCCCAATGCTACCACCTGTGGAAGTCTCATGGCTGCTCGTTTTAGTTTCAGCATTTAGACTATACCATCAATTCATCTCTTGTATGTTCTTTTTACCTATTTCACTTGGTGACAAAGGGAGGCTTCAAGTGCTACATCCAACGCCGGTTAATTGGAGGAGTCTTGATGTCGAGCGATGCAGACATTGCAACAAAACGACTCAGGCTAAAGATTGCTCTCGAAGAATTGCGAGAAATGAAAGGGTTTGGAACTGAATTAGTAACGATTATAATTCCCCCAGACCGTCAAATTTCCGATGCTAGAACTATGCTTCAAAATGAGCATGGGCAGGCTGCAAATATCAAATCAAAAGGTACAAGAAAGAATGTTCAAGGCGCTATAGAATCTGCTATATCAACGCTAAATCGTTTCAAAAATCCTGGTGAGAATGGTATCGCATTATTTGTTGGAGCAATAATAATTGGTAACAACAAGACAAGAATGGTCAACGTTGTGGTAGATGATCCCCCGCAGCAGCTTCTCTCGTTTAGGTACAGATGTGATTCAACTTTCGAACTTACCCAACTGGAAGATATGTTAGTAGACAAAAAGTCATACGCATTGTTTGTTATCGATCGAGCTGAAGCAGCCTATGGCATAGCTTCAGGCAAGCGAATTCATGTTCAAGAACACCTTGTTTCAAACATCATGGGCAAACACCGGCAAGGCGGTCAATCTGCTCAAAGATTTGAGCGACTTATCGAAGAAGCAGCGCATAATTTCTTCAAGCGAGCGACGGAACATGCCTGCAATTACTGGTTACCAAATTTGGAAAATATTCAAGCAGTAATCATCGGGGGACCTGGAGCAACTAAGGATTTCGTCGTGAAAAATGATTACTTCCATCATGAAATAACAAAAAAAATTGCCAAAACAACGTTCGATGTTGGATACTCAAACGAAAGCGGTGTTAGAGAACTGGTTGGCAATGCTGGTACACTAATGGGTGAAATCGAACTCGATGCTGAAAGGCAACTAATGAACAGATTTCTAGAAGAATTAGTGAAAGTAAATCCAAGGGCAACTTATGGTGAGATGATGATAAAAAAAGCACTAGACATGGGTGCAGTTGATACACTGCTGGTTTCTGAAGGAATGCGGAAGAATTCCATCGACTTAGCATGCGTTTCATGCAATCATGAATGGAATATTTCACTGACCAGAACAGAAGCACTTCCCGACTGTCCAAAATGTGATGCTAAGGGGGATAGTCTCAAGGAACTTAATACAATCTCATTGATTGATGAGTTGACAATTTTAGCAGGCAAAGGCAACTCAGGATTGTCATTCATCTCAACCGACACCGAGGAAGGTTCGCAGTTGCTGCAAGGATTTGGTGGACTAGCTGCGATACTTCGATACCCTGTGATGTGATTTAATGGAAATATTTAGACCACACGTCGAGGATTTGATTGCACCTGCTCTAGCATTACTTGGCATCACGAACGATAGTTGGAAGACAATGATCTCAGTTTCCCGAGAAAAAAGTCTGGGTGACCTCTCCCTACCATGCTTTGCTTTCGCTAAGCAGCTATCAATGGCTCCCAATGATATTGCGGAAAAACTTAGGCTAACGATTGAGCCAAATGCGATTATCGAAGAAGTTAACTCGACCGCAGGTTATCTCAATTTCAAAGCCTCACGAAAATGGCTGGCTGAATACATAATTTCAGGAAAAATTAGCATCGGCGACGCTGAGGTAAACTCGCCAAACGGAGGTAATTCAGTGCTGATTGAACATACCTCAGCCAACCCAAATGGACCATTCCATGTTGGTAGAGCAAGAAATGCTATTCTAGGTGATACTATTGTTAGGTTAAATAGATTGTATGGCAATAATGTTCGATCTGAATACTATGTTGATGATATGGGTAAACAAGTCGCTGTCCTCGCATGGGCTTTGAAAAATCTAAGCGAGGATGATGTGGAGGAAATCCTGTCAGATAGAGAACCTATCAATAAGATGTGGGAAAATAAACCAGACCATGCTCGCGTGAGATGGTATCAAGCTGCTCAGGTATTACGTACTGATGAGGCTGTTAAAGATGATATTGAAAGGGCAATTGCTGAGATGGTTCATGCAAGCGAAAATGGCGATATAGGGGTGTTAGAGTCCTTTGAGAAAGCCTACCAACCCGTTCTGGATGGTATGTTGGAGACATTGGCCCGTTTACGAATAAACTTCGATGAATTTACCAAAGAATCGGTGTTTGTCACCAATGGTGATGTCAGTAACATAATGCAAAAGTTAGCAACCCTAGATATCCACGGCGTAGCAGACAATGGTGCGGAATACCTCGACTTAGGTGCTAGAGGACTCAAAGGTAAAACTGAGTTTTACTATCGTCGAGGGGATGGAAGTTCGCTGTATGCAACGCGTGACATTGCATATCATATTTGGAAATATACCCAATGTAAAACGCTGATTAATGTTCTTGGTGAAGACCATAAACTACAATCTAAACAAGTTTCAATGACCTTGAATGAATTAGGATACAATTCACCAGAGGTTTTGTTTTACTCGTTTATCAAACTGCCAGAGGGAAAAATGTCCACTCGTAGGGGAAATGTTGTATTCATGGATGACTTACTAGAAGAAGCAAAGGCACATGCTGCCGAAGTGGTAAAAGAAATTCGAACCGATTACACCGATGAACAAATATCACATATTGCTGAAGCGGTGGGTACTTCTGCAGTTCGTTTTAACATCATCAAAGTCAGTCCAGATAAGGGATTTACCTTCCGTTGGGAAGAGGCTTTATCCTTTGATTCTGATTCTGCACCGTTCATAATGTACAGTCATACAAGAAGCCGCTCAATAGCTAAAAAGTGTTTAGATCTGGGGGTAACTCATCAAGAAAATACAACCAAAAATGGAATACCGATACTGTCTGAAATACCAGATAGCATGTTTGAATTGCTGCGAGTTATCGCTACTCACAATGATGTGTTGATGAAATCAGTTGAACAAAACAGACCAAATTTATTCGCCAATCAATTGCTAAATTTAGCAAATCATTACAATGGATTTTATCGAGATTGTAAGGTTATTTCAAATGGCGAAGTCAACCAAACATATCTTGCTGTATCGGAAATCTCATCAAAATTACTGCGCTCTGGAATGATTGGTTTGGGCATTGAACCTCTTGAAAAAATGTGATTAATCAGACCTGTGCCAACCCTCTGGAAGCGTCATTGGATCCATCGGAGTATTGTCCTTAACTATCCTAGTTATTTCCATCTTTAGTGCCTCCATGCCGACATTCTCCAATGCAGATATCGTGACGTATCCATTGTGGTCAATTAACAGGGGCAATTCTGTGTAATGTTCCTCGCCTGATTCAACATAATCTTGTTCCGATTGTTTTACAATATCCCAATTTTCTGGTCTGTGTTCGTGTAAATCTGCCTTAGTAGAAATAATCATTACCGTAGTGCCGGCTAATAATTCTAAGATTTCATCTAGGAGATTATGTTGTTCTTCAATAGAAGTGCCGCATTTTTCGCTATCATCAATAAGAAACAGAACCAGTGAACCAAGATTTTCTAGCGCGGAGATTGCCTGCATTTCAATATCATTCCGTTGTTCCATCGGTCTGTCAAGCAAACCAGGCGTGTCAACCATTTGATATTGCAGTCTTCTAAAGGTAAAGTGGCCCAAATGAATTCTCTTTGTCGTGAATGGATAGTGATTCACTTCCATATTACCGGAACTCAATGCTGAGATAAAGGCTGATTTCCCCACATTTGGTGCACCGCAAACAACAATACAGGGTGATAATTGATCGATACTTGGTAACCTTTTCAAAATCTCCCGGGATTCGCTTAACCATTTCAGTGAGGGCCCTATCCGTCCAATCAAGGAAGATATTCTACCATAGGCTTCTCTCCTAGCTTCATGCATCAATTCAATTCTCGCCGTGCGGATGATTTTCTTTGAGTTCTGTGTCGAGATTTTGGTTATTTGATTTGATGCCCACTGTAACATCGATAGATGATGGCGATAATCATCACAGCCAACGCAAGCGTCTATCATCGAAACATCAAATTGTGGTGATTGGTCGAGTGACGGCCATTGATTAACCGTATCCATAAGATAAGTGCTAAGAATATCGGAAGCGGTTTGAAGCATTCTGTTGAGTTGCTTTCTAACTCTAAAAACACGGTCACTATCATCGACTCTGTCGGCTGCTTTTCGAGCCCTAGCATACGCCTTGTCTAACAACTCATCCTTGGTAAGGACAGTTGGCAAGTCGCGCCATGATACTTTCATGATATCCCCAAATACTCGCTGGATGACTATACTTGAATAATCCATACCCTAGATAACCAAGATATTTACCATTTTGAGAGCGAGGTTAAAGTACGCTCGCCACTAGGTCTAATCATGGCGAAGAAAAAGTCTGACTCTGAGTTGCCGGAATGGGCCGTGCCGATTTGGGAAGAAATGGGCTCACCTAGTCTATCTGACATTGCAAGCGTACACAATGGTGACTTACTAGAGAGAAGGCATGGTCTAAGAAAAGACGATCTTGTTGAAATATTATTGGATGCTAGAGCATTCAAAGATAATGACAATACTATCGTTAGAGGTAGACTATTATCATCGGGTAAAACCAGTATTGAGATTCTTACCGATGAAGGAAAAACTGTTTATGTTGCAAGAGACGTCATAGTCAAAATCACACTGGTTGCGCACACCAGACCTGCTTATATCGATGATAAGGAACTGTTGGCATTTGAAAGAGCCGATATGAAGCGACGATCATCACTACATGAAAAGGTTGAGAAAGAAGTCAAAGGCAGACAAGATGATTCTCACCTATGGGGATGATTGCATGGATTTACATGAAAAAAAGTGCATACCTTGCCAAGGCGGAATTCCACCATTGACACCGGAAGAGATAGAACCTTACATGGAACAGATTCACGATGATTGGGCTTTAATCGCCGATCATCACATTGAAAGAGTATTTTCATTTAACGACTTCAAAAATGCTCTCGAATTTGTCAACAAAGCAGGTGAAATCTGTGAGCAAGAGGACCACCATGCAGACTTCGAATTGGGTTGGGGGCGAGTAAAAATCATGATTTGGACTCACAAAATTGACGGACTGAACGAAGCCGACTTTATCCTCGCAGCCAAAATAGACAATGTCTAAAACGGTGTCACCATGGCTAATATTCAGGATTTAATCAATAATCGTCGAACTATTTTCAGATTTACCGATGCAACTGTCGATGAAAATATACTCAATCAAGCTCTGTTAGCAGCTTCAAACGCACCATGCCACAAACATACTCATCCATGGAGATTTTACGTTTTAGGATCAATTACCAGAACGAAATTGATTCCTGCAATAACGCGACTTGCTAAAATCAAGTCGGAAAAAAAGGGTTCCAAGAATCTCGCAGCCGACGCTGAGAGGGCAATCAAGAAAATTACTCAGCCCCCATTGTTAATAGCAGTTACATCCCAAAAAAGCCCTGATGATAAGTTTCGGGAAAAAGAGGATTATGCAGCATCGGTCTGTGCGTTACACAATTTAGTTTTGTCACTGTGGGACAACGGTGTAGGTTCCCAATGGTCAACAGGCTCAATAACTCGCGATGAAAGTACTTACGATGCCCTATCTATAGATAATCACCAAGAAGAAATTATTGGATTTATCAAAGCAGGTTATCCTGAGAAAGTTAGAGAAGTCAACAAAAAGCCAGTGAATGAAATAGTCAAGTATCTTGATTAAAGTTTGACTGGCCTGGTTGCACCACACGCTTGACATTTCAACAGAGTGGTCCTTTCTTCCTTAACGAACATGGTGTCTGGAGCGGTACACTGACTGCAAATTATGTATGAGTTGACATAATTAACAATTGTCTTCTTTATGCGCTTTGGTGGAATTCTTCCTTTGAATCGCGCTCTGGGTCCATCTCTTGAACCAGAGGTACCTAGTTCATTCAAGATATATTGGTAAACATGATTATCGTCTCTTTCCATCATTGATACTACTTCATTGAAATTTCTAAAAATAGTATTTGAACCTTCGATCAGGATTTGTGGTTCAGGCAACTTCCAACGTGATTTGCTGGAGAGGTTGTCTGGGATTTTATCCCTCGCCCTATCTAGCAAGGCCTCATAATCAAAGTCTGCCATGGCTACGGCTTGCAGGTTTCATTCTTCAATGCTTGGTATAACAATCATTGACCGTACGCTGATTTTGATGAAAGGTTTGATGAACATGAGGCTCATGGTGTGCTTCGATAGAGATGGTAGTTAGTATAGAAGAATTGCGAATGACTGCAATGAACCTTCGAAAAGAGGGGTTAAACAGTCAACAGATTGCTGATGAATTATCTTTGTCACAAGATACCATATCATGGCTGCTAGCAGGAACTCAAGGCGATGAGCAGCCTAGTGATGTTCGAATTGGATGGCGAACAATTGGTGTTAAACCAAGTAGGATTTCCGCAATTGGTACAATAATGGCAGATGTTGCAGACGAAGAACTAGGTTTCGACAATATTGACACAGTAATTGGAATATCCATCAACGGGATCTCATTTGCCCACGAAGTAGCACGAAATTTGGATTGTGAATTTACCGTATTCAGAACAACTGATAGCGGTGACGGTAACGGTTCTTTATCCAGTAAATATGGCCAAGTATCTGGTAAAAAGGTAGTCATCATTGATGACGTATTGTCTACTGGAAAAACCATCAGTAAAACCATTGCAGCAATCAAGGAATCTGGTGGCGATGTAGGTTTAGTTATTGTTCTAGTGAACAAAACCATGAGGAACGAAATTGGTGATGTCCCATTAAGGGGCGTTATCAGAGCCGTTTCTGTTTGAGGTGTGACCATGCACTGGGCTGATGTTGTTGCCCTCAATCTATCTAAGAGGGGAACTAAACATATCATATCTACTGGAATTACTCCAAGCGGCGAATTTCATATTGGACACTTGAGAGAAATTCTAACTGGAGAAATGATTTCTAGAGCAGCGAAAAATGCTGGATTAGAGGTTGATTTCATCTTCATAGTCGATGACGCTGACCCACTGCGACGTGTTTATCCATTTCTCGATGAGGAGTTTAGTAAATTTATTGGCCATCAAATTGGTAACATACCTGCTCCCGATATTGACGGAAAACCTGACTATGAACGATTTAATACCGAGGGTTGGAACTATGCTGACCACTTCTTGAATCCGTTTCTTGATGCCCTGAAAGCAATAGGAGTTAGACCCCGGATTGTAAAAAATCTCAGTTCATATCAATCTGGCAGGTTTTCCGAATGCTCAAAAATTGCTTGTGATAATGCTGACGAAATAAGAGAAATTATTGAGCGGGTATCAGGACGTGAGCTAGCAGAATCGTGGTTTCCGTGGAGTCCACTTGATTCTGAGGGTTCGTTAGAAGGAGTCACCGTTACCGATTATGAGTACCCATTAGTACATTTTGTTGATGCAAAAGGCAATTCTGGAACATCAGACATTACCAAAGGTGAGGGAAAGTTACCGTGGAGAATCGATTGGCCGGCTAAATGGTCATGGATTGGTGTTACCTGTGAAGCATTTGGCAAGGACCATGGAGCATCAGGCGGCTCTTATGACACGGGGAAAGAAATTTGTCAGCTATTTGGCTATGATGCGCCACAACCACTAGTGTATGAGTGGATCAGTTTGAAGGGTAAGGGCGCAATGTCATCCTCTTCTGGTAATACTATAGGTCCTATGGAGGCGTTAGAGTTGGTACCCCCTGAAATTCTTCGGTTCTTGATTGCCTCATCAAAGCCCGGAAAGGCGATTGAATTTGACGCTGGAATGAGTTTAGTCAATCTCGCTGATGAATTTGAACGAAGTTGTGCACGTGACCTAGCAATGGAATTGAGTGATGAATCATTAACAAGACGCAGAAGAGTTCAACTCGAGGATTTGGTTGGGGCCGTAGCGTTATCATCAGTCGAAGAGCATTCAAAACCGAGTTCGTCAAATGTATCATTTCGCCACTTAGCATTACTTGCTCAAACCAAATCAAGCGACCAAATGGTTTGGAAGAGTCTTGGAATGGGTGATAAAAATCCTCCATCCTCGATTTTAATCGACCGATTATCAAAGATGCGAACCTGGATTAATTCTAGACATTTTCCCGAAGAGATGCGCATCAAGATGATTGATGTCATTCCAACTGAAATGCTACAGCAATTTAATGTTGAACAAAAGTTGGTTCTTGGTAACTTAACGACCATGCTCAGCGCCTGCTCTTGGGATGTTGATGCGATCGGCGCATGTATTGTAGATTCAGCAAAATCTATTGAAATATCTCCTAGGGTTGCTTACAATGTGTCCTATATTTGTTTAATGGGTAATGAAAAAGGTCCACGATTAGCGCCGATATTAGCCGAATTAAACCAAAGTGAAATAATCAATCAACTCAGTAGATGTTTAGAATTTGTTAATTGATATGGCAATAGGCAAAAATTGCATGTTACATCCGCACCATTCAAATGAGAGGGGGATTCATCACAACTCATGGCGGGAGTTTACTGTCCCATCTGTGAGGCAGATGCTGAACCTGCCGCAAAATACTGTTTGTCCTGCGGCCATGACTTGGACGTTCAAGGACCTATTACCTCAACTGGTCACGATTTAAACCAACTGAGAGAAGTAATTCGACTTAGAGAAGACCTTTCGATGGCTGAAAAGTTCGATATGATTGCCAAGATCGAGGAAGGGGCAAATCCAATCCGATTAGGAATCGCAGCTCCAGCCGAGGGAGAGGAAGTCGACATATCAGATGCTTTTACGGCAAATGAAATGGAAATCTCTGCTAGCAGAACAAATATTGCACGTGATTGGGGAAGTTCTCCTGCTGCCAATGCAGCTGTGCGTGCGGTGGTCCGTGGGACCAATGCTTGGGATCTTATTCAAGACGGGAAATTAGACCTAAATGAAGGGCTATTCAGAAGTGCTATGGATACTGGCATGGAAGCATCGACACACATTCACGATGTCGCAAGTGGTGAACATGAAGGTATTGACCCTGATGCAATGAGGGCTATTCCGGTTCTAAAACCTCCAAAGCGAAGTTTCTGTCCGAAATGTGGTTCCGATATCCATTCAAACACTATGCTGCAATGGCGGAAATGGCGCGACTCATCTAGCGAGGTAGTCTCGATGCAATTAGAAGCATCAATGGAAACCGCTCTTATCCAAGTTGCCTCACATTACATCAACGTTATGCAAGCATTGCAAGATGAACGTGATGATGCGTTTAGTAAATTATCAAAAACTGATTCTGCAAAGATTGAGGAAAAACTCCGGGTTAAGTTAACGAAGGAAATACGCAAGGAACTTGAAAAAGAAATTCGCGCAGAACTGACTGAAGAATATGAAAACAAGACCGTATCTGAAATCGCCAAGAAAAAAGATGCTCCAGCAAAAAAGCAATCGGCCAAGAAAGCTGGTGCGAAATCTAGTAAAAAGAAAGATCCGCCTAAACAAACAACCAAGCCAAAAAAATCCGGCGGAATGTTTGGTGCCAAAAAAGTCGTCAAAAAGTATGATGGGCAAGAAGGTGGCAAAGTTGACTGGTTCTTGAAAGAGGCGCTAGACACTGTTTACGACCCGCATGGCACAGGGAAAGTAATCAAAGCAGCAACAATTCTTGCTCGCTCATCCGAAGGCAATGTAAGAGTGAGAGATGTTGTGAGAATATACGCTTCTGAAGGAGAGGAAGGAATAAGTGAGCTAGCATGGACCAGCCCACTAACTAAATACATCATAGAAGCATTTGATGAATGTTGAAGTCAGTAATTTACCTGTAACTTGACTGGCTCCATGTCACCTCTTCGCATTGCTGCAATTGCGGCAACTTCCATCTCTGCACCACGAATTGTCGTGACAAATGGTATGTTCAATTCAACTGCTAGTCTCCTCATCATGTTGCCGTCCCTGACCGCCCCACCTGAGACCGTTGGCACATTGACAATGAAGGAAATTTTTCCTTGACGCATTAAGTCCAAAGCATCTGGATGCATCCTCTCCATTATTCGATAGACTACCTCTACGGGGACGTCACTATCTCGCAGCACATCTGCGGTGCCTGGAGTTGCGTGCAATGTAAAGCCTAAATCAATCAACTGCTGAGCAATTGGTACCAAATTTTCCTTGTCGTCATCTCTAACAGTAAGATAAACTCCGCCGCCTTCAGCAACCGGTACTTCAGTAGCTAATCTAGCTTTCAAGTAGGCCACATCAGCGTCTTTATGCGAGCCAAATACCTCGCCAGTCGATTTCATCTCCGGGCCTGGTGCTGGGTCTAATCCTCTTAGCTTGATGAATGGGAACACTGGTGCTTTTACGCAAACATTTCCCGAGGTTCTAACCGGTATAGTTTGTTTTGCTAAAGGAATTCCAATCGTAATTTTAGCAGCAATTCTTGCCAGAGGCAAACCAGATGATTTTGCTACAAACGGCACGGTTCTTGAAGACCTAGGATTGACTTCAAGAACATATAATTTGTCACCTTGAATCGCAAATTGAATGTTGAAACAACCGATTATTTTGAGACCAATCCCAATAGTTGTTGTTTGTTGTTTTATGAGTTCAATCATTTTGTCCGATATATTCTGTGCTGGAATAAAACATGTTGAATCTCCTGAGTGAATGCCTGCTTCTTCTAAATGTTCCATTATTGCCCCGATCAAAACCTCCTTGCCATCTGATGCTGCATCAACATCAATCTCAGTTGCATGACCAAGATACTCGTCTACTAGCAACGGTTTATCCGGAGCCAAATATGCTTCCGTGAGATACGCTTCTAACTGTGCATCGTTCGATAATATCTCCATCCCCCTGCCACCTAATACATATGATGGCCTAATCAATACCGGATAGCCAATCTCGCTGACGGCATTTCTCACATCATCTGCAGTTATACCTGTTGCACCTCTAGGCATCGTCAAGCCTGAACGCTTGGCAAATTGCTCGAATCTTTCACGATCACTCGCCTCATCAATTGCGTCACAAGATGTACCCGCAATTTGTAGATGCAAACCCAACTTTTCTAGCTCTGGTAACCTTTTGTCAAGGGGCTGAGAAAGATTGATTGCAGTTTGACCACCAAATTGGAGCAGAATAGAATGGGCTTGCTCGCGTAACAAAACCTCAGTTACATATTCAAGAGTTAGCGGTTCGAAATATAATCTGTCCGATGTATCAAAATCTGTTGATACTGTTTCTGGATTATTATTTATCAGAATCGCATCCTTACCTGCTTCTCTTATCGCCATCACTGCATGGACACAACCATAGTCAAATTCTATACCTTGACCGATTCGAATTGGACCACTACCTATGGCTACATAACGCTCTTTAGTCCGTTGGTTTAGGTTTGGAATATGATCGATTCCACCGCTAGATGTTGGCTCGTAAGTCGAGTAATAATATGGTGTTTTAGCGGCGAATTCCGCTGCACATGAATCGACCATTCGATAATTTGGATGGAGGGAGAGTGAGTGCCTTCGGCGCATGACTGAGTCCTCATCACGTCCACGTGGTAGTGATTTGTAGCCAGAAGCTGGAAACGCATTGAGGGCATCTGCAATGTGCGAATCAGAGAACCCGTGTGATTTCCAACTCCTAAGTTGGTCAACATCTATTTCAGTGGGATTACATGACAGTGAAACCATCTCTTTTTCCATCTGAGCAATCTTCTCAAAGCGATAAAGGAACCATCTTGTTATTCTGGTGATTTCATGAACCTTCTCCACGCTCCACCCCCGCCTAAATGCTTCGATTAAGGCGCCCATTCTGCGGTCTGTAGCAATGCTACACCAATCTACTAACACCTCATCTGGTAGAGGTTCGTTGGCTCGCTCAGCCATCGTTTCTCCTTCGGATTCATCTGCTTTTGTAAGTGGTCTTGGATGAGGGCAACCTTGTTCCAAGGACGCCCACGCCTTGAGAAAGGCTTCCTCAAAGTTTCTCCCAATAGCCATAACTTCTCCAGTGGACTTCATTGATGTCCCGAGGGTTCTGTCAGCAGTTCTGAACTTGTCAAATGGCCAGCGCGGGATTTTAACTACACAATAATCCAATGTTGGTTCAAAAGCCGCGGTAGTTCCCTCTCCAGTGATTGGATTTGGTAATTCATCAAGTGTGTAACCGACTGCAATCTTTGCCGCAATTCTGGCGATTGGATAGCCCGTTGCTTTGCTAGCTAAAGCCGATGAACGAGAAACTCTCGGGTTTACTTCGATTACCCTTATCTCACCGGTAAACTGGTTGAAGGCGAATTGTACGTTACATCCGCCTTTGATATTAAGGGCTCTAATCAGTGCTAAAGCCTGGTCACGGAGAACTTGATGGTCACGGTCAGAGAATGATTGTAATGGTGCAACCACAGTTGATTCACCTGTATGAACCCCCATCGGGTCAATATTCTCCATAGTACAGACTATAATTGCATTGTCAGCCTCATCTCTCATTACTTCATATTCTAATTCTTGCCATCCAAGAATTGATTCTTCAATCAATACTTGATTTATTCTTGAGTTGCGCAATCCCAATGTTGCAATTTCAACTAATTCACCAACATTCCAAGCGGTTCCACCACCAAGGCCTCCAAGAGTAAATGCAGGTCTTATCAACAGTGGCCAAGAACCTATTTGTTCGGATGCTGATATCACTTCTTCCATTGAATTACAAGCGATGGCTTCACTGATTGGCAAATTTATTGATTCGCATACCTTGTTGAACAAATCTCTATCTTCAGCCTTATCAATTGCATCTAAATCTGAACCTATGAGTTCTACCCCCAAATCTTCCAGAACGCCTGAATGTGCTAACTCACTAGCTATGTTTAATGCAGTTTGTCCTCCCATTCCTGCCAGCAGCCCACAAGGTTTCTCAATTTCTAAAATACGTTTTATTGAAGACGCTAACAGAGGCTCAATATACACTTTATCCGCCATTTCTGGATCATTTTGAATGGTTGCTGGATTGGAATTTACCAAAATTACCTCATAGCCATCTTCTCTAAGCGCCCTAACAGCTTGGCTGCCTGAAAAGTCAAATTCAGCGGCTTGACCGATTTTTATCGGACCACTACCAAGAACCATGATAGTTTTCAGATCATCTCTTCTCGGCATTCATAACACCCCCAGATGCGAATCAACAATTTCTCTAAATCTCACAAACAAGCTGTCAGCATCGTGAGGTCCCGGGCATGCCTCTGGGTGAAATTGTATTGTAAAACACGGTTTGTCCACAACATCAAGACCTTCTACTGTCCGATCATTAGCATTGATGTATCGTACCTTGACCTCTTGCCCATGTAGATTTTCAGTATCTGGTGATGTTGCACCGGATGGATGTGCTGCAAGCATTCCCGCATCCGGATCAGCAACGGCAAAACCATGATTTTGACTCGTGATCAAGACCTTACCAGACACCAAATCTACTACTGGTTGATTTGCCCCACGGTGACCGTAACGCATCTTGTATGTTTTCAATCCTGATGCTAGACCCATCAATTGATGACCAAGACATATACCCATCACTGGTAAACCTGATTTTACTGCTTTTGCAAGGGTTTCTTTTGCTGACGAAGCTTTTCCAGGATGTGCTGGGTCTCCTGGTCCATTCGAACAAAACACCGCGTCGATTTCATATTCTTGGATTAACGTCTCGAATGGTGTGTCGGGCGGACACCAAATAACCTCGAAATATCGACATAGGCTGCGCAAAATGTTGAATTTTATTCCGCAATCTAGTGCTACTAATCTAGGCTTTACTCGCCCAAGTTCATCAGTTGACTGATGATTTAGTATGACCGGCTCTTTTATTGAGACTAAATCTACTAAATCATCGAGTTCCGGAGATGTCAATTTACTGAGTCTATCTCTAAGTAATTGTTCTTTATCTGCCGGCCCAAAAACACATAATACAGTCCCTAATTCTCTGACATTTCGAGTAATCTTGCGTGTATCAATTTCTTCGATACCAGGAATATTGTGAAGCCGTAAGAAATCATTAACAGTAGCAATTGAATCTCGATGGTCAGGATCCTTCATTGCGTGTCTTACCACAACCCCTCTAGGCCATACCGATGAGGATTCTGACCGATTGATATGAATTCCGTAATTACCAATCAGCGGATAGGTAAAAGTAAGCACTTGTCCTGCAAAAGAAGGATCGGTTAAAGATTCCTGATAACCCATCATACCGGTTGTGAAAACTAACTCTCCTTCTCCGACTCCCTCAGCACCGAACAACTTCCCCTCATATCTTCCCCCATCAGCAGTCAATAAAACGCCGAGACCATTCGCTTGGGGAGCAAGATTTTCGCCCGATTTGAGTCCGTCAGCCGCATCTCTAAATCGAGGATATGCCGAATTTTTTCCATCCAAAGAGCCCGGGCAGAAACTACCACCTGCCTCACCGGGTATCGACATCAGCAGTTGTCGATGAAGGACTCACATAATAATTGGGATTAAATTGGGTGGGAATTAACGATTAAAATATTCTTCAATCAAAGGATATTAGCCCAAAATTCTAGAGTTGGTTATTACTTACTAAACGACTAGTTAACTTCCTTTACATTTTTTCCGGTTTTTGACGGCGAAATAATTAATTTCGGTTCCGAAAATTCTCGATTAAAGCCTTCACCGTCAGTCCAGTTATCCAAAAATAGAGCTAATGCGGCGACCTCTGAATGTGGTTGATTACCAACCGCGATATTGTAGTCACTAATTTTGAATAACTCACCGGGGACTTTGGCACCACCAACAACAACAACAACTGGATTGCCCTTGGGGATGTCCGGTATTACCTGCTTAAATGGTTCTCCATACATAGTCAAATGGATAATTATTGGCTTATTTTCGCTACATGAGTTAGCAATCTCCCGTAGCATCTTCATGGGGTTTTTTTCGTAGCGACATGCAAGCCCGTCACCAAATCTCTCATTCACAGAGTGAACGTTAGCGAATAACTTTTCATCTTCATCTCCCGCCAAAACAAACCGCCTTGCGCCCATTGCTCGACTTACAAGAGCGAGGTGGGTTGTAATCCTGGGATCTCTACCCCTGCGATGGCCTAATCTTAGCACCTCAATATCAAAGGTTGTCATTGTCACACCCCGAATCAAATAATCAATCATCAAGCAGCATACCGTTGGTAGAATCTTCTCGGTTGCTTAAGGGGTCTATGATAAGGCCTTTCGAATCACAGAATTTCTTTAACCACGCTAGAAGTGAAGCATCTACTAATAAGTGAGCACAGTAAGTTATTCCCAACCACAATAGTGCCAACCTTACAGTTCTCCAGATGCCATCAGAACTCGTCAACTCGTCAGTAAAAAATCCGAGAGCTACCGGTTCCAAAACATACAGACAGCATAGAATAATCAGTGCACCTGACACTAATGCTGGAGCTAGCTTGCCTAATTCCCTACTAAAATCTCTTAGTAATGCTGATAGCAGACCCAAACCAATGACGGTAAGAGCGACTTGAGAAAAATCAAGATTGAAAAATGTCGAGACTCCAGTGGCTAAATCATCATTACCTGTATCAACGGTTAGCCACCAGAAAACCAAGATTATTGTCCCCAAACCGCCACTGAAATATGCTTTATTGGCAATCATTTTGAGAATTGAGGCATTATCTTCTGGCTTTAATCGAGTGATTAATCGATCAGCCAGCTCTTGACTATTCTCGCTAGCAGAGTTTGCTGAATCAAGAGTATCTACTGACTCACTGACCTCAGAATCCATAATATCCCCACCCGACATTAGCGGCCCTTGAAGGTCACAACTTATCAAATCTATCGAACTGGGCGAGTCAATGAGTGAGAACTTTCGACCCGACAGAAAACGCGGAGAAGTATATTTTCCAAGTATCAGAAAAGCGAATCAAGGTCGGCCATTGCTAATGGGAATACTGAACATTACGCCAGATTCATTTTATTCTAATTCAAGATATTCTGCCGATGATGCAGTAAAAAAGGCTCAACTCATGATTAAAAATGGCGCAGACTGGGTGGATATCGGTGGTGAGTCAACCCGTCCTGGAGCCTCCGCAGTTTCTATAGATGACGAGATTGAAAGAGTTATTCCTGTAATTAAACAGTTGCGAGCAGACGATGAGAGCATTATGATTTCAATCGATACAAGGAATCACCAAGTCGCTAGACTTGCATTGGAAAACGGCGCTAATATGGTCAACGATGTGTCGGGATTGCGGGACAAAAATATGGTCGACTTAATCATTGAAACAAAATGCGCGGTGTGTATTATGCACATGAACGGAGAACCCGGCAGTATGCAACAAAACCCAGAATACGATGATGTTGTTGAGGAAGTGGCCTCATATCTTGAACAGCAAGCCCAGATGTTGATAGATAGAGGGCTACCCAAGGAATTGATTTTGATAGACCCTGGAATCGGCTTTGGTAAAACCCAGCAACATAATTTGTTATTGATGAAATCGGCAAAGCGATTTCAAGATTTAGGACTCGGTTTATTATGGGGTGTTTCACGTAAATCAATAATTGGTCACATGACTGGAAAACAAAATGCCTCGGAACGTCTAGCAGGTACTCTAGCTTCGTCTCTATATGGCGCTCAAATGGGAGTAGACATACTAAGGGTTCACGATATTGATGAGCATGATGATTTTTTCAAGGTATACTATGGTCTAACAAACTAGATGCCACCAATTAAACTACCAGCACCAATCCAAGATCCGAGCATGCTGCCAAGATTAGTCAGTGCGGTCACTAGCAATACCCGACCTGCCTTGTTTGACCAAAAACTACCGAGAGATTCTAGTTTGAGAAATTCTTGCAAATCCTCTGCAGTTGGCTCAGCGACTTTAAGCTGAACATATCCAGCAAACCATCCCGCTGCCAAAAATGGATTTAGTGAGGTTATTGGCGAGGCCAGGGCGGCAGTTATAATCGCCAATATATGGCCTCTAGCAATTATACAGCCAATCGCTGCTAGAACGGCATTAGCAAGGGTCCAAACGGTAAATAATTCAACAATATCAGCACTGTCGCCATCGTAGAGAAGGAAACCAAACAAGCCAAAAACAAACAGTGGAATCAACCACGGAATACTTTTTGACAACCTTGAGCGTTGTGGTACAACAGACAATTCTTCAATTCTATCCTTGGTCTGTTCCGAAACCAAACAACGTTCGATCCCGCTGAGGTGACCTGCACCAACAACTGCTAGTATCTTCTTATTTGCGTCAATGTTCAAGATATTCTGAGCCAAATACTCATCTCTCTCATCGATTAGAACCTCACCAGCCCCCGGCGAGAATTCTTTCAATTCATTCATCAAATCGGTTAGAATATCGCGGCTTTCCAAAATTTCATCAAGATCAACCTCAACATCATCATCCTCCTCACCAAGCATTGAAAATAAAATCTTGAATTTCTCACGGAATTTCATTTTACGCCATGCTCTACGCAGCGTCACTTGGATATCTCTATCAATCAACTCAACCTGCAAGCCCAATGCTTCAGCCAAATTTACCGCTTCAAGTAATTCAGCACCAGGCTGTTGACCTTCGTCTAAGCCAAGTTTCCGCTGCTCTGCGGCCAATAATGATTGAAGTAGAACCAGAGGTGCTTTGCCTTCTTTAATCACCTTAAGCAAGCCTTCCTTGTCTAATCTGCGTCCAGTTATCAGCGAGTCATATCTAGATTTACACAGTTCAACGGCAACAACATCTGGTTTGTAATCCTCAATTTGTTGCTTCACTGCTTCAACGCTCTTGGTCGAGATATGAGCGGTACCTAACAACCGTAAGTTTGGGTTTACATCAATAAGTGTTGAGCTTGACATGAAATAACCTCTTCAGGAAAATATTTTTTGCAAGAGCAGCAAGGTCTCTTTCATTATTAAATCGTGATATTCTTTTTCTGCTTCATTGGGTTTTTGGGTTATGATATCGAAGGGAATTTGGCCGCCCGCTAAATGTTTATGGCCACCTGCTAGACCTTCAGGAAAATTACTAGACAATAACTTACCGACATGGATACTGGGGTTGTTGGCTCGTGCTGAAAGGATTACTTTATTGCGCCTAATACCGAAGGCGACAACGGTATCAACGCCTTGAGTCGGAAGCAGAAAGTCTGCTATTTGAGCGAGTGAATCTCTATTAATCAAATTGTAAACTGGTGCAAGAATCAAATTGTCTATGTGTAATTTATTATTCAAAGCGGTTGAAAATGAATCTAGTGCTTCTATTGACCTCGGTGGCATTTCTATGGCCCTGAGTTTTTCTTTGTCGACCCATGCATTAATCCATAACAAAGCTCTAACATCGACGGCATTGAAATTCCTAGTAAAACCAAGTGTGTCGGTTTTTATGCCGAACGCAAGCGCTGTCGCCACTCTTGAATTCATACCAAAATCACTGCTCATTAATAGCGATGCAACCATTGAGGATGTGGAAGAATATTCTGAACTAACCATGGCTAGGTCAGCTGTTACTGCCTCATCAACAGTATGGTGATCAATAATTATGTGTGGAATACAATCTTTAGGCATGATATTGTTAGCACCCGGTCGATGAAAATCAACGGCTACAATTATGTCAGAATCATTGATTGAATCGGTTATTTCCCAATCAAGAATTAACCTTCTAACAGGTATTTCTAGTTCTTTTACCATGGCCTGATTTTGGTGATGTTCAATCATACCACCGTGAACTATCTGTGAATTATGGCCGTGTGAAGCGAATAATTCACTCATCGCAAGGGCTGAGGCCAACGCATCGGGATCTGGATTGTCGTGACAAAAAATTGTCACATTACTATTTTTTGAAATTGACCTCAGGTAATTGTCCAAAGTTAGAGCGCCTTCTTTTCTCTCCCAACCCCGAATTCTGTCTTGCATTGCGGAAAATGAAATGTCATCTATGCTAATTAAATCATAACCATCACCCTCAATCGGAATCGTTGTCAAGATAGGCGCGTTAGGCCATTTACGCTTGATTATCTCTAGTGGCTCATCGTCACTAATTGACTTATCATCAAGGTAAAGGATCGCTGTGGGAGAATTATTACTGATTGGTATATCATTCAATGGCATCGATGATGGAAGTGCAATAATTTCACAATTATCAAGAGATTCCCCGACTGGCAAGTCGCTTGCTAGACCAATCAAAGTACAGTTTTTCCGCAATGAGCACCACTTGGCGAGTCTCAAACCGAGCCCACTCGAGCCGAAAATCAAGAACATATCTAACCCTTGACAGATTATACATCACTTGCCAAAGAGAACCGGTGCTTCCCTTGCAATACCTTGAACCTCGAATAAATCCCTTCTTTGGCATCCTTTGATTGAAGCAACAAATGTTGTTGGTATCATTTGGATAGCCTTGTTGAAATTTGTTGCGGAGGCGTTGTACATTTCCCTTCGGTCGGCGACTTGATTCTCAATTGAGACTAATTCCTTTTGGATATTAGCAAATTCAGAGTTAGCCTTTAGGTCAGGGTAAGCCTCTGCAACTGCGGTTATTCTCGGCATCATGTTAGCCATCATTGATTCGGCCGCAGAAACACCTTTGACATCCTTGCTTTGTAATGCACCTGCAGCCATTTGACGAGCCTTGGCAAATTCCATGAACAATTCCTTTTCATGAGTAGCATATTCTGCGACAATATTTTCCAAATTAGGTAACATGTCATACCTTTGACGCAGTAGTACATCTATGTTTGACCACGCTTGAATAGCGTTTTCTTCTAAATTCACCAAACGATTCCATGTAGAAAAGAACCAGAAGATGAGGAATAAGAAAAACACCCCTACAACTAATAATCCGATAATTAACAGTTCCATACCTTCACCACTAGTAGTCTGCTTAAGAGCCTTTTCTATGCTGATTAGGCCGAAATAGAATAAATACTATTGCAAATTAGCCACCAATCAATTGAGGTATCAAATTGTTATTTGAGTCGATTGTTATCGTCATTGGCGTTCTGATAATCGCCTTCCTATTTGCTCCCTTAGGCCTCGGCGGAGGCATCCTCTACGTGCCGTTGTTTCATTATGTAGGTGGTTGGGAGATTGACCAAAAATTGATCATTGTATCATTATTATTGAGTGCTGTGACAAGCTACGGCAGTGGTATTGAACATCGTAAGAAAGGATATGTCGACGACGGTTTGATTCGTAGGGCACTCTATGGCGCAATACCTGGTGCGATGATTGGTGTTACTTTCGTAATGATTACAGGAACAGATTTCAAGTCAATCTTCAAGATTCTCAGCGTAGTGGTAGTAGGTTTTGTAATCTTTAAAATGGTTAGAAAAGTGATTTATCAACAATCCAATCTAACAGCTGGGAAAGAGGCTCAACTCGGTAAAATGACCTTACTGTCCGGCTTTGGTGGGTTTTTGTCAAGCGTTATGGCAATTGGTGCTGGGATGATTTATGTTCCTGCTATGAAATTTTTTGGCAACTTAGAGGCAAGGAAATCTATTGGTTCGAGTTTAAACATCATGATGGTGGTCATTCCATTCGCCGTAGTGGCACATTTTCTTATATTAGACAATAAC
Source organism: uncultured Candidatus Poseidoniales archaeon (assembly GCA_964412625.1). Lineage (GTDB taxonomy): Archaea > Thermoplasmatota > Poseidoniia > Poseidoniales > Poseidoniaceae > MGIIa-L1. The sequence continues at coordinate 38,073 of CAYPPO010000014.1, forward strand.
CAAGTAGAAAACTTATTTGATGAATCAGTCCTTTTGCTGGTGCTTGTTTTGACAAATTTCTTGGGCTCAAAATTTGGGGCAGTCATTGGTTTCAGTATGTTTAGCGAAGATTTTTTGATCAAACTCTTCATCGCAGTCTTGTCAATAACTTGGATAAATTATCTCTTTGACATATTATTTTGATTTAGATTGCTTCAATCACCATAGCAATACCTTGACCACCGCCTATACAAGCGGTAGCAACGCCATAACGACCATTTGAGCGCTTTAATTCATGAGCGAGAGTAAGCACAAGGCGGGTGCCTGTTGCAGCAAGCGGGTGACCAATTCCCACTGCACCGCCATTTACATTTACTTTGTTAATGTCTAACCCTAAATCTTTGATACATGCAACTGCTTGACCAGCAAATGCTTCATTTATCTCCCAGCGGTCTATGTCAGCAATGGTTAATCCAGCTTTTTCTAGGGCCTTCCTAGACGAAGGAACTGGACCATATGCCATAATCGCTGGCTCCAAACCAACAATCCCCCAACTGACGATACGAGCCAGTGGTTCATCTCCGTCTGCTTCAGCACGGCTTGCTGATTTTATTACTACTGCTGCCGCACCATCCACGACACCAGATGCATTCCCAGCAGTGACTAGACTATCTGGACCAAACGCCGTTCGTAATTCGCCGAGTGATTCTGGAGTGCTGCCTCGGACAACGTGATCTTCATCTTTATGTCCGAATTCTCCAACTTTAACAATCTCTGACTCCCATACACCCTCATCTATAGATTTTGCAGTCCGTGAATGCGACAGTGCTGCAAACTCGTCTGTCTCTTCCCTGGTTACGCCTTTCCTCTTACATATCTCGTCTGAGGTCTGGGCCATGAATGAACCACACATTCCATCAAGCAGGTTGGTAAATAGATAATCTTCCATATCCTTCTCTAAGGCTGTTCCTAACTTAGGCGGTCTTGCTAATTTATACACATCACGCATTCCACGTAGAACATGAGGTGCCTGTGAGAGATTTTCCATCCCGCCTGAAACTACAGTTTGAGCCTCACCAAGCATAATCATTTGAGCGCCTGTGACAATAGATTGTACTCCACTACCACAAATTCTTGAGAGGGTTAGCATTGGCACCTCTTGCGGAATTCCGGCACCTAAACCAGCATGCCTTGCGCCAAATATCGCTTGGTCACAGGTTTGTAGCGCATAACCCATAATTACATGATCTACATCTTTTGGTAATGTATTAGTGTTGTTTAATGCACCTTTAATGGCAATTTCTCCGAGTTTTAGGGCGCTGTAATCCTTGAGGAGACCGCCCGGTTTACCGTCGCCACGCTTTCCACCCTGCCATTCACAGAATGGAGTCCGAGCCCCACCTACTATCACTACTTCTTCCATGAGGGGCCGTATTCAAACAAGGATTTGAACTTCATGCAAAGGCAAGCATACAAATTGCACCCAAGAATAACAACATCGGCAATGAAATCATTTCAATTGTCGAGCGTGAACGCCCAATATTTGACAGTTCCGTGCCTCGATTGAGCGTAACCTTTTGGCCGATTCCATCTTTATCTCCCCAGACTTCAATCAAAGTATTCTGCATTGTTCTATCTAGGCCCTCAGCCGCAATTTCTTGGTCTGGTCGGGAACGGATTTCACCCATAAGATATACAGGGTTACCCAACTTTATACCGTACAATGTCCAGCGGTGATCGATAACTCGCCAACCACCAAGTGCACCCGCAATTAATGAAGCCATGAATTGTTGGCCAAGGGATTCGGCAAATGCACCGTCCCAACGTTTGATATAATTCCCATAATCGGTTCTCTTGAAACTATTGCCATTTACTCTAATACCACCAGTTCCATCATGTAGAATGAATGGACAACCACCAGAATCGGAGCGTATTGTCACCCATCTTCTCTCCGTCCTTGTACCGTCCTTGGTTTGTACGGTACGTTCTTGTTGTTGTTCATATGTCCAGTTGAAGGCCACCATATTTTCCATGACCATTCTTGAATTGCCATCGACAACTACTCTTAGAACACCCTCGATAGAGGGTCTAACTTGACCGACTAACTCACAATGTCCCAAAGCTGCGGACCTAACTAATGAGGTTGGCGTATCTATCATTTGATTGAGCATTTTTGCCTTAAGCCATCCCATCACCAGCCAAATAATCGATATTAGGAACATAATGCCAATTGCCATATATTTCTCATCGCTAACCAGCGTGGACGTTGAGAGTCCAACGCCCGCACCGAAAACAAAACACAGTACTCCTGTTAATCCAAATATTCCATACAAACTCATGCTAGCAGGAATTGGTGTGCCAACCTTGACTGGATGTTCAGGCAGTGGAGTTCCATCCCCATCTGGTGCGTATCTATCTTCGCTATTCCATGATGCCGGGCCAGGAGCAGGGAGAATCCAATCGTTTGGATCATTAGTTGGAACATAACTGGTTTGCCTCAAATACCAATTGTCTACCGTGAGTCCACTTTCTTTGGCTCTTTGTTCGATCTCTACAGGATCAATAGCCTGCTTTCTAATTTCGTGTAAGTCCTTTTCGTGTGAACCCGGAGTTACTATCGCCATACCGAGGAATCCAACACCCAACACAAATAGCCCCGCTACTAATTCTTCGTTTGAATTTCCCAAGCCTCCGATTGTCATCAGTAACCCGAAAGTTGCAACAATGCCGAATATAATATATCCCAACCATCCTTGCCATCGATAAGGTAAAACCATCTTAAATGAGCCTGCCTGAAGATTAAGCGTCTCTATCATTACAACTCCCTATGTGGAGCAAGTGATTAATGTTGTTAGTCAACCAAATAACTTCGAATCATCTAATCCGTTGTTTGATACCATCAAAGGAATTGCCACAATCAGTGCACATACAGCATTACACACCGCACTAATCCCAACTGCAATTGCCGAAACTGCATTTTCATTCAGCCCAGCATCTTGCGCCGCAGCGTCAGTAGAACCAGTTAGACTCAAAACAATTGAAAACAAGAACCCAATCAAAATTCCGAGTAGAACAAGGTAAACCCCTTTCTTTTTGTAGTTCATCATCCAAATTCCTCCAACAATAAATGTAGCAATTGAGATTATGCCTGAGATGATGTTTATTGCAATAGCAAAAGTGTCAACTCCTTGTTCCTCTCGTATAGTGGCGTCTGTCCAACCTAACATGCTCAACAATAGAAGAATTGAGTTTAGCACACCCCACAAAATGAGTAATATTCCAATCACCTTAGCAGCAGAAGATGGTGGCTGTAGCATGATTACTTGGTTACCAAAACCAGTCGAAATTTGAGTTGGTTGTCCATCAATCAAAATCTGCTGATTGCTAGTTTCAGCCGTTAAATCATCCCAGGGGTTTGGTTGCATGGATGCCGGTTGACTACCAACCTATTCAACTCTCGTATCTGTTATGGACCTATAGTGGTCTTGAAGAAGGAAGAAGTCTTGCCAAACATGAGGCGGCCCTGTTGACCAATGTACTCGTAGTTTTCAAGAAAAACTTTGAGCAAGTTCATGACGATAGCCTCCGCAAGCTAACTGAAATATTGCGAGACGTAAACGAGCGGTTTGATGTTAAATTTGATTTAACTGCTCGCGAAAAAGTTAGAAGGGCCGATTTTATTGGTCGAGATTTAGTTGTGGTCCTTGGAGGAGATGGTACACTGACCAGCATATCACACAACATAGATGCAGATACTCCGGTAATTGGAGTAAATTCTCATCCAATAGATGAAGACCCCAATGGTAGTTTTGGATTCTATATGGATTCGAATGTCCAAACATTTGCTGAAGATATTGTTACTGCACTGAAAGGTGAGGCGATAATCAATGAAATTCCGAGGTTGCAAGCCATAATAGACTCCACTTCAGGTAACAGATTTACCACCGATCCTGCCATGAATGATTTACTGATTGCCAATACTCATCAGTATGCACCAAGTAAATACCACCTAAGAAGAGGAGGAAAAAAATGTCGCCAGCAAAGCAGTGGCATCGTGTTCTCTACTTGGCTTGGTCAAGGTGCATGGCTCAATCACATTTTGGAAAAAGACACAATGGATAAAATTAGGCAACGAGTAAATGACTCAGAAATATCCGACCATTACTTTGTTGTCTCAAGAGAAATATCACATCAACAGAGAATAGAAGAAGAGTGGTCTTGGTTTGATTGGACGAGGGAAAGCACTGTGATAACGTCTGACATGCACAGGGGATATGTCGTACCAGACGGTTGGGATGAAGTACATTTCAATCGCGGAGCAAGTATTACTGTCAACTTAGAGGCGCCCAAGTTATGTCTATTGACATTTAGAAGAAGTATCAAAGAAAAGTTGTCAACATTGATAAAAGACAAGTTTATTTGATACTTGATGTAAAAAATACACTTTAGAAAGTAAAAAAAAGTGGAGACTGGAACCCAAAAGGGCTCCAGCCTCCGGTTTCTTAGGAGGTGATCCATCTGCAGGTTCCCCTACAGAT
>CAYPPO010000015.1:0-41730 GCA_964412625.1 uncultured Candidatus Poseidoniales archaeon
TGGTGGAGAGGTTGTCTTTTCTTCCGAAGTCTGTTCATCTACTACTTCGTCATCGCTAGATACCGAGCCATCATTTTGGGGGGAAGCATCTATTTCTTCGCTGGGACTATCGGTAATCATCTCATCGTTTTCTTCTTGAGTAGTTTGTTCAAGACCGCCAAGACTACCGAAAGCATCTCCCAGCATACCTTCTACCTTAGCAATCTCTGATTGCTCTTTAGCCAGTTCGGCAGACGTTTTTTTCTTCGCCATGGTAATACTCCCTTGTCGACCCACATGGCGCGGCTTAAATAGCGGTTGCGCTCCGGACAGAGTGAACACGCCCGCTTGGTGTAGAGGTTATCATGCAGGATTGTCATTCCTGCGACCCGGGTTCAATTCCCGGAGCGGGCGCCACCATCGTCATTACGAGGCAAATATATCGTACAAGCGCGACAAACAGGTTAAGAAAGGAAGACTATTCGGGTGGATAGAGTTGAGGGTTATGGTTGAACTAATCGATTACAAATGTGCAACATGTGGGAGCATTGAATCGTTCCACAGAGAACGTAATGGAATAAGTTGCAAGGCATGCGGTTCAAGAGTATTCATGAAACTCAGAAGAACTGGCACAAAAAAGTTGAATGCGGAATAATCTGTGCGCGGATAGTTGAAAAACCGCCGTCTACTTTGTTGAATCATGACGTCGTGGTTAGAGTCTAAAGCCCCGACGAGATTCGATCATCTACTGATCTCAACTGCTATCAAAGACACACTCAGTACAGCATCAACGGGCACTAACCCGCCACATCTGCTGCTATCGGGTCCAAATGGTGTTGGAAAAACTGCGATAATGCGAATGCTAGCAAGGCAGCTACTGGGTCCTGGATGGCAGTCTACAACCCATATACTGAATGCTAAAGATTTGTCACGAATGCCTGGTGCAATGAAGTTATTTGAAGAATTCATCAGACCAAGCGGCTCAAGCAATACGCTTGCTGGGCTCACGAGTCTTGATATCTTCACAGATTCACTTGCCGAAGTACCTGATGATCCTGGACCTCCTAGCGGTCATGAAACTTTCAACAATTATTCCGATGGGCGAATTAAACTTTCGCGAATAATTGTCATAGAAGATGCAGATTATCTCGGCAATTTACGGCAAGCGTACCTTCGGCGCATGATGGAACAAAGCAGCTTAACATCACGATTTATTTTTACAACAACAACTCCTTCAAGACTAATTGAAGCTCTAAGAAGCAGAGTACAACATATAAGATTGTCTCGGGTTGACCGGAAATTAATTGAAAAGCGCTTGTCAGAAATTTCCCAAGAAGAAGGACTTGAACCATCCCGCGGAGTTATTGGCGATATAGCACACGTGAGTGAGGGGAACATACGAAAAGCAATTTTTATTCTAGAACTAATGGGCAAACGGAACCTATTATCCAATAGAAAGAATCTGCAAAGCCTAATTTCATCAATCAAGGTGCGAGAGATTCAACAAGTACTCGAGGAGGCAATGCGTGGCAGGGTACACGATTGGCGGTGGGAGAAAACCAACGGACGTAATGTGAGAACATTGAAGGGAGCGATGGGATTGTTGGACCAGTTAATGGACAAGCAGAATTTTGAAGCCGAAGATATCGTAAATCATTTTCACAAACTCATAACAGAAGGCAGGATGAATCTCAACGACGAGTTGTTATCCAAGGTCATGGCTAGTCTTGCAAAGTGTGAGGTTTCGGTCCATAAGACCTCACAACCAAGAATTGAATTGGAACGATTCCTGCTCGATGTTGCTAAACACTCGGCTGTTTGAGTCGATAGGAATACTCATGATAGCATAACTACTGGCAAGGCTGGGCGCGTAGCACAGCTGGATAATGCGTCGGCCTCCTAAGCCGAAGATCGCGGGTTCGAATCCTGCCGCGCCCGCTCAATCAAGTCAAAAATGTTAAAATTTGGGCAATGAGTAAAAAGAGAGACCTATTGGTTGACTTGATACGATGGCTCGAAACAAACCAAAAACTCCGGATTCGGCGTTGGAATTACCCGATCCGTACGGTCATGGGTTTGAGAGAATCGAAGACCCACTGGAGAAGACTCGTATACAATGGAATCATTTGGAGACGCGGAGAAGGTTATTTGGCAATGTAGCAAGAAATTGGACGTTAATCTACTGGCGCTCTATTGTGGGTTTAGTTTTAGCATTCACGGCTATGCTTGGTGTACTGTTTCCAAATCAGATTTATGAAAAGAATTGGCTGATAATTCTCCTACCTTTACCAGTTTTATTAGCTGTAATCCCTAACATAATCGCCGTTGAATCTGCTTGGCATGCTATGCAAGCGAAACTTTCCTTAAGGGAGCAAGGGGGCTTATCCGATGGTGTCAAACACACGCTAAGAGTGCAACCGGGAATTGACCGGATTATCGATGGACTAAGAGATCACCGCCGATCAAATTTGATTAGCACAGTGTTAATCAGTATTGCCTTTTCTATGTTATTATTAGCAACTGCAACAAAACCAAGCACTGTTGCGTGGAATTTAGCATTGTTAGTATCAGCAAGTACGGGTTTTATCTATACATTTCATGCCCAGTATACCAACTTAAATGTCAAACAGTTGGGTGACCGATTCCCAAATTTAGTATTCCATGCTCCAACGCACCACCAAACACAACTGGGGAGTATATTGAGTGATTTATTATCAGCTCATTTAGATCCTGATTTGGAATTGGAGTGGAACAGTTGGAAGTTAAGTTTGCATACTTCGTTAATGCCAGGCAATGACGAAAAGCAAGCCCTTGAGCGACTTCTATACTTGTTGTATTTGCACAACTTAGGAGAGGTAAGTGACGCAGATGTAAGAAAAGAATTTTCAACATTTATTATCAAGGGCAAACTAGATTCTCTTCTCTACGATAAAAATAGTGATTTCAACTGGCGCACTTTACAACGACTGATTTCTCACGCTAATGCATGGCAGCCAAGTGCATTCAATTTACTAGATAGATTGCAAATAGATTTGTTGGGTGGTAAACCAGAGATTTCCCGAGCGAAATGGCGGATGGATGTAGCTCTTGACGACTTGTGTGTGGGGGGTGCAACCAACCTATTCATCGTGTTAAATAATCAGAGTTTTGAGAAACGTAATGTTACTGTCGAGGTTTTAGTCCCCAATGGTGAACCGGAAACAAGAACTCATCGTTTTGAGTTAGATGCTTGTCCACCCCCGCGCAACGCATTGAAATTATCTGCACCAAATGACGAAGATTGTTTAGATTGGATTCCGCGATATTTGCACAAGGGCGTAGTTCTATGGATGAATATTGCCTGGAACAGGAACTTCTATGGGAAAACCAATATCCAAGTCGTCCTAAGAGATGAATCGGGAATCGTCGTGGAATCAAGGGTGTTAGTTACAGAGGTCAGTAGAAAAATTTCGAACGCAATAAGAAAGCGTATGATCCGGCTCGAAAAAGCTAGAGAAATTGGCGAAATGGATATACCGGTTATATCTTGATGGCTCACTTGACATGGCATTTGTATGCGGTTGCCTTATTTCCCTCTCGCCCTTCGCAAGATTTGTCGGGTGACTTGTAATGGAAGCTTGGGACATATTGGTTATTGGCGATGGCCCCGCAGCACTACGCTCTGCGGCCGTATCAGCAAAGCATGGTGCAAAAACGCTACTTATTTCTTCGACAGCTTTGGGTAATGGTGGAACTACTGCTTTGGAAGGATTGGCAACCCCAATCCAAGAGATGAACAACAGAGGGCATCGTGAAGATACGATAAGGTCAGGCTACTTTTTATGTGACCAAGATATTGTCACGGCAAAAACCAATATGGCGATCGATGAGATGAATCACTTGGAAAAGGCAGGAGTAGTGTTTAGCAGAGATGCCAAGGGTCTACCAATGGCAAAGAAAGGCATAGGGCACTCTAGCCCGAGAATTGTTGATGCGGGAGATGCCTCGGTTAGGGATGTTCAACAGGTTCTAGAGGAACAATGTATGAAAAATGGTGTTGTCAGAAGAGGGGACCAAATACCAGTAATGTTGGTTAGCACTAAGCAGAAGGTCGACGGAGTAATCACTTTGGATATGGTAAATGGCAGATTTGTTGCCATTCAAACCAAAGCAGTAATTGTGGCAGATGGTGGTTTTGAAGGAATTTTCAATAGCACAGGCATTGGATTTGGAATGGATTTGGCCCTTCAGTCTGGTATACCCCTTAGAGACATGGAATTCATCTCTAAAACACCGTTCGGAGTAACAGATAGTAGGCTGATGCTATCCTCAAACATGCTCGGTTACGGGGCAAATTTGTGCGATGCTTCTGGCAATTCAATTACTGCTGATAATATTGTACAATTGTGTGATGTTATCTCGCAATCATCAGGGGCTGTTATGGACGGTCGAGAGATGGGTGATGACAAGGTGTGGTGGCAATCTGCATTCAGAACCGTGAAAAGTTCCATCGGCGTAGATATGAATAAATTTACTGTTGGCCTTGAGAATCGAGTAGATCAAACACTTGGAGGAATCGCTACCGACGAGTGTGGAAGAGCAGTAATCGGTAGCTGGTCTCGATGGTTTACTGGTTTATATGCAGCAGGAGATGCGGCCTGCTCTGGCCTAAATGGTGCCGGAGCTCTACCAGGTAACCGATTATTAGATGCATTGTCAGGCGGCAGTAGTGCCGGTTACCACGCTTCGGATTGGGTGAAAAAACAATCATTTTCCAATACTGAAAAATTACTGCAATCGCTCGCATTGTGCGAAGCCAACCTATCGGCAAAATTCTCTGAAGAAGCACCAGATACAGTGCGAAGAATTGGCGCATTGGAAGCCAGATTACATAATATCGCTACTAAATTTACCTCATCACCAAACAGTTCTGCTGATCTAGGTAAATTTTTGCAGGAGTTGGAGCAAGCAGAACTTTCAGCAGAATCAATCCACCTCGATCAAGAATCTCTCATCGCCAATACTAACTATGCTGATTTGCTGAGGATTCAAGCCGGAATCCGGCTGTTAGCCGCTTCAGTAAGGTCTTCACTGGCGCGCAATGAATCTCGCGGAGTGCATCAAAGGAGCGACTTTGCGGAGGAGAACTCAGAACTACTTCACCACATCACCGTCGATATTGACGCAAACGTAGGTACACTAGCGATAAGAAAAGGTCAGAAAGATAATTGGATACTCGCTCCTCAGTGAAAGACAATAACTTGAATGCTCTAGCGAAGGCTATGAGCGACCAAACATTGTTCGGCAAAATTATTGCTGGTGAGATTCCTTCACACAGGGTTGGAAGCGGTAAAGACTGGTACGCATTTTTGGATATTTTTCCACGACGGGATGGGCATACATTGGTAATTCCACACAGACAAGTTGCTAATCTCCAGCAACTAACTGACGACGAAATAGCAAGTCTATTCTTAGGAGTTAAACAAGTTCAAATGAAATTGTCAATGGTCTTTGATACAACTGATTTTACGATTTGTATACATGATGGACCGCTTGCCGGACAAGAAGTTCCTCACGTTCATGTCCATGTTATTCCAAGAACACGAGGCGATGGCGGTAAAACTCTGATGGCTATGTGGCCTAATGCCGAAATAATTGGCGAGCCAAATCATGGAAACCTCTCCACCTTGGCACAAAAATTGAGTGAGGTGGAATTGTGAAACATCCAGATCCAGAAGAGTTGAACGATGGAGTACTAGACCACAGGGGCGAGGAATTGCCATATTTATCAAAGTCAGCTAAGAACATGAAAATGGATATGCTCCTCAACACTCCATTGCCTAGTTACGAAGGAAAAACTCCGGGATCTTATTTTTGGACCAGACTTATTTATTGGATTTGTCACAGAATTAGTAAAGTGCAATATCGTTCAATAGAGTCATCTGGGACGGAACGTATACCTAGAGATCGTGGTTCGCTATGCTGTGCTTGGCACACTAATGGAATACTAGATGCATTACAAATCGCGTTGAATCATCCAGAGTACTTTGTGATAGGGGCTCGGCATGATTTAGTAACCCGTCCAATATTGGGTTGGTGGACTAGAAAGATGGCGGTTCAGCCAGTGGTAAGAAAAGCCGAATTACTCCGTGGCGGTTGCACGGAAGAAGAGGCGAACTTTCTCAACGGGCGCTCTCTAATGGCTCTTGCATCAGGAATCTCACACGGTTACGGTTGCGTGTTATTTCCCGAGGGAACCAGCCATAACAACTCCTACATGATAAGATTTAGAACCGGACCGATGCGTACGGTGTTGGCAGCCAGTGCGTTAGCCAAATCAACCGGTAAGGAATTGCCAGTGTTGATTCCAATGGGCCTTCATTTTAGAACCAGAGAATACTTTCGAACCGATGTTTGGGTAGAATACGGGGAGCCAATACAAATCGAGGATGGTGACGTGCCACAGAATTTAGTTGATGCAGTATCGACAGGGTCATGGTCTGAACCACCTGCAGAATCTGTGTTTAAATTGCGCGATAAATTAAGGGATGATCTAGTACCATTAAGTCCGAATACCCACTCGTGGGATGAATATAGAGGACTATTACTCCTTGGACACGTTAAAGGGAGGATGGAGCATAATCCGCCAAAATCTTGGCGTGCAGAAGTTGAACAAGCTAGATCCCTTCGAAATAAATACAATTCTGGTCTAAAATCAATGAATGTTGATGATTTACAACCCAACAAAATTACTGAAACCCTCGTTGCAAAATCTGAACAAGCGGCAAGAATACTTCATGAAAACGGCATGGACGGTAGAGATTTGAATTTCGATTCCACGAGTTTGGCCAAACCAGAAGTGAGTAAATTGCCGCTTGCAACAATTAGAATCGGCCTATTTATCGCATTATTGCCGGTATTCCTGATTTCATTATTGCCTCAGATAATTCTGGGTAGAATACTCGGCGATTCAACCGACGAAGGTATCGATGCAAGGACTTCCTACCAGTTTTTAGCAGCAATGTTTGGCTCGATACTCATTTGGCCAATTTCCTCAACAATAATCGTCGCACTATTGTATTGGCAAGCGGGAACCATCGAGCATGCAATCCATATTAACTGGATAGAAGCCTTTGGTATGTCACAATTTAGTATGGGGTTGTCAATCTTTATGCTATGGTTGGCAATGTTTCCAGTTTCACTGTTCACAGGCCAATTATTTTCCCTGGTATGGGATGACTATGTCGACTTGCGAGGCTACCTTCGCAAACTAAAAATGTCCACGCAAACTCGAAATGAGTTATTTCAAATCATCACAGAAATGAAGCAGGAGTTACTTAATGCAAAATAATTCTTGGGTTTGATTCAAACAGGATGAGTTATTCGCGGTAAATGTGACGCCTAGTGAAGCGGTATCTTTAGTCAGAAAATGGCTCGATGAAGAAAGATTGTTCGTCAAGGAGCAAAATGATTCAAGGGCTCATGCTCACTTCTTGATAAAATATCCTCAAGGTAAGCAAGGCCATATGTTTGCTGTAGTGGTGCCTAAGAATCGGGATTTAGTCGCGATATCTAGCATGACTAGAGTCGATAAGGGTCAGCAAGATGAAATGAGTAATCACATGAAAGAGGATAAGGATGGCTGGGCTGAATGGATTCATGAAGCTAGATTGCAACTAATTAGTTCGTCAGTAGACTGGGGAATTCACATGGGCCATCAGGGTGACAAGAAGCCAGGCCCACTACAAGCATTCAATGTTAGTCTACCGATATGGTTTGATGGCGTATCAAAGAATGAATTCATGCATTCTCTACGAAGACTTTGGCTAGCAAAACTTGGCCTTATCCATGAGATAAAATATTCATATGGCCCAGGAGTAGGTAAACCAGGCCCAGTTGATGATTGGCAAAATAGTAAACCCGTCAACATTGGCCCACCAAAATCAAAATCTGATGAGCCCGAGAGTATAGAAGTAGAGTTTGATGAAAAGATGTCATTTGGGACAAGTTTTGATCCTTCAGAATGGGCATAGTGCATCGAGCAAAATATGACCAGAAAGGGTCGTAGTTAAGTACCATGAAAACATGGTTTAGATGTCGTAAGAGGGAATTGTCTATGAGTCAAACATTCAAATCTGTTAGTTTAGTATTGATTATGTTATTATCTGTCTTGTCTGGAATGGTTATTGCAAGCGATAATGCTGAAGCAAATACCGTGGTGATTACCGAGCCGCAACAGATTGTTGATGGCGGTTCAGCATCGGATACTCAAACAGCAATAGTTGGTGACAGCCAAGGTAATGTGCATATTATTTGGGCGCGCAATAATCTACATCTTTACTACTCGATGTTGGCGAGTAATGGGGAAGTTCTCATCGATGCGACCCAAATAACCAATCCAGGTATTCACAAAGTTTGGCACCCAGATGCTGCAGTCGATGAAGATGATAATATACACATCGTCTGGACAGACAAGTCAGGAACCCACAAAATAATGTATACGGCATTGAGCCCGTACAAGATACAGCCATTCAATGGTCAATCTTCAACTGATGGTGCTATAACCGGAATTGATGATACAGTAATTTCTCAGCGTTCACAAGACCGAGACTGGCCATCACTAGACATCGATTCTCAAGGCAATGTTCACATTGCTTGGGAGGATGAATACGATGAACTTGAAAAATTCTTTAATCAACCACAAATATACTATTCAATGATTGAACCAGATTTTGTAACCCAAGACGTCATAACTTTGTTCGATGATACACTAATAACTCCAATAATTGGTCACAAGGGGCATCCTGATATTGTTGTTGATGCAAACGACCAGGTGCAGATTGCTTGGGATGATACCCGTGGCGGTAAGGTAGAATTGGTATTTGTAATTGATACATCCGGGTCGATGTACTCAGAATGGGCCGATGTTTGCACAGTGATTTACGGAGGCTCATTCTCTGATGGCTCATCATTTGAGGGTATTAAACCACTACTTGAAGTTGCTAACATGACTGTTTACGAAACAATCTACGGTCTAGACGGAGGCTTTGGCTTACCATCGGCTGCAGATAGCGGAGATTGTGCAGGTTATAATCAAAATGCAGGGCCGCGTTCAACTCCATTGGGTGATGGGGACGATTCAGGCGGTATCAGGACTCTGGCTACCACTGTCTACAATGGCAATCCTTACTCTGGCAACTCTGGAGAAGATTGGGGACCTGGGACAAACTGGGCATGTTTGTCTTGGAGGGATGCTAATGACAATGTTCCTGGCAGCCCACTCGCTGGCGGGCCTAATCACAAGTGGAATCCGAATGCCACTAAAATAGTACTACCAGTTTCCGATGAGGGGCCGAAAGATGGTGATCCGTCGCAACAAGCAGATGATATCAATTCAATCAATGAAGCGCACGACAGTTGTGTAAGAGCGGGCGTTATCCCAATCGGCCTGTACGGTCAGGGTTATGGCGGAGCCGGAAATATTCAATCACACTTCTTAGATTTGGTAAAATGTCCAAATGGTGTAGTATCGACTCAGCCAAGAAATTGTCCGGGGGCTGACCCAGCTAACAATCCAAGCAATGTCAATGCGGGTGGACAAGCATATGAATTCCCATCTGGTAGTGGTGGCGCCGGCGCCATGGCATTACTTGTGGAGGCTATGGTTTATGTTGCAACCAACAATTCTCGTGAGATCTATATGACAGTATTAGACCCATACGCTAAGATGGAAAATGATCCGTCTTGGACTCCAGGTGCAACAGGACATACAATTGCCAATGGTGGCTATATCGAAGATACGGGCCCGGCAGAGAACGGACACCTGGTGGTAGTAAACGATACTCGAGTAACTATCGATGATGCTTATTCTTTCCACCCATCAATCGGTGTAGATATGCAAGGTAACACCCATATCGCCTGGATGGATGCTAGAGATTATGGTTTTGAGAAGTCAGCCAATTATGAAGTCTACTACACGAAACTTAGACTCCAAGGAGCAGGAGCCTTCGATGGTGCAGAGGAAGGTCTTTCGACCTATGCAATAAAGAAAATTCAGGATACTGCGATATCTAATGTTGAAGGCTTAGGAGGTTTAACTCCAAGCCGTCCTTGGTCTGGGCACTCAATTTTCCCTGCCCTGCTGACCGATGAGCAAAACAATGTACACATAGCGTGGGTTGATTCAGCCAACACAACAGCTGGCGAAGAAATCCAGTATACTCGACTAAATCAAACAGATCTCACTGGCTTGGGCGAATTTGCTCTAGACCCGTGGGAAATAGTCTCAATCACTAGCTGGGCAAGCAATAAACTTGGAACCGATACCGGTGGCAGGCCGGAAATTGGCATGCCTCCAGCATTTGCTAATGATTTAGGCAGCGGTGCTCATGTTGGCTGGTCAGATCGAAACAAGTGTAACGACGAGCAAAATGGCGCCTTCACTATTTGTTACTCGCACGTACTTACTGGACAGGTTGATGTTGAACTAGCACTCGGAGAAACCTTCTATCACGTGATTGAGCCAGGCGAACAAACGTTGTACAATTTGACAATGAATAACTCAACTCCTGGCGATATTGAATTAGTTGCCGATACCTACGGACTCAACATAACAGGTGTGCCACAGAATTGGACTGCGCAAATTTTCTTCTCAGAAAACCAAACCCAAATCACTCCGACAACACCTATCTATCTAAAAGGAGGAGAATTTATCAATTTCTATCTAAGAGTACAAGCCCCTACCATCTATCAAGCAAATGAAGATGAATTAGCCCAAATCGTAGTTACTGCGAAATCCTACAAAGACCCAGCCATAAGGTCTGATTTAACCACACTTACTTTGATGGATGTGGTTCACGGAATAAGTTTGGACACCTCGCTTAGTGTACAAGATATAGAGCAAGGAAGCCAAGCGACCTTCTCTATCACAATTACCAATACCGGTAACGTTCAAGATAGCTTCTTGTTCTGGGACCCAAACACTCTCGAGGGTCAACAAGAATGGTTATTGCCATTTGGCTGGGAGATAACCTTCCCTCTACGAGTCGAACTTGATCCTGGTAAATCAACTACTAAGATTCTAACTGTTAAGGTCCCGTCGACCGAAGACCCAGGGGCTTTCGTAATTTATCTCAAAGGTTGGTCTGAAGGCGAACCGATCAAGTCTGTCGACAAAGGAACATATGATATCTTAGAGTTGGGTATTTTCGTATCAATACAATCTGAAGGAAACATAGTGTTTGAAGAACTGTTAGCCGATGAAAGAGAAGTCGAAATCAAGGCTGGCGATTGCCATACATTTGAGCAAGATGTTACTAAGAATTTTGAATCGGGCAATCTGATATTCAGTACCCCCGGGGCACCAGAGCCTCAACCAGATGATATCGATGATACCACTTGGGGTCAGTCAAATTGGGTATTGGACATTGATTTCTCGCAGACCCCCGGAGGATCAGATGCCACCCTTGGAATGCCAATCGAATGGAAACTCGATGCAGGAACGAGCTTCAGAACTTGGACTGTACGGGTGAAGGTGTGTGTACCTGATGATGCAAGCATCGGCTCAAAGAGTTTCACTTTACAAGCTAATCTAGAGGGCTATCAAAAGGTGTCAGATTCAGGGAGATATACAGTCAATGTTATTCATGAATATAGTCTTGATACTCAAATTGAATTAGAGGCAGACAGAATTGTATCGGTCACAGACTCAAATGGTAATCCAATATCAGCGATTGCGGTAAATCCAGGTGAAAATCTAGTACTTCCAGTGACTACAATGAATAATGGTAATGGTCCTGATAGGTTTGATTTCCGTTTGACTACGGTAATTGATCCGACTGGAGTGCCAGTTAGAACTGGACATTGGGATATCGTAATACCAAGGGAGAGTTTAGAAGAATTAGACCGTGACTCAGATCAGACGTTTGATGTGTTAATGAATATACCAGAGTTTGATATCGGAGCAGGCTTGTATGTCGTTGAATTTAAGACACTTTCAGAGGAGGCATATCCAAACGAACAAAACCGAATTACGCGTGAGCGTGATGTAGATTTCCTGTATGTCTATGTCAACGAATTCTATGACATGGAGATAACCATGGACCCTACAGTTGACAACCCGGTGAAAGTGTCTGCTCCTGGAAAGATTGTTAGCTTTGCAGTGAACATAACGAATAATGGTAACGTAGAGGATTGGCCTTCATTAGATAACCATACAGCTCAATCACAAGGCAATGATTTGCTATGGAATGAACTACCCGGAATGGGTGCATTAAGTGGATGGTCAGTAGAATGGCGCACCATTAAGAAAATCAGCAACGATTTGAGTGTCGATGAGGATTGCGTCGTAATTACTGACCCAATGCCGGCAGCAGATGCTAGCCAGATCGAAATCGATGCATATTACTCGATGGTTGAAGAAATGCAGGATTCTAATAGATGTGCATATATTGAACCGAACATGGTTTACATGGCGCCAAAATTAGCACCATATCAGACCGTAGAAATGATTGCTGTGGTGAAAATTTCGACTACCGCAAAACTGGACACTCGTAATGTGGGCCTCAAGGTTGTATCGATGGCTGGTGACATGACTGAAGGAGGCGATTATGATTCTTCGCCATCGTGGCAAGGCGAAGAACTCGATAGCAATGAATTCATTGTCACTCTAAGCCTAAAAGCACCGGACTTAGTGATTAAAGACATCAGGGTTTCACAGTATAGCGCAGAGATTGATTCAACAATCCCAATCGGTATAACTCTGCAAAATGTAGGTAACACGCACGCCCTCGATATCGAGATAGTTCTATGCCAATATGATGATGCCAATAGTCAATCGATAATAAATGACATCAAGCGTAATGGCTGCGACGAAGACAGTATAGTTATGCGCCAAGTGGTCGGTGCACTCCTAGAACCAGATGCCTCCGAGGAAGCGAGAGAAATTGAACTTTATTTGTTATATCCTGTGGTTGCCGGTAGTAAAGGTGTTTATGTTGTAGTTGATCCAATGAATGAAATTGTTGAAGGTAGTGAAAGTAATAATATCATGGCTGTATCAGAACCGCTAGAATCACCGAATCCATTCTTCGACGTTGCAGGACAGATTGTTGGCAAAACAGCTCTACCGTTCGTGGTAATCCTACTTACTCTATCTTTACTCGGAGTTGTCTACTTTGTCGGTAAGGCGAGAAGAGAGGAAGTCAAGAAGCGAATTGCTGAACAATCATCGCTGGTGAGTGTTTTAGATTCTGATAATTGAACCGATTTATGATTACTTCTTGTAATCGCCCAGCCACCAATGAAGGTCCGAGTTTTGAGGTGTAGCAATTACGTGCCCAGCCTTTTGAGAAATCTGCCGTTGCAACTTGGCGCGGACCTCCTCCAAGAGTTCGGTAACTTGGCGTTGACCAAGTTGTAATTCTTTGCTTAGCAAGTTAAGATCCAGCCGCTTCTCAGGCGCCTCTATTATCGAATGAATCATCACTCTTTCTTCGTATTGCTCAAAGTCATTATCAACCCCTTGAGAAATACGGTTACGAATATGCTGGTGCAACGAAATTAGTGCATCTCTTTCTGAATCTAGGCGTTCAATCACTTGGTTAAGCTCTGCAAGGTGGGTAACACCTTCACTCACTGAAATTCTTTTCCGCCCGCTTACCATTTCTGCGACGGAGTGCGTGGTTTCCGGAAGTTTACTTGACAGCCTCATCGGACCTCCAGAGGGTAGTTTTCTTTGTTCGCAATTAAATAAATCAGGTCCAAGATCAATTCGTATTGATATGGCTTCCTGAACGGTATATATTGTTCTTGGCGGACCACCTTTTTCGCTTGGAACTTTTAGTTTAGTGACGAAGTTTCCGTTTTCTAATTCTTTTAGGTGTTTTTTGATTGCTTGTTGGCTAACGCCAATTAAGTCAGCTAACTGCATTGGATAGTGCGGCTCTCTCACAAGCCGTTCAAGTATTTGTCTTCGAACTTTGTTCTGTAAAAGCCTCAGGGCAAGGTCAATGTCGGCCATATTGCTCAACCTAAGGTTAACTAATTGATGAACCTTTTCAAATCAGCCAATTCTTTGTCGATACCACAATACTGCACCGGTAATTGCTAAACTTAAGCCGGTGAATAGCAACGCTATCGCTAGTCCAGATTTAAGCGAGGCTTGGTAACTCCAATCCACATCGAATTGCTGTAAAGTTTGGGAATCATCCCCACCAGCAACAAAGCGATACTCGCCGGGCACCGGTTGCCAAGTGATTTTACCGTCTGATGATGGTCCACCAGCAACCATATCGATAGAATCCTTTTGACATTCGTAGTAATCGCCCTTCAATTCACATTTGTTTGCTTCGCTTGCCTCAGCGATGCCGATCCAGACTCCAGATTTTTCCCAAACAATCTCCACATCAACATCAGCAGCTATTGCTTCGCTGGGTATTTCTAGGACTTCTCCAGACATACCCCAGTAGCATGTTATTTCATCATCACCAACTAGCGGTAGGCCGTCATCTACTGTACATGGTGGTAGCATGGCATCAACCGTATCGGCATCACTGAGGTCTTGAGTTATGCCTAGTGACGAAAAAATAATCATTAAACTGCCGATAACTATCAATCCAATCCAGATGTATTTTTTCACAAGATCACCCTAGTTCTCATCCCATTCTTTCCAAGCATTCGGTTTTGTAGCCGGTTGTTTGGGCGCTTCACGATTGATATCACTCGTAATTTTCTTAGTTTGGTTTGATTGACTTGTCGTAACGTTTCCACCCTCGTCCCATGAGCTAATTTCTTTGGTATTAGTTACTTTCTTCTCTATCTCGGGCTGACGTAGATTGTTGTAATCAGCAAACGGATCTGCAACCCTACTTTGAGCTTCATCAACATCTCCCTTCATTAAAGCAAATACTTGCTCTGTAGTTAGTAGTGTGCCTTTTTGCACATCTTCTCGACCATCTACAAACTCTTCAGAATCTGTTATTCCAGTATCAGCGAACGGATTGTCAACCTTCTCAACTTGCTGGGTCGGTAGGTTTGCAATGTTTTCCGGTGTTAAATCGGTTATCGGAACCACTTGGCCATTTGCTCCGACCATCATAACCTTTGGTCCACCAGAATTTTTGTTTGTTAGATACAAAATGGCCGCTAGTGGCAAAATTACCAAGCCAATACAACAGGCCGCTCCGCCGAACACGAGCGCTGGCTGTTCTAATATTCTCCATTGTGCTCCAGTGGCGTCCACTAGCCAAAGAGTTGAGTTGTCACAATTTGAATCACATTCAACCTCAAGCACATATTCACCTTTTTCAGCGACATCCCATTCCTTTATGATGGTAAATTTGCTGCCATCGGAGTCCATTGGTGTCCAATCGGTTTTACAACTGCTTGCTTCTAAAGCATCACTTGTAATATCCGAGCCACTCATCTTGAGTAAACTAACGTTTGAAATATCGTCAGAAATAATTACTGCGGAGTAACAACTTTGTCTCAAATCGATGGTCTCAGCTCCACCGCCTGTAATTGAGACCTCACTAATTTTCCTCGGACTTGACGCTTCATCAATTTGGTCCATGTTTGAAAATATTGCTACAGTACCAATCATTAAGCATACTAACCCGAGTATCGCAACTCGCATTGGCCACGGGTTTGTATCAGTTTGCGCCATAAACAACCCCCGGTCGAAGTCCTCCATCAATGCTTGTACGACTATGCAAGGCCGAGTTCTGCTAATTTTTCTGGTAAATATGTGTCTGTGACGAAGTCTAAACCATACTTTGCAAGTGATTGTTGCTCAGCCTTTTTCTCTAATTCTAACATCATGTTAATCTGGTCTTGCCACCAAGAATCTGCAAATCTTGGATCGGAAAGTTCTGCATTAAGAGCCTCAATATCTTTCTTGGAAAGATCATCACTAGGCAGGTCATAAGCGACAATATCATCGGAGGTAATTCCTAGATAAGTGGCGCTCGGGGTAGCTAAGTATTCTGAAATATGCGCAGTTTTGATGGCCCCGTAAGCAATCGAAGCAAAAATTCTGAACGACCATGGGTCACCATCGAGGAATACAACTACTGGTAGGTCCCACTCTTCACTCATGCGTTTGATGATTCTCCTCGTGGACCTTGCAGGCTGGCCTTTCAAATGTAACAGGCCACATTTGTAATCTTCATCAAAACCATTCTCAACCAATCTGTCAAACATTCCACCGGTTTCAATCGCCATAAGGAAATTAATATCATGTTCTAGGAACTCAATCTTTTCCATTTCTACATTGTAGGGTACACCATACCCGGAATCTCCGACGTCGTCTCTAGCATTAATTCTCATCCATTCTCCTCGACGATTACGCTCCTGCAGGGTCAGATTTCCAATGATTCTAGCGCCGTCCTCCTCAGGCCTCAGTTTGAAGTCTTCTCGGAGACATTTTGTAACAATCTCTAGATCCTCAGCAAGGTTATTTGATTCATTTTGGCTACCAAATTTACCAAGTCCCCAACTCTCAGAGATGTAATACATCTCTCTCAGAGTCGATGATTTTCCAGAATCAATCATATCTTCAATGAACTCAATAATGTGTAACGCTCTTAGTAACTGTTTTGCCGAACCCAAGCTGGTTGCATCTCGGATTGACTTATTTTTGCCGTATTTGTAGACTCCAAGTTTTCTATCAAAGCCAATATTATTTTTTGTCCTTACAGGTAAAGTCATAGTGGGGGCTTCGCCCTTGACAATTTTATCATACATCTCCGAGACCACTGTCTGCATCGCAGATTTAGTTTCTTCAGCACTCATTCTGGTTGCCATTACTGCTCACCTCCAAACAGAGTTGATTGCCCAGAAGGTGGTTTAACGACAGGTTCCGGTATATTTTCAGGGACAGCTTTGGGTTGCTCGACAACCAACTCATCATCCATTTTACTAGAAGCATTTAATTCTTGTAAAATTTTCTCTTGGTTGCGAATTTCCTCAAGATATTTTTCATCCATCTTCATCGCACCAATAATTTCTTGACTACCTCGGAAGAATACATCGGTTTCCGTCCAGTCACCTTTTTCTAAACCTTGTAGTGAATATTCGATTGTTATATCTTCACCGGGCTGTAACGTTTCTAATTTCCACGCCCAAACACCAGTGGCCTCCTTTCTACCACCGTGATTATTGTTGCTCATTGAACCACCAACTTTCTCAGGCCAGGTTGCTAAAATCGTGTATGCTCTGGAACGTGCCGTATAATTGTAAATTTTAATAGCCACATCAACTGATTTAGTTGCTTTATTCCATTCAGTGGTGCTCTCGCAGATTACTGCGGACATTATTTTTGTGATAGAGCCAGCAAGATTTGGCACTGGCTTGTTTAGAATTTGAGCAGATTTTGCGGCAATTGCTGGTAGAATATCGTTAATTAACTCAAATTTCTCTTTAGTTTTGGCCATCTTTTTCTTTTTCTCCAAGTGTTTTCTTAACCCTCGGCCCATTTCTAGCATTGCCTTTCTAACCTCTTCCATAACCTCTCCATTATCCGCCAGTGCCTCCTTGGCTTCAGAAGTGAACTGAACATTTGTGCTGGCTAAGTGGACTAGTATGGCTGCAGGACCTTTGGGGACGCCTTTTCCTCCGGCTTGATCGAGTCCATATTGACGCCAGTCAACTGATTCAATCGCCTTCGTTAGTAAGCATCCACCCTGTTGGTACATCAGGGGGACTCGGTTGGCGAACCGCAAAATCTCAACTGGCTTATCTGCTACCATATTGCCACCAAAGATCAAGCCTACCTCGACTTGGTAGGGGTTGCCTTGAGAAACATTGGGAGCTCTTGTCATAGTAATTGCATACCTTGAGTCGATAGTTTTTGATAGACCTTTTTTGATAAGCATTTCTTCGATTGGAGAAAGACAGTTAGTTGGAGGATTGAGTAATTTTACTGGTTTTCCGTTGAACATTCTCTCACCTTGAAATGATTCAAGTAAGGCGCGAATCTGGTCTGGAGTCATTTGTTTAGGCTTTATCTTTACTTCTAACTCCGCTGCAGAACATAATTCCTTAGCCGCTCTAGTTGACACCCCTGAGAAGTTAGTTCGCAAAAATACTGACAACCTTGAGTCAGTTGATTCTGTTAGCATTCTTTGCAGTTGACCTAATTCTATTCCATGTGGGTGAGGTTTGATAGATTCTACTTTGCCAGGCAGCCTTTCAGTCACTCTTGGCCAGTGATGAGTTTCCCCTTCTGGGTCGATGAAGGTAATTTCAGCATGAGGATTTACAATACTTGTCATACGTAAATACTGCCAAACACTTTGACGTCCTTTCTGATATTTCGCTTTCATTCGAGTGGTGACTTCTAGTCCGTGCTTTTTCATTTCGCCGTCATCGAGGAGCCATATTTCCCTGCCAGAATTACTCTTTGTCGCTTTATTCTTTCGCGTGTCAAGGCCAATATCAACGACTGCGGCTGTAGATTCAGTAGCTATTTTCGATTTCACATGAGTTGGTTTACCAGTAGTTAACTGGCTATACATTACAACACCGGTTATTCCGATACCCTGCTGGCCTCTGGATTGTCTAATCGCATGAAACCTTGAGCCGAATAATAACTGGCCAAAGACCTTCTCGATACTCTTCTGTGGTATTCCCGGACCATTATCTTCCACAACTAATTCGATAATGTCCTTCTTTGAGTCTATCTTGCGGACTTTGACTTTGATGGACGGTAAAATTCTAGCTTCTTCACAAGCGTCTAGAGAATTGTCAACAGCTTCTTTGACTGCGGTTATCAGTGACCTAACAGGTGAATCGAAGCCTAGAAAGTGCTTATTTTTTTCAAAAAATTCAGAAATTGCTACCTGTTTTTGATTTGATGCTAATTTTTGCGCTATACCTGACATCCTTGTCACTCCGTATCTGGTCCTCCTCGGTCCGAATGACCTCGGGCCAGCAACATGTAGTTTGGACTACCGACGGTTCATAATAACTAACATGAAAAAAACTTGACGATGGCTAGTTATTGGTTCATTTCGACCTTGCGTTCAAGGTTGTCCATGATTTGTTTGCCTTTTACGACGAGGTATATGGTGATGAAAACCGACAACCCGACTATCACAAAATCAACTGGAGTTTTAGCGGCAGTTTCGAGCCCTTGACTGGTAACGATAGTTTGGGACCCCCACCAAGCATACATTATCGCTGGAATTATCATCACAAGATTTCCTATTATAAAATGCCTGAAACTAAGTTTAGTGGCACCATAAGCGTAGTTTAGTACACCATATGGGATCACTAAACTTGCCCTTGTCAATGCAACGACTTTAACACCATGTTTGGCCATTTCATGCTCTAAATTCTTCAAAGTGGGATATTTCTCTAACGACCGTCTGGCATAAGGGTTCATCCACTTTTTCCCAAGTAAGAACGGCGCAATTGCTCCTATCATAGAACCTATCCATGCAATGATAATTCCTGGGCCAAAGCCATAAATTACTCCGGCGAGATATTTATGAAAACTGGCTGGTAAAGCAATTATTCCGAATACGATATACAATAACAAAAAGACAACCATACCAAGTGCTTCATTTTTAGAGAACCAATTAAGATAGTCAAAGAACACATTGACCATTATTTGAGTTAAGGAGATGGTTAGTGCAATTCCTATTATGACAATAGTTAGTGCAATCAAACCACTACGCTTCTTCATAATCATCATTCAAATAGGCTGGTTTGCCAAGAGGAGATTTTTCCAGTAAATGCCGAGGCAGCCACAGTTAATGGGCTGGCAAGGTAGAGTTTACCGGGGCCAGACCGCCCCTGAAAATTACGATTTATCGCGGAAACAGTAACTTGTTCTGGATTAATTGATACTCCAGGACCAGCTCCAATGCAGGCGCCACATCCGGGGTCAATTAGCTTAACACCAACTTTCGAAAATAAATCATGCCAACCCTTTCTCACCGCTAAATCCTTGACTAAACCTGAACCATATTGAATGTAAAACTCAACTCCTTCTGCCACTGTAAGGCCTGCATCGTCTGCCGCCTGACAAACCATGGCGTAATATGCGATATCGTCTTCTTTACCAGCAGTACAAGAACCTCCATATGCAATGTCAATTCCAACATCACCAATATCTCCAATTAACGCCCCATTTGTCGGATCGCTGGGTATTCCTTGGTCGGGGTTTCCTGGATGGGCTACCATTGGTTCGATTATCGACAGGTCGATAATGTGCACTCCGCCATCATAATGAGCGCCCTCGTCTGGGATTACCGAGTTCTCCAGCATCTTATCAACCGATAAATTTGGCATTGCACTTTTCATCCAATCGTATAAGAATTCGTCTGGTTCACAGATGCCAGTTCTCGCTGAGCATTCAGTCGCCATGTTGCATAATGTGGCGCGCTCATCCACGGAGAGACTCGTTAAACCGGGGCCGCCAAATTCCATCGAGCGGTTCAGAGTTAGCTCTTTCCGGGCATGGTCGGACAAAATATAGAGAATAACATCTTTTGCTGTACAACCGGGAGTTAACTCACCGATCAATTCGAATCTAATCGATTCAGGTACTTTGACAAAGGTAAAACCAGCACTAATTAGGTTAGAATATTCAGTCGCACCAACCCCCCATGTCAATGCGTTAGAAGCTCCGCCCATGCAAGTATGAGAGTCGGTAGCCTGAACAAAATCGCCTATTTCGATGAATTCTTCTCGAGCAACTTGATGACAAATACCTGGTGATACTCCATCGATAGCAGAATAGTCTCTTACATTGGTGTGTCGTTGAAATGCTTTCTGTAGGTCTCTCAAGGTTTGAACCTTGTCCATAAACGGAACAAACTTTGGGTTGTGGTGTGCATATAGTAAATGATCTTCAAATACCGCAAATTTACTTGGATTTGGTAATTGATAAGCCACCCCATATTCCTCTGTTAAGAATGTGTGGACTTGGGCAGTGGTAAACTCGTGTGAGTAGCCCCCTTGAACTTGAGTTATTACCGGGTCATCTGGTTTCACGCATTGCCCTGTGCGTTGTCCGACTAGGTTTCTTGCAATAATCTTCTCAGCCATGGTCATTGGTCTATGGTCTGTATCTATAGCTGGTAACATAATCTCGTTGTTCTTTAGCGCTTTAGCGAATGGAAACAAACCACCTTTTTCAATTATTATTCTGGTCACATCGTCGTATTTTGCGGTAAATTCAGACAACGGTAATTCTTCACCGTTTTGCAGCTTTTCCAGCATTGTATAGTCGCCCATCAACTGTCCGAGATTTATGTTATTTCTCTCATGGATTGGCGCAAAAGATGCTGCGATTACAATACGTATCCCCGCCCATCTCTCACATTGCGCTGCGGTCTCTCGACTTGATCCAGTACCCTTTCGTTGACCAGATACGATTACTTCAAAATTACCGTTAATCAAGGCATTTTCGCTAAACACTCTAAGTCCATTGTGCTTCAATCCAGCATAGGCGTTCTTGGCAATCTCTGCAGGCTCGTGATCAAAACAAACCCACGCGGGTGTCATTACGTCAGTATTGATATCGTCTAGTAAATCTTCAGGATTTATATCACTCATCTTGAGATTTAAGCCATCATACAACTGTTGTTTGATTAAATCTAAATTTTTTGTCAGAAACAAAACCCGCTTTCCAGGTGTTAGGCCGATTCCTCGCTCCCCTCCGCTAACACCCATGGCAATCATTTCGGGGAGGCTTGTGGTGTGTATAACCATTCACCCTAAATCGTCATAAAGTATATGGCAGGGATGAAAAATCAACACCTCCCGAAGTAATTTTTGCACCGACGATATTTATCATTTCGTGCATAAGTTTCATATAACCTCGCATAAGGGGTTAAGAGTGTTACCCTATTTTTCTGTGGGGGGGGAATAACAAATGGATGAGCAACAAGTTGAAGATATTGTAAAGTGCAGTGATTGTGGAAGTAGGAATTTGACTCGAGATGAGACTCGAGGGGAAGTCGTTTGTGACGATTGCGGCCTCGTATTAGAGGACAATGTAATCGATCAAGGTGCTGAATGGCGAGTGTTCTCGCCAGAACAAGGTGACCAAAGAGCAAGAACAGGTGCCCCAATGACCGTTATGCTACACGACAAAGGTCTGTCAACAGATATCGATTGGCAGAATAAAGATTATTCTGGTAAGACCATCAATTCTAGATATCGTTCACAATTTTATCGAATGAGAAAGTGGCAAAAGCGAAGTCGTGTCTCAAACGCAACTGAGAGAAATCTTGCAATGGCGCTAGCAGAACTAGACAGGATGGCGAGCAGGCTAGAATTGCCTAAATCTGTCCGTGAAGCTGCAGCGGTTAATTACAAGAAAGCAGTTGACAAGCGGCTGATAAGAGGTCGTTCAATTGAAGGAGTTGCTGCTGCTTCGCTATATGCCGCATGCCGTCAGTGTGGGGTTCCAAGAACACTTGATGAAATTGGTCAAGCATCGCGTACGGGTCGAAAAGAGATAGGCAGAACATATCGTTTCATGGTCAGAGAACTAAAGATGAAGATTATGCCAACAGGCCCAGAAGATTACATCTCTAGATTTTGTTCAGGACTTGGTCTCGACGCAGAAGTAGAAGCAAAGGCATACGAATTAATCAAGGCTGCACAAGAAAAAGAATTGACAAGTGGTAGAGGCCCAACCGGTATTGCCGCATCAATTATTTACATTGCTTCGGTACTTTGTGGTAAGAGAAGAACCCAAAGAGAAGTAGCCGAAGTTGCTGGTGTAACAGAAGTTACCATCAGAAACCGGTACAAAGAACTGATTCAAAACCTGAACATTGAACTAGACATCTAAGTCACATTTCAGGTCGATTGAAATGAGTAAGAGCCGATCTGAGGTTTCTCAGATTGTCTTTGAAAAAGTGGCGGTATTATTGGTTGAGGCTCTAGAACGAGGTACACAATCATGGCCTCTCCCCCATCCACCTCTCAAAGATGCTGATTTCCCGGTTATCGAACCGATTTCGGCTCAGCAACTAATAGAGCAAGGCCTTGGACTGCTAAATGTAGACAGAGGGCTATTCGACTATAAATTAAATTCAGTACTCGATTTAGTTGTACCTCATCGTATGAATTTAACCGATGATCCGTATGAAGTACACAAAAAGTGGCTAACAAAGCGAGCCGATATGGTTGCTGAACGGTTGATATTTGCAATAAACACTGAATGGCTTGCTCAAGCGCTCGATCCGCAAGCTCCTGATACTACTAGATGGTGGCTGAGTATTGCCTTGCTAAATGGCCTTTCAATCACTCCTTCAGGGCAACCAATTCACCAAGGCTATCATTTGTTGGAATCTATTGCTATCGGCGAAAGACCGGGTACATGGCATACCCAACCAGAGGCAGGACCTCAGAATGTAGATTGGAATCCTAATGCGATAGTTCCAAGAATGACTGGCGTAGTTGCTCATGAGTTTGGAATTAAAGCTGCAAAGTGGCTGCTCAATGAATTAGAAAATGATGATACTGCTAGGCGAAGATTGCTTATTGAATGGATCAGACTTTTGCTGGAACGGCGCGAACTGATAGAGCCACTGGGATTATTAGATATTCTAACTAGGCTGAGTTCGGACATAGATTTACACCTTACAGTGCAAATAACCAGGTGTCTTCCAAAGGCAATTGATTATGACCGGGTGCTTGGGCACAATTTGGCAAAATTGTTGATGTCGAGAGGCGATCTTGTAATACGCCGTGCAATGGCAGACGTATTAACAAGGCTATTTAGGAGATTATCAGAAGATGCTTTACCGTTTTTTGAGCAATTAAAGTCAGACGATGACCCGGATGTACTTGCTGCAGTGAGTACCACATCAGCAGATTTGAGATTCATTGATGCTGAACTATGGGCAGACAATCTAGTTGAATTGAGTAAACATAACTTACCAATTGTACGTAGGAACTTGGTACCATCGTTACGTGAATATTTTGATACATTTCCCGACGACGCAAGAAAACTATTACCAACTCTATGGCAAGATGGTGATGAATTAGTAAGAACCAGAATGCGTGAATTGTTAATTAAAATGGCCGATATTTCCACTGAACAATTTGCCTCCCGACTTGTTGATTTACACTCTGACGAATGTGACCTTCAACCGCTTTGGCAATTGATGGAGGCTAGAAGAGAAGCCTCATCTATTCAATGGATTGATTGGTTAGATGGTAAGGGTGATAGACCAAAATCTAACCCCAAAAAGCAGCATATTAGTACAATGCAGGAGCCTGATTCTTTACCTCAACTTGATGAGGCGTTGCAGACTCTCGATCAGGAGTTAGGATTTCTAGACTGATTATTCCTCTTCAGAGCGTTTCTTCAACGGGCCGGATACGACTAATCCCACATAAATTCCATTAAGCATTGATAGTGATGCGATAAGCAACAAAATCATCCCAGATGTTTCTGGAAGGATATTTTTTAGCTCTGTATTATTTATGCCGTAAACCAATAACATGCAAGTGAATGAGAAAATTAACACTAATTTCCAACTTTTCTTAGGCTGTCGCCACCGATTAATTGACGGAATAATCCCTGATTGTCTAAATGTAACTCGGAACCACCCAACATACAAACAACATAAGCCACACAAACCAATCAATCCTCTGGTGAATGAACTTGCTCCCCATGGGCCTTCCGGTGCCAAATCAACCATGGTTTGTGCAACCATTATCAGACCGGCAATCGTAAACCACCGCCACTCCGGAGTTGTTGCCATGATAACGGCATGATGGGTTATGCTTGAAAGGTTGTACCCTTTGGGATTCTTTATGACCGCGGTAAATGACGCAGTAATTGTCGCCGCAGGGTTAGGCGGTAGGATGCTTCCAACCAGCGCCTACTTGCCGAAAGAGTCGTTACCGCTCGTCGATGTTCCTGCGTTCATACACTTGGTTAGGGAAGCAGTGGCTGCAGGGGTTACCAGAATTCACATTATCACCTCGCCAAAAAAGGACTTCTCCACCTTTTTAGAAAATAAAGAGGATTATCATCTACTAAAACCAGAAATTAGCAAGGCGCTTCTCACTTTGGATGATTCAATAGAATTCCTTGTACATACCCAAGATGAACCGCTAGGATTGGGTCACGCCATCCTCCAATCACTCGGCGAAATCGACGGACCTTATCTTGTATTATTGGGCGACAACATAATCACAGATAAGTTCTCTAGCGTCCAAAATTTTGTGCCCTCTAATGCATCCTGCGAATTAATTTCGGCCTTCCACCAAACCGGTTTGCCGTGCGCAGCAATTTATTCTGTTCCCCAAAATGAGGTAAGCAATTACGGAGTGATAGAGCTTAATGGTGAAAAAATCTCGCAAATAATAGAAAAACCTGCAATCAAGGATGCCCCGTCAAACAAAGTGTTGTGTGGACGATATTTATTCACTCTAGACAGCAGGGAGCTGCTTGCTTCAAAATTTCCAGTTAGCGAGTTTGGAGAGTATCAGACCATTGAACTACAGAAGCACTGGATGTCTGGCGAGGGTTTGATTGCTGTAGATTTGAGTGATTATCAATGGTATGATTCCGGAAATCCGTTATCTTGGTTAAAATCACAAATTGATTATGGGTTGCGTAATCCAGATTATTCCAATCAGCTCAGACAATGGCTCGATAAGCGGCTGAACTAACGTTGACCGGGTTTCCAAAATGTCAATGGTACCGGTAATTGGTTGTTGACACAGCGGTTGGCAAGATGGTCGGCTCGTTCATTCCACCGGTGGCCACGGTGCGCTCTTACATGACGCCACTCAATGGTGCGAATTTGGACAACTTCATGCCATAAATTTTGTACTGTTGTGACTAGTTTTTTGTTGGCTTTAGCTCGCCATTGACCGGTTGCCAGGTTTCCAGCGTATTGGGAATCAGTGTAGATTATTGCGGGCTTTTCACTTCCATCGATTAATAACCAACGTAGTGCCATTGCAAAGGCGGTTAATTCTGCGGTATTATTTGAGCCGACTTCTGCGCCAATAAAATCGTCATCATTTACGTTACAAACAACAAATCCCCATGATTCTTCTAGAATCTCACCACTGCCTTTTCCAAGTCCATTATCTCCAACAACTATTGCCATCCCCCAAGCGGCCGGAGTGTTGGCATTGACATTTTGATTTTCAAGGCAGGATCCATCGATATAAAATGCTAGATGTTCATCAATCGCGGTCAATTTAGTCACTCGCCGATTTCTGCTTTATATCCTGCAGCATCCATCAGACTGGTTATTTCATCGATATTATTGACGGTCATCTTGATTATCCATCCATCACCATACGGGCTAGTGTTCATGAGTTCAGGAGTATCTTCTAATTCTTCATTCACCTCAGTGATTTCTCCTGCCAGCGGAGCAAAAATGGGGGATGCGGATTTTACAGATTCTACTACTGCGAACTCACCCATATCCTCGACCACCATACCACTTTCTGGCAATTCGATATAAACAATATCAGTGAGGGCATTTTGCGCATGGTCAGTAATACCAATGGTTACCGTATCTCCTTCAACCCTAAGCCATTCGTGTTCTTTCGTATAGTACAAACCTTCTGGGACATCACTCATATTATCGCCTATCTTGTTGGAGTTGAAGAGGATTCTTGAATATTCGCAACAAAACTACTCTTGCTCATTGATGATTTCGTCACTTAATATCTTGCTTTCTAATTCTGCCCAAGCACTGCCCATGCGGTTATCTTGTGCAGTTTGATTAACTTCATTACTCACTCGTTGTTTTAATTCTTCTTCGGTTTCATCGGGGAATATATTTGTTAGAAATGAGGAGTCATAACTTAGTAGTCTTGACATAATCAAACATATCATGCCGGTGAGGAAGAACAGGTGGCCTATTCCCAAGTCATTTACTATCATACGTTCTTCAACAATAGCAAAACCACAAATTAACATCATGCCAAATCCGGTGCCAAGTAAGATGCGATTTGCCGCCTTACTAGGTTCGTCCATGGCATCGCTACAAACATATTAGTGATGAACTAAGCGGCTCTCAATAAGTCTCTCTCATTAGTTTGTGAATCTTGTAGGGCAGTAGTGCTCGGTTTACTGGTGTAACTTCTAAAATTCTGCCGTCATCTCTTCGGCGAATATCTTGAAGGAGTGGGTGTCTACTCTTTTTGTGTAGGGTTAGTAATGTTGGTTTGTCAATCTCCAATGCTCCTCTAACACAATTTACGAATTTCTCACTCTCGACAGTGAACTTGCCAATTTCATCGATGACTAGAACTTCACTTTCATTTTTAGCATATTCAATTGCTGGTATAGCAACCTTCTCTAGTGCTTCTAGATCAAGGCCATAGCCAAGAACTCTTAATCTAGAATCAAAATCTTTGTGGGCAATGACACCCTCTTCGCCCGTGATAATGTCAATCACTTTGTAGCCGAGTCGTTCCCCGCTTTCAATGATAGGTTCTGTACGTAAACCAGCAATAATCGGTTTGCCGCTTGGATTTCCTCTGAGTTTGATTTCTTGGGTTCTCTCTTCGCTTAACATTTGCAGAACCTTTTCCATTACTGCGGATTTACCACTCCTTGGTAACCCTGTGATTCCAATCTTTGGATGAATTCCCATCTATTTCACCAATGCTCGTTTATTGTCTAGTCACTTATCAGTAATAAAGAATCGTCTTTACCAAGGATGGGAGAATGGATTTGTATTAAAGTAAAAAAACCTCAAAAAACGCCTAAATTAGAGAAAAAATTACCGAAAAAGGGAATATTTGCCATAATTATGCCAAAAACGATGACGATTCATTGTAAACTGTCCAATAATCTTCCACCCACTGGTATATTTGGGACAGTGTTTCCGTATCAATTTGGGCAAATTGCGCAATTTTTTTTATGATTCTAATTTCTTTCTTATCATATTCGCCATCACATGCTGAGACTAGCACGGCATCTCTTAATGCCAGTTTTTGACCTGTTGTAGATAGTATCTCCATACACTTTTCAAGTTCCACGGGATGATTCAGTGTGTTACGAACATCGACTCGCATTTCTGGATGGAGCATAGATTTACCCATTATTGATTCAATCATAACCAACTCTTCTTGAACTAACTCTCCATCAATAGATGCTACGGTGACCATCAATTGTGCGTGTGCTAAGCGCTCCTCAATGGTCAATCCATTAACCATGTCCGGAAACAAAGGTTTCACTCCGCCAGTTGATTCAAAATGTCATAGCCAGACTGCATCCAGTTGTACCCCTCAACAGTCCATTTTAACAATCGATCTAACGCATCTTCGGGAAGCCCAAGGTGAGCAATTATTTCCGTTAGTACTTCCTTCTCATCATCATCAACAGTGCCATCTGCTGCAGCCATCAAAATAGCATCCCTCAGTGCTAGTCGACCAGCCTCATCGCTTAAGCCAGATAAGCATTCATCTAGCGGCGGGGGGGTTTTCAAGGCTTGACGGATTAGCTCTCGCTGTTTTGGTGACAGTAATGCAGTACCAAGTCGCTGTTCAAACATAGCCATTTCGTCAACTGTCAGCTCGTTATCAACTCTAGCCACGAAGGCTAATAATCGAGCATATGAGAATCTCTCGTCACGTGATAACTTGTGAATTGTATCTGGCAGCATGATACTCCGTGTTGCTCATTAGCCAATAACTTCTCGCATCAAAGCCCGTGAAAAATTCGTTTTCTTTGGCAGTTGGAATTTACCGGTTCAATCATCATATCCAAACACAAACCAGCGCATGCTGGCCCAGGTGAAAATCCCCCAAATCAACATGTTGGTAATGAAAATAGTACGGATATGAATTTGCAAATTTGAAACTAACATATCGTATGTTAGCGTGGATAACCCTCCACCTACTGCGTATACTGCGAACGCCCCCATCATCGTAACCTTCAGGTCTTTTCTCCCATCAAAAGTGAAGTATCGGTGGGTAAAGTGCGCAATGGAGCAGGAAACTATCCAAGCGACTGCCCACACTCCGGTTTCCGACAGTAATTCCAATGTTGGGGAGATACGCAAGACCTCCCAGAAAATCCAGAACAACAATGTATTGATTGCGCCAGCGGAGGCGAATCTTCTGATGGTGCCTCTTGGGGCGATTGCAGAAAACTTTTGATTATCCACAAATTCACCTCAACATCGAGTTAGTCATCATTAGTTGTTACATCACTTGGTTTCCCAGTAAGGATATCTCTTAATTTTTTATTGTCATTTTGAATCGCTTCTAGTAACTCATATTTGCATTCCAATGATTCTGCAAGCACTGCCAATGCCTGCGAATCCTTAGGCAAACATTTGCCACCAAATCCTCGGTTAAGGCCGAAAATTGGATCTAAATGTGAGCCGCCAATTGGTTGTTCTTGAGGCGCAGTAATTACCTCTCTAATCTTGTACCAGTCTTCATCTAGAGCTTGGCAGATATCATACATTTGGTTAGCAAAAATTACTTTCATGGCATAGAAAGTGTTCTTGGTGTATTTGATTAACTCAGCCTGTGTTGGAGTGACATGAAATAGATTTTCCTGTCGCAACACACCGGCATCTTTGTGCTGCTTGAAAACCATTTCAGCTACGTCTTTATGATGTGTTCCACAAACTAGAATGTCCTGGTTGGCAAAGTCTTCTAATCTTCTTCGCTCAACTAGAAATTCTGGCGAATAGGCAATCTTTAGGTTAGGATATCGATGGTGAAATTGCTCGGTAGTTCCCGGGATGACAGTGCTCTTTATGACCGCAATAAATCCATCCGGCAGTGTGTCTAAGATTTCTTCAACAATCCCGGTATCACAGCCACCGTGGATTGGATGAGGTGGCGTTGGCACTGCGATATATGCGAAATTAACATTATCGGTGACATCGCTAAGCTTGGTACCTCTGGCAGGATCGTGAATGAATAATTCGTGAGTGCTGCCAAAGCAGTGTTCAATGGCCCCACCTACCATACCAACTCCAATAATGCCTATCTTCATATTTGCTCCTGTGGTTAAGTCGTGTATTGTGGTTTCTATCGATTATCGAAATGGATTTGGGTTTAATTTACCCTCTTTGGCCATCAATGATGCTGATAGTAACGAATCAGGAGTTCCACAATCAACCCAGGTTTCTTTACCGATATTTAATAATTCAACTTGATTCTTTTGAATATATTTCCTATTGACATCTGAAATCGAAAAGTTTCCAGAATGTTCCGTATTACATTCGTCAACCAGTGTCCAAAATTGCTCATCATAAAGATAAATTCCGCCAATAGCAATATTTGAAGGAGGTTGTTTTGGCTTTTCAACAATATCTATGATTTTTCCATCCGCATCAAGTACTGCAACACCAAAGGCTTGAGGATTCTCTTCATCTCTTGATAATAGCAGACATCCGGGATTCTTTTCATGGTTAACAAAATCACTGACATATTCTTGTAATTCAATAGTAGTTATGTTATCTGAAAAATAAATTAGGAGTCTACAATTTTCGTTGTGCGGCCTTGCTAAATTTAGCGCTTCTGCGACACCAAGGGGTTCTTCTTCTAGGACATAGTGTATTTTTTCGTTTGGAAAACCTGAACCAACATGCTTGGCGATTTGGCCGATAAATTGGTTCGAAATTATAGTTATATCAGTAATACCAGCACGTCTAATAGTTCCTAATGCATAATCGATTACCGGCCTATCGTAGATTGGTAGTAGGGTTTTTTGGGTGATTTTGGTGAAGGGGTACAGTCGACTACCGTGGCCGCCGGCAACCAAGATAGCCTTCACCTTCATGGCTGCGTCTAAGTAGGAGTCCTATATTTGGTTTCCTTCCGTATTTTCATATAAGCGCTTAACCGCACCCTCATCTTGGTTTTTGTCAAACCAACCGGATTTTACCAAATCACCTAAATTTTTAACACCCGCTTCAATCAAATCAGTATCCGTTGACTCTGATTTTTTCCACTGTTGCGCCGATTTCTCTGATTGGAAATCATCAGCAACTCTAATCATTTTCTCGGCATCTGTACTTGTTGCAGTAATGCCGTCATAATCTCGATTTGCCATTGCGTCAATCCGTTTTGCATGAGTCGAGAAGTTCCTGTTATCCTTACCAAAAGCTGGACCCTTTTCATCACCGCCTCTAATTCGAAGGTATTCTGAGTTGGAGTAATTTGATAGCTTATCAGTAATCCTATGGTTATCAGTAATTTTCTCATCAAATTCTGCAGATTGCAAATCATTGAGCAGGTATTCAGTCTTCCTCTGATACACTTTATCAATTGTATTATTTGCCATAATAATCAACACAGGAATAAGGACAATTGAAACAAAAATAACCGGGTCAGGGATAATAAAACCATAGATTAGGACAACGATAGATGTCGCAGAACTAAATATTGCAATCTTGGCTAGACTTTTGACGATTTTTCCTTGTGATACTAGTTGTGATAGTTCAAGACTGTGATCCATATTTGTCACTTAGCCAATGATTTTATTCAGTTTAGTTAATAATTCTTGATTTTCTAATTCGGATTGTTGCCAGTTTAGTGATTTCATTGCTAATATCTTTCTAGCTTGAATAGAATTATCCATTCTTTCATGGGCAAATTGACCTAATAAGCCACATATTAGTAAACATGCTAAACCAAAATACCATGATGTAAGAAACGTTATTGCCACTGAAATCAGTATAATATTGATGATAACAATGATAACTTTCTGCTTTAATTTTCGCTCAGAGTTAATTGCATCGATGCAAAGTTGAGCGGCCTGTTTTTTAGTTAAGGTCATCACTAAACCTCGATTAAATGGTTGTGAAACGATTATCCTCAACTTCAATAATTATTCCATTCATCAGTAAATGCTCAATCGCTTCATCAATCTCTTCAAAAGAAATACCGGTCTTATCTAGTTCAGTAACAATTGTTTCTAACGTAGCCGAATCCTTACCTTTTGCCAACTCTTCATCAATGACTATCAATAAGTTTTGACAAGCAACAGCAAGTAATGGGTCATCACCTTGGTCGGTGGGTAGCAAATCTAGGAATGCACTAACAGGGTGCGTCTCAGAATATTCGTCATCGATATTAACTGCTCTTGAACCAAGTCCGACAATACTTTTGTCATATTCAATGCCAAAGCAATCAAACAGATTGGTTTGGTTTGCTGGTATATTTTCATCAGCAGGTTTTGAAATTCTATTTTTTATGTCAGTGATTCTCTTCAATCGCTGCTCAGCGGTTTTCAATTCGACTTCTAATTCGCTAGAGATTAACTCCAAAGTTAGGTTTGCTTGGGTTCGTAACCAGTTCTCTAAATCCCAGTTGGGATCTATCCCAGTCATTACTTCACACAGTTTCTGAACCTCTGCTGGCAATGAGTCAACATGGAGTGGATTGTCCCTCATAATTTGTCTTTAATCTTGACAGCCTATGAATAATATCATCGAGAGTATAGTTCAATTGTGATTTTTCAAAAACTATCTGCTGGCTTTATCTGCCGATCTATCTTTCCATTCCTGTTCAAATTGTTGCCATAATTCCTGTTCTACCTCTGCCCTAATTTCTCGTTCAAGTTTAGGGGCTAATTCTGCTATCAAGGCTTCTTGAATTTCCATGGCCATTGAGTTGATAACTCTAGTCTCAGTTTCAGCGATCAGTTCATTGCGTTCAATTTCATTCAATCCAGCCGAGGCCACCTGCTTTTGTTGATTTCGATTAACCTCTGCCAAGACGATTTTTTCAATCTCACCCATCAATTTCCCAACAACTGCTAATTCCCAAATTTCCTTGGGTTGTGGTAGATTAATCTTAGCGGTTTGATTTCTAAGATTCTGCACTATTCTCGCTCTTACCGGATTACCAATTTCAAAATCATGCGCCCCCGAAACAAACCCAACCAGGCAGTCCATCCATTCATCATGGCTTATCTCCGAGCCACATCCTGGGCATCCAGTGAGCGTGTTGCTTTCTTCAGCAGAATCAGGTTTTGTCCGTGTTTCCCCTTTAACTCTTCTTCTAACAGGTGCGGCGGTTTCATCAATGTCAAATGAAATATTAGTCCCAAAAGTTCCCTTCCTTGGGCCATTGCCTAATTCTCTCCCCATCTTTTTCATAATTTTCTCGATACCGGCAAATAAAACATTTATGCCGACAATCTTCGGTTTGTGGCTTATTTATCGATATCTGATGTATAGTTCGAAGCAATGATGTTTAGACTTTGTTGAAGATTATCGTCGTTGGAAAAGTTGGGGTCAATTTCGTGTTTGTCGCCCTTTTTAATCAACTCAAGCATATTTCTTGCAACTCTAGACACTTCATCAACTATGGTTATTGATGCCTTTCTAGCAGATCTAGATAAGGGATTTAGGTCTATTACAATCACGGTTTTACCCATATTTACCAAGGCTTCACATCTGTCCCCATCTTCTAAGGGAACTAGAATCACATCACTAGAAAAAATACCGTCATAGCAGCACTTTGCCCGCGGTCCTTCAAGGCCGGGAATGATTGAATCCGGATTTTCTCCTAAAATTTCTGT
Source organism: uncultured Candidatus Poseidoniales archaeon (assembly GCA_964412625.1). Lineage (GTDB taxonomy): Archaea > Thermoplasmatota > Poseidoniia > Poseidoniales > Poseidoniaceae > MGIIa-L1. The sequence continues at coordinate 33,458 of CAYPPO010000015.1, forward strand.
TGAAATGTCATGCTTTTCCTTTATCGTCTCTAGATGGTCTAACATTACTGAGATTCGTCTATCGGTTCGATAGAAAATATTAATCTCAACTGGGCATCCAAGGCACTGGGCAATTTGTAGTAACTCTTTACCAGCAAGGGCTGCAGTGTTGCCATTAATTGTGATAATTGGCCGCTTAGCAGTGCTTAGATGGGCTAGGGCATTTTTTGTCGCCAGTAAAGCATTGTGTGATGTGTTCTCGCCAAGCAAATAATCGAATGCCTCACCTCGCCCATGAGCAATCAACGCACTGTCGGCTAACATACCCTTGTTGGCCGCAACCTCTAGGTTATGCCTTCTGAGTAAGGATTCATACCTGGGATGACTTTTATCGGCGGTAAATTCACCCATCTAATCACCAACAATCATTGAGATATCTAGTGGTTTTACGCCTCTATTTATTGCGCTGGTAGATATGACATCTACACCGCACTCAAACCATTGATCTAAAGTTTCGAAAGTAATACCACCACTTGCCTCTAACAAAATAGAATTTCTGAGTCCCATTTCTTCCAATTGCATGACCGTTTCTTTACATCTTTCAGGTCCAAAGTTATCTAACATCACAACCAGTTTTGTATCAACATCTTGATGAGATTGATGCCACATTGCGGCGGCGGTAATTGCTTCCTTTTCATTGCGAACTTCAATCTCGATGAATGATTCGAGTTGACTCGTATCTAGAGATTTTATCAGCTCAGCAATTTTTTGGTCATTATTGGCGGTAACACCTTCCATTGATGCTAAATCATTTTCTTTTATCATCATAGCATCGTTTCTTGTTAACCGATGAGTCAGCCCGCCTCCCAAATCGACTGCCCACTTATCCAGTAGCCCCCAAGTAGTTTTTCTGGTACAAGCAATCTGTTTTGCTGCTTTACTCGCCCATTTTTTGGTTTCTGACGCGATTCCGGATAATTGGCCAAGTATATTCAAGACACTTCTCTCAATCAAAAGAATCGTTTCTCGACACCCGGTTAAATTTGCGACTTCATCTCCATTAGAGACCTTCTTTCCATCAGAGGCTCGCCAACTAATTTGAATGGAGGGTGCCCAAATTTGAATCAAATGATCAACCATTGCCGTACCCGCGATGATTCCATCACTTTTTGCCAAAATGGTGGCATCAATAATTTCACTTGAGCCGAACATAGGGCTGTCAATATCGTCATCTGCAAGAATCGCAGTAACCCATCTATCCATGCTTGACAATAACATTCTACTAACGCCATCTTCAGCTGTCCATAGTAGGTGCCCTCGGTCATGTGGTAACTTACTACCTCCGGCCATGAATGGCCTAACAATTACCTGATTTTCAATTACACCCTTACTTTTTCAATCAATTGTTCTGATTTGATAAGATATTTCAAATCAATTGAATTGGTCGGAATACTATGGAGAAAGGATATGTTTCCCACGTTGGCGGTCACATAACTCTGTTCTTCACTGTTGAAAAGGAGGGCCGCTTACTGCGTAATCAAGGTAGTCGCGGTGTTGGAATAAATATTCAACATGGAGTTGAAGTTAAACTGTCAATCAAACAAGCTGGTTCTGATATCCAAAATACTACAATTTCTATCCACGACCTGAAGGGTAATGCGTTGCCTGATTCCGATATTTTATATCGCGATTTAATCAACGATCTGGTATATGCAAAATTAATTGATGCTGATGTCTCCTTTGACATTTCTATTTCTCTTGAACTTCCAACTAGCCAAGGATTTGGTATGTCGGCATCAGGTCTGATAGCGGTTGCGCTGGCTTTCCGTGAATATTCAAAGCGCGGGAATATCGACCAGTACTACCGAATTTGTCATAGAATTGAGCGACAACATGGTTCTGGTTTAGGAGATGTATTAGGAATTTATGCGGGTGGGGTTGAAATTAGATTACAGCCCGGCGCACCTGGTGCCTCAGGGACCAGTCTTGGATTTAGGTGTAAGCAGCCAATAGTTTTGGTTTGGCAGCCTGAAGAGTCCCGGCACACTTCAAAGTACATCAATGATGTCAATTGGCAGGCAAAAATTACCAAGGCAGGTCATAAGGCATTGAATAATCTAAAATCCGGCCCTTGGAATCACTCTCGATGGGATGAAATATTAAATCAGTCAAGCAATTTCTGTCATGATTCAGAATTAATTTTTGAAACAGAAAGGAAACAATTGTTAGATAGTGTTAGAGCGATAGTTCGTTCAATAGATTTGCAGTCACATGTTAGCATTAGATTATGCATGCTGGGTACCTCGTGTGTAATACTTCCAAGAAAACTTGATCGCATGCTGTCATCAGACGAATTAGATTTGCTCCATCTAAGGTTCACTGAAAGTAATCTTGAGTCTCTCATAACAGAAATCGATTCATGAAGTCATGCCATTTTTGATAAGTCAAGATTTTCAGCATCTAGCATCAAGCAGCCGGGAATGAACAGATTTTCACTAAAACCATGACGATAAACAACAGCCCCGCTACCCCATTCTTCAATATACCTTGACATTTGCTTGGCCATCTTTTTTCTTTGAAATTGAACATCAGCACCGTAGAAGTGTTTAGCATCAATCCATGCAACCGGTTGCCCATTTATCTCAACGTGATCGAGAAATAGGATATCGGGAGTATTTATTGGTCTTCCATGCTTTAATCTCTGTTCAGAAACCATCTCATTTTGGCGTCTTATTTTTACTCCTCTAGATTCAAACCAATCGGCAAGAACCTCTTCGAATAAGTCAGCTCTAGAATGAGTCTCCGATTGGTCAACATTTGAAACCCTATCAGCAGCCTCGGCTTTTTCAAATTCCTCTCGCTCTCGCTTTTTCATTTTTCTTGGATCCCTTAAGCACTCTTTTATTCTAGATTTAGACCATCTTTTTTCAGTGAGTATAACGCGAAAAATATTCATTGGTGGGAAATCGAATCGCTTTGAAAGATCAACAACACTTACTCCTTCGTTATACAATCTAAACAATGCTTTAGCTCTAGATTTAAGTCGCCCATGACTGTATACGGTTTTTTGTTGAAGTAGTGCAGAGCGTAACGATAATGCTTGATCGAGTGTCATGTTTTTTCCGTCGACGAATCGGCCAATCTCATTTACGCGTTCGTCTTCGAGCCAGCCAAATTCTCCTTTCTTCATAACAAACTTCGCTAACGCTTCTTCATCTTTCAGTGGGACCGGATTGGTCTGCCAACTAAAAGAGTGCTTTTCCGGTTGTATAACAATATCTGGGAAACCCATTACCCGCTCTTTTCGATCGAATCTTTGATTGGCTCTAGTTTGTACTTCCTCAATATAGTCCTTACTTCGCTCAAGAAGAATTGACTTCCTTGTTGTGCCGTATCGTTTAGGCTTTTGTTGCCTCTGTGACCGAGAATTTTTGCGTGGTTTATCAGTTGTCACAACAGTGCCTTATCGACGCCATCATTTGAACTATCGGTTATCCGGTTTGTCTGTATTGTTATTTTTATGGTTGTAGTCCTCTATCGCATAGTTTGTCAGGTCATCAAAAATTTGCTTTGGTATTTTTCCCGCCATGCGATTGCCGAAACCTAGTAATTTACTCAAGCGCGTTACTTCCCACCATGCTGTCACTTCTAGACCCCCCTCCTCGCTGTGAAGTAACGTGATATCAACAGTCAATTCTTTTATTGCCAAAGCAGATGTTTTACCGTTAATCCTCTGACCTTGCCAAGTCATTACTACTTGATAGAACTCAGGATTATTTCCTTCATTAATTTGTGAAATTTTCCACATATCCTCGATCAATTGTTGTGCGACAACCCTGTGCAGATCTATTCGCTGATTCACCACTAAATTACCATGTGTTTCAGATAAGATTCGATTGGCAAACTTGTTCCACATGGGCCAATCGTCCAAATCCTTGAGATTTTGCTGCATTGTCAGCAATTTATCTTGTGTTACTGACTTTCTTAACACCATATTGGGTCGCTGCATAATAATCACATTTATGCAAAAACTATGCTTGGGCTTAGTGGTAAAGCTGAGTTTTCTCTACCATCAGTTCCCTGATAGTCTTCTGCTCTGACGACTACAACTTCACTTAATTCAAGCTCCCGAGCAATGAACGAGGCCCGGTCTGACAGGACATCTAATTCATTGATATTGTCTAGAATCAATGCCTTTGACTTATCATCCCATTTGAAGACTTGAGAAAGCATTTTTTTATTCCAGTATGATAAGATTTGACCCATGTTGGTCTCGTCGACAAAATCCATTTTCTTCAATTCTTGAATAAATTGTTTGATATTCCCGCCGTCGATTAGATACGATATCGCTTCTCTTGACAATGTATTCTTCCAATTTGGGGAAATAATCAGTGTTAATTTCTCTGCTTTACCCTGTAAATGTTTTTCAGCAATGGACTTTACTTTCCGAGCATTTTCTAGAACAGTGCGCATAATGAATTCATGGTTCAAGATGCGCTCCTCTTCGCTAGATGCCAAGCCAACATCATTCATTTCCGAGGCTGATACGAGCTTGTCCAATGACAGACACTTACCCCATTCTTCTGCTAAATGAGGAGTTGAAACTGAGATTAGATAGGTCCACGATTCGAGGACTGTGCGGCCTATATCAGAATTGTTCCCCCCTCTGCGAGTATACCAATTGATATCTTTGATTAGTTCATAGTGAGAGATTTCAACGGCTCTGCGCAAATCATAGCTGTCCATCGCTTGATTGAACTCTGCGACCCTTTGTTTGAGTCTGGCGATTAACCAATCATCGATAGCAGTTGGTTGGTTAGCCCAATTTAAGATTATTTCTGGCATTGTTTGCAGTTGCAACATGACTCGATAATTAGCCTCCAGTGCAGTATCTGACCAGTCCATCCCCGCCGTCGGGTTGGCGGCAAATAGAATGAACAGACGCACGGTATCAGCACCATATTTTTCAATCATTTCTTCAGGCGATACAGTATTGCCTAGTGACTTACTCATCTTTGCCGAACGTGTCGCTAAAGCATCGCCACACTGCGGGCAAGGCATCCCTAAATGATCAACACTCAGGGTAATTGAACATGATTCACAATATGGCGCTGATTTATTCACCATACCTTGGCATAATAGTTCATTGAATGGCTCGTCAATCGAATGGAGGCCAAGGTCTCTCAGAGCCTTGGTCCAAAATCTAGCATAGATAAGGTGCATTTGAGCATGTTCAATACCGCCACAGTAAAAGTCAACATTCATCCAATGATTTGCTAAGTCTTCAGAAAAGCATTGTTCATCATTAGTTGCATCGGTGAATCTTAAAAAATACCACGAGGAATCAACAAAGGTATCCATTGTGTCAGTTTCTCGGCGTGCGGCTTTTCCACAGGTTGGGCATTTTACCTGCATGAATTCCGCGGATGTCTCGAGTGGGTTACCTTTGCCAAACACAATATCCCGGGGTAGTTCAACCGGCAGGTCTTGCTCTGGAACGGGAACTGTGCCACATTCCTCACAGTGAATGATGGGAATTGGCGTGCCCCAATATCTTTGTCGAGAAATTAGCCAGGGTCTAATTTTCCAGTTCAATTTTCTCGCACCCTTATTCATGTCGATTAACTCATCAGTAACGGCGGTTATTGCTGCATGTCCGTAAAGGCCATCAAATTCTTTTCTTCCAGTATTGACCATCCAGCCGTATTCAGTTTCAGCTTTGGTCAATTCTTTGGATGCATCACCATCTTCAGACATCACCAAGGCACGCTTAATCGGTATAGAGAATTTCTTGGCAAAATCAAAATCTCGTTCATCATGTGCCGGAACAGCCATTACTGCACCCGTTCCATAGGATGCGATTACGAAATTTCCACTCCAAATTGGTATTTTCTCACCGGTTAGTGGATGTATGGCATTCTTCCCTAGTGGAACTCCCTTTTTCTTATTCATGTTTTTGATTCTATCAAACTCTGCCATCACGGAGACTTCATCATGCAATACTTGCCAATCGGCTTCATATTCCGTGCCAGCGACTAATTTCTGTGCCAATTCATGTTCCGGGGCCAAGGTCAAAAAGGTAGCTCCGAACAAGGTATCTGGGCGTGTGGTGAATACAGTAATAGTGTAATCCGAATCCTCGATTTCGAAGGTTATTTCAGCTCCCTCGGAGCGTCCAAGCCAGTCTCTCTGCATTGCAGCAACATTTTCTGGGAACTGAATTTGTTCTAGCCCATCAACGAGCTCTTGAGCATATTTTGGAATATCTAAAAACCATTGACTCATTTCTTTTTGAATAACCGGTCCATTACAGCGCCAACACCTTCCAGCCTTTACCTGCTCATTTGCTAGAACAGTATTACAAGGATTGCACCAGTTTACCGGTGCAAATTCTTGAAAGGCAAGACCATTCTCATAGAATTTAGTAAAAAACCATTGATTCCATTTGTAGTAATTCGGGTCGTGGCTTTTTACCAAACGATTCCAATCATAGGAGAATCCCATACGTTTGATTTGCTTAGTAATAGAAGCCATATTTTTTTCAGTAATATCGTGGGGGTGCCCACCCTCTTTAATTGCAGCATTTTCTGCAGGCATTCCGAATGAATCAAATCCCATTGGATACAACACTTCGTAACCCATCATTCTCTTATAGCGCGCAACAGCATCCCCGATAGAATAGTTCCTTACGTGTCCCATGTGCATTTTGCCAGATGGATATGGGTACATTTCTAGACAGTAAAAAGACGGTTTATTCTCATTTACTTTAGCGACGAATACTTTCTCATCTTCCCATCGCTGTTGCCAATAATCTTCATCAACACTTTGGATGCTGTAACTCAAACCATCACCTCCCATCCGCTACAAGTTGGCCACAGTAGGTTTCCATTTCAAACCCACTATTCAAGAACTGAATCAACCTAGGATTTCTATGGCCCGGAGAATTGAAGTTCGAGCCCCAGCGAGAATTGATTTAGCTGGAGGTTGGACTGACGTTCCAACCTATTGTGGGAAAAAATCTGGTGAGGTGGTAAATATTGCCATTAACCAATACGTAAGGGCTGAAATGGTGATTGATGAAGATAGGAAATTATCAGTTTCATATACAACAGACATGCCGACCGGTTCTGGTTTAGGAACTAGCGGAGCGATGAATGTAGGTTTTATCACCACGATAATGAGCGAATTTCAAGATGTACTCGAAACTGCGGAACTTGCCTATCAATTTGAGGCCTTACTTGGCAATAAAGGGGGCCGCCAAGATCAATGGGCAAGCGCGCTGGGAGGAATCAATCATCTAACATTCAAGGAAGAATTTGTGACGTTTGAAACTATCACTCCGTCTGATAAGTTCTGTCAATGGCTTGAAAATAATTTGTTATTGTTCAACAGTCACATAACTCATATTTCAGGTGATTTACATAAGAGTGTATGGCAACGTTTTGAAGCGGGCGACCAAAAAATTGTTCAGGGTTTAGATATGATAAGAGACGCTGGACTATTGATGGCTAACGGGATGAAAACCGAATCTAAGGTTGACGTAATTGATGCAATGAAATTGAATTCCGCCGGCGTTGATATTCTAGGGATTGAATTGCATGAGCCTTTTAGAGACGAGTTAGACAATCTTTCACAACAGAATAAAGTCAGTGCTTGGAAGGCTATGGGTGCCGGCGGCGGGGGAGTAGTTGGACTAATAGTATCCTCACCACAATACATCAATGAGGTTATCGAGCAACTCAAGCAAAAAGGATGGACAAATATTCCTTGGAAAATTGATTTTGACGGAGTGGTTAGACAAGAGATTAATCCCTAGCCTTATTGAAATCAATATCTGTCTCAAGCAAGAACAGGGCTTCTTTGGTTAATTTGTAGCGATTTTTGATGCCCATTTTTCGTTTCTCAACAAGGCCATATTTTTGTAGAGTCCTTAAGTGATGAGAGATAAGCTGCTGGCTTTTTTCTAGTTTTTTTGCCAACTCAGACTGGGTGGGGAATTCACCAATTTGGTGCTCGTCATCTAGCAAGGTTAGAATCTTACCCTGCAGACTTTTTGGGTCTGGAGATAATGGCGGCACAGGTAAATCATCTGGATTCATTCCGGGATATAGAGAATTGTTTAATGGATAATATCTAACGAATCGCCCGTCATTTATTCGCCAAATTAACTCATGATTTTCTAGTAATCTAAGGTGGTGTGTTATTTGCCCGTTGCTCATATTCAACGCTGCCATCAATGCTCTAAAGTGACAACCAGGATTTGCTGTGAGATAACCGATTAATCGACCTCTCTG
>CAYPPO010000016.1:0-36525 GCA_964412625.1 uncultured Candidatus Poseidoniales archaeon
GAATTGACCAATTCAAGTGGCCGTGTGACTTGGATAGTGACGGAGTTCAGGATTATTTTGATACAGATGATGATAACGACGGAATTCTCGATGTCCAAGATCGTGACCCATACAACGCCTCCATTTTCACTATCATGGGTGATACCGGTGAGTTAACTGACCCTGCCCGTGAATGGCAACTAAACGAGTACATTGCTTACTCCGGCGGTGTTGATTTCCTTGCTTGGGAACAAAACCGGGTAAACGGCCCACTGGCTACGTCTTCAGGTTTCTATCCGCTATTTGAGGAAGCAACAATAACTGCACAAGGAACACCCGCTTTCACGCAAATTATCGATGGAGATTTAGATAAAGATGGGATACCAAATTTCCTTGATCCAGACAACGATAACGACGGTATTCCCGACAGTTCGGATACCGATGATGATAATGACGGTATTCTAGATATGTCAGATCCTGATGACGATAATGACTTCATCCCAGATGTTTGTGTGGTTGTTGATTTCAACAATGATGGCTTGAATGACTATAACAGAAGTAATGACTCTGGAGCATATCAAACTCCTGGTGGCGATACCGATGGCGTAGTGGGATTAGATTGTGAAATCGATTATGACGCAGACTTGGATGACGATCGCATGCGGCCCTTCGACCAAAATTACAACGCTGTCTATGACTGGCTCGATACTGATATGGGCGGGACACCAAATCCAGACAATCTAGCAAATATCGCAGTAAGTGGTGACCAGGCTAACTTCGAATACGATCTTGACGATGATCAAATCCAAAATGAGAATGATTCATTCCCCCTAGATGCTAGTGCTGATGTTGCTGCTTGGAATTGTCCAACACAAGCAAATCCAATTCCAGCAAACCCAGATCCAAGATGTACGACAAGAAGAGCTTCTTATTCTCAGTTTAACGATTGGGATGGGGACGGTATCTCAAATTGGGATGACATTGATGACGATAATGATGGAATTATCGATATTCTTGACATTGATTGGGATTGCGATTTCGACAATGACAATGATTTGCATTTGATTAATGGAGCTTTGTACCGAGACGATGGTCCAAATGATATCGATTCGGACATCGATGGGGATGGTCTTGAGAACAGTATAGATTGGGATGATGACAATGACGGACTTTCGGATTTATACGACCCAGATGATGGTAATTGTGGGGTAGTAGACTTCGATCAGACAGATGCGTTTTATCGCCCATACTACCCTGTAGACGATGGCGGCAACCTAGATGGCACCTCTGACGGTCAAGGATACGTTGACAACTCCTCGGATTACTGGAGGATGGTTTTCCAACATAACCCATTTGATTCAATGATGATTAATTATAATGGCTATGATTCTACAACCCAACCGGTCACTCCGGGTACAGTTCCAGAATTTTACTGGTTCTTATTCGCTAGATGGAACTCTCGCAATGGAGGAAACGAATGGGATATAGATACTGATGGAGACTCCTTAATCAATGGATTGGATACCGATCAGGATGGTGATGGTTTACCAAACTGGTGGGACCAAGATGAAGGAAATGATGGAATAATGGATGTCGATGATCCAAAGATGGGTGGTACCTTCAATTTGTCAACCTGCGGATATACAGCAGGTAATTTTGCTACCGGATTCTCATGTGGGTACACTTATGCTTTCGCTTATCAAATGCCACTTAATGGTGTCAATGCACAGTTAGGCCTGCCGTTTTCAACAAGACCAGATATCGGCTTAGATCAGGGCCAAACTGCAGGGGGCCCATCCAACAATTGGAGCTGCACTCCAGGAGCACAAGGCGGCTGTTATCATTACGATTATGGCGGCGACGGAACGATTGATGCAGGAATTACCTACAGCCAAATTGCCGATAGCAGAGATGCATTTACTGTTTGGATGGGGCTTACGCTTGGTGTACAAGGATGGAGTTGGAATTCTGATACTGGAGCAGTTCAAGATTTCCCTGACGAGATGGGCGCAGATGTAAAACCAAACGAAATTGATGAAGATATCGACGGCGATGGATTCAACAATACTATTGATATTGACGACGATGCCGATGGCGTGTTTGATTGGTTTGATATCGATGATGACAACGATGGAATTTGGGATTATTTCGATATGGATACCAATGATGATTTGGATGAAGACGCAAACATCAATCTACCACAAGGCTCGTCATTTTTTACTGGTACAAATTGTGATGATAACGATGATGATGGTAATGATGCCGACGCTGATGAAGATGGCTTTTTCCAAGCAGTTTGGGATCGAGGAGAAATGACCCAGGGCTATCAAAACCCGCGTTTTTACGATGTAGATAATGACAATGACGGCGTTCCAGATGCAGAAGATTACGACGACGATAACAATGGAATTGATGATTGGGCGCAGGAATTATTGCCAGGTTGCTTTACTGGCGAGGAACAGTCGCCGTGGGATCATGACAATGACAACATATCAAATTGGGCCGATGATGATTGGGATGCAGACGGTCTGACCAACGATGTTGAGCTGATCGTTTCCCTAACTCAAGCATTCGACCATGATAATGATGGCCTTAGAGACGATATCGATGATGATGACGATGAGGATGGTATGAAAGACAAGGATGAAATTCTCGTCTGGCCCATCCGCTTCGATAGAAATTCAACCAATCCATGGGACCATGACGATTTTGGTGATGGAGAAGCACTTGCTAATCCGACAAACAATACAACTGGACCCGACGCACTTGATGTTGATGACGACACCGATAATCTAGAAGACATTGATTTCGACCATTTGGAAAATGATGAGGTGGGCTTCCCATGTTACAACGGTGCAGAATCAAGTGATTGGGATGCGGATAACGATTGTATCCTAGACAAGGATGACAAAGCGCCAACTTTCATTACGTTAAATGCTCCCGATACCTTGTGGATAGATGCAACTACGCCACAACGGTTCACCGGACATGTTGATTGGATAAACCCTGAGACAAATCAATTCGAACCAGCACCAAATATTCCGGTCCAAATTAACATAGAGTGGGCAAATAATGGCACAAAAGCCATCGAATCAATATATATTCCAACCAACAACTTTGGTAATTTTAGTTATAATCAATATATTTATCCAGAAATGCTAACCGTTGGAGACAGCAACACCTACAAAGTATATGCAGAAGTAACTGAACTATTCGTATTCAATGGTAATCAATCACAAGCATACTTTGTTGGAGCTGAGGCCAACTTGACGGCAAATATAGCACCTATTGGCTCATTCAAGAGCAGTGAACAACCATTCAAGATTGATTTCTGGGCTCACTATAAGGCAGATACCGATAGGGGAGATTACACCAAACTGCTCAGTAATGTACCCATCACATTCACTGTACGGGGCGGGCCATTTGGTAACATCTCACAACCGACCAACTTCTCAGGTCTGGATGGTAATGGCTACCGAACAGATAATCGTGGATTTGCTTCAGTAACCTTTGTTCAAGATGCAGGCATTTCTGGTACTTGGCGACAGATTCGCCTAAATGCTAGCTTGGATAATGGTCCAGGGCAGATTCCTGGTGGATATGAAGAAATCATTTGGGATGATTTGACCAAACAGCATGTGGTTGTCACTGACCCGGTTACTGGTGATCCAATTACCGGAAATTTCACCAGTCTGTACTCAAATACGACCCTGCCGGCTGGCGATTATCTTGTTACGGGACAAGTATTGCCAGAACTTGCTGATGAGTGGCCGTTCCCATACTTGTACGGCGATGATACAGAACCAGAAAATGTTCGTGTCATGCATCGAATGAACATAGACGGAACTCTGTATGTTCCGGGAACTAATCCGGTATACTATTTTGATAAAACCATCAATAATGGCGATGGGAGCTTCGGTAATTGGGCGACGTTATTCCACGCAGATGCTTTGACAAATGCTGGCTTAAATTACAACGAAGTGTCTGCCCTAAAACCGTATCCAACTAACTGGGATGGTAATCCTGCAAGCCTTACTGGCGAGGCAGCATTGTTGCGGCCTTTCATTGACACTGATAACAATAACTGGTCAATTGCCCTAGTCAATGGTGGCAATACCAATCTGCCACCATGTGGTGCCGTAGATCCAAGTGATCCAAACAGTGATGTAAGATGTGAAATCGTTCCGGAAATGAATACAGGTGAAGGTTTCAGAGTTGTCGGTAAGGTTACCAATAGAACCTTGGCGCCATGGGTTGAAGATCCAATTACCATGCAAATTGACATTGATGGCAACGGACTATTCATTGGTCAACAAGAGACACAGTTTACATCCAAGCCAACACAAGCCTGCTCTTCATGTGATGCAGTCTATGATTACAACTTCACATGGCTGAGTCAGTATCCAGCCAAGACTTATGGGACTAGAGTCGACTTTACTAACTCAGCATATTACTTCACCGGAAATACCAGCGTACTATCACCAACCGGCGCTTACATTAACATTACAGTAATTGGAACGACCGATTTCCAAATGACTTCGACACCAAGATTGTATCGTAATTCTAGTACTATCATACAAGCCAAGTTAGTCGACAACTCATTACAGCCTGTTAGAAATGCCCCGGTTAATTACACTTGGTCATTCGATGGCCGAACAGGAGTTAACTACACGGATGATAATGGATTCTTTGAGATACCATTTACCATAAACAGTACTGACTCACTCGGTAATTTCTCGTTGGAGTTCGAATATCCAGGCTCAAAACTGTTGAAAGGCTCGTCGGTTAGCCAGTACATATGGGTAATTTCCCGTACAAACATATCTGTAACTGATTTACTACCAAGGCAAATACAAGATGAATTTGGTAATTTCAGGGTTAGTGGCGATTCATGGAATTTCGTGGCGCAGATAACTGATGATGGGGCTAATGACCCGGGGATAACTCCGGTTAATCTCAATGGTATTCAAGCACCGACAGGCGGCTTAGTTGATGTTATCTTCGAAGGCACTGACTTCCAAGGCAATACGTATCGTCAGCTGGTGGCAACCATCGCTCCAGAGGGCGCAGGCCAACTAACGTTACCTGAACCTATCCCGGGAGCAGGAGATTCTCATTTGTGTTACTTCGACGGAAATAATGACCAATTTTCAGATTGGGATGCCAATCAAGATGGTATCGTAAGTAGGGAAGAATCGGTAGGTTGTCTAAGGGCCGATATCTTACCACTCACTCCTTCCAAGTTAGCTCAAGACCCTGCAGGTTTCTTACCTAATGGGTTTGGTCCAGTAAACGTAATTCTAAGATTTGAAGAAACCTTGCCAAATGAAGGCTGTCAACCGTTTGCCGAAGACTTGGATATAAGGACACTTGGCGGTGCATGGGATCCATGTTCATTTATTCCAAACAGCGAAAAATTCCGTGTCTTTATGCCAAATATCGAAAATGGATTCAATCTCATCGGTACCACATTTATTGATGCACCGGATGAAGAGATTGTTTACACTGGTGAGTTTGACCCACAGACCAACCAATATGAAGATAAGCCAATGATTTTGAGTGGAAGACTATATGATGAACTGGGTAATAACTTAACCAGTAGAATCGTATCTGCACAATACACAATGAAGAATGATCCTAACAACCAGATAACAAAGTGTGAAGATGTTAGGACCGATCAGTTTGGTATCTTCATCATCGAGTGTGATATTGAGGGAGTTCAGGCAGGACAAGCAGACATCAACATTATCTATTCCGCACTAGATTCACAAAACCGTGATCAGTATCGCTACAAATCAAAAACGCTACCTTTAACCTACCAAATTTTCTCTAATTCAACGCTATCGATTACTGACGTTGGGCCATTTAAGTCCACTACAGATAAATGGTTGGCGCCTAATGGTACTGAATATTACCGACTGTTCCTCAAGGAGTCATTCCACATTGATGCAGTGTTGAAACAGAGCAATGGCGACCCGGTCGGCGATAAGTGTTTGAACATATACCTAGATCCAGAGGAAAATGTTAGACCTATTGCGAGAATTAGAACTAGCCAAGCATTGGACGACAGAGGCACAATCAATTGGTTTAGTGGTGATCCACTCCAAAATCCGACCCTCAAAGGCGTAGAAACTACCGGTGGTAAAACAGAAGGTTTCCGCGTTCTGCGTGTTGCTTATGAGCCAACTGAAGACTTGAGCAACTACGGTGGCTGTGCAAGAGATGCCGATAAATCGCTGAACGGTTCGTTCATGGATGTCGATATTCTTGTAAGGTCTAGGGTTGATATTCAAGTACAGCAAACTTGGAGTTACCGCGGCGATAATGGGCTGTCAGAAGGCGATCCAGTGATTGGTGAGATTGCCCTTTTGAGAGATAGACTAGACCTTGCTGTTGAGAATGAAGAGGTCTTCTTCCGTCGAGAATTTTTCTCGAACGAAGGAGTCTGGGAGACAGATGGTGAAAACCGGTCGTTAACCAATGAACAGGGAATCGCTAGTTTCGAATGGGCATTCGATGGTCGAACCTGTGGAGGACAACCTTGTCAGGGATTATGGAGAATTACTGCATATTATCCAGGTTCAACTTTCTTTGCGCCATCACAAGATAATATATCTCATGAGATACAATGGCGAGAACCTATTGCGGTAAGTGCAGATACCGGATTCTTAACCCCGGCTAATACCATGGCGTTAGTGATACTATTGATGTCGTTGATAATTGGTGGTGCAGCATACTACCAACGTACTCAAGCCCGTAGACAAGTGCAGGCCTTACGTGGTATACTAACCGATGCAATGTTACAATTAGAGGCAAGCAACGAGTTTATTGCAGCAATCTTTGACTGTTACAAGAATTTGGTTAGACACTTTAGGAAGCACGGGTTCATGAAGAAGGTCTATGAGACAACCAGAGAATTTGAAGCAGCGGTCAGAAAAGCGTTCGATATGGTACCAAGCGATCAATTAGATGCATTCTTGACTATCTTCGAAGAGGCTAGATATTCAGACCACACCATCGACGCAAGTCACCGCGACCGTGCGGTTGCGACATTAGGAATGATTCAACATTCACTAACCGTCGCATTGGGCGAAGGTATGTTAGTCAAGCGTTTCGAGGATGTGAATCTTTACGATAACCAAACCAAGGCTGGCGAATTCGTCGCTGCAGACGGCTCGGTCAGACAAGCTGGTATCGTCGATGGCGAGGGTTCAAACTTCAAGATTTGAAATAAATTGACCTAGATTTATTCCGAACCTTCAAGGTGCGGTTGTGCTGTGGCTGGTCCATGGAAGACTGGAAGAGCCTAATCGACCAAGCTATGCAAAAGGAAACAGCCGACTTAATCGCCGCCCACGCAACCTATGGGCAAGCGGTTCGAGTGGCGCTTAGTGAAGCACAAATGCTACTCGGCGATCTTGAAGCTGCACAGATTATAGAATCAATTTACGGCGCTCTTGTGGCATATTCGCAACAAGTGATGCTGCGCATGAAAGCCGAGGATCCGGAAGTTGGTGGCGTTGACCACGCGTTTAGAGCCGGCCAAGCATATGGGGTAAGTTGTGTATTGAATCATTTAATTGATCAACTAACCGATGTAGTCGGTACTACTGCTCTTGGGGCACTCGATGATTTCTCAGATACCCTTCACGATGAAATAATCGTCCAAAGCAGAGCGGCAGGTTTGACTGTTGAACTGCTCGATGCAAAGGGCGATATTCTCTACGAATAAAACACGAAATAGGCGCGATATTCGCGTGTTTCCCAGTACGACACGCGTCGGTGCTTTGATAACGGGTTGGTGAGTCGCCCACATGCTTCAAAGCATCGAGGGAGTCAAATGAGTAACCCAAACCGCAAGACAAATGCTCAGTTGGTTGATGTAATCAATCAACTGAAAGCCCAGTCTCGCGAGACCGGTTCCGCTGTTTGGCGAGATGTGGCTATGCGTCTCTCTAAGAGCCGTAAGAATTGGGCCCAACCAAACCTAAGCAGAGTAAGCCGCCATGCTCAAGAGGGTGCAACAATCCTCGTGCCTGGTAAATTACTTGGCAGTGGTGAGGTTTCCAGTAACCACACTGTCGCCGCCTACAGTGTAAGCACCGGTGCTCGTGAGAAGATAGAAGCTGCTGGAGGTCGAGTAATGACCTACGGTGAGCTTATGAACGAAAACCCATCAGGCAAGGGGGTGGTTATCCTTGGCTGAAACCACATTTGTGTTCGATGCTGAAGGCATGATTCTTGGTAGATTAGCATCTGCTACCGCAGATATCCTACTAAAAGCTGCAAGAGAAGACAGAGACGACAAAGTCATAATCGTCAATGCAGAAAAAGCAATTGTTTCTGGCAGCAAGACATCAGTATTCAATAACTATCAGGAAAAGTACAAATTAAACCACGCAAGAAAAGGGCCGTTCTTCCCAAGGATGCCAGATATGATTCTAAAGCGCGCAGTTCGTGGAATGCTACCTTATCAAAGTAAGAGCAGTGGTCGCAGAGCACTACGAAACTTACGTGTTGAGATTGGCTGCCCAAGTCATCTAAGCGGTGACTTGCCGGAAGGCCACGAGCACGGCGATGCCAGCAAAATCCGCAAAGGAGAACCAGAGCGATTTGTATCACTTGGTGACATTAGTCAAAACCTAGGTGCACCAAGCCACAGATGGACCGGAGGTGGCCAATGATGGCGAAGAAAAAGAGTAAGGCAGTAGAATCTTCAGGCAAGCGCAAGACAGCAATCGCTAGAGCGAGCGTGAAGGCTGGCAAAGGTAGAGTAAGAGTCAATAGCGAACCGATTGAAATTCTACAACCTTCATTGGCCAGAAGAAAAGCCATGGAGCCACTGATTATCGCTGACGCAATGAACAGACTTTCTAAGGTTGACATTAACATCACCACTACCGGTGGCGGAATAATGGGTCAAACAGACGCCATTAGAACCGCTATCGCTAGAGGATTGGTACTCTATAACGGTGGTGCAAAGGGCCACGATGAGGATCTAAGGGATGAATATCTGAGGTTTGACCGCAGCTTATTGGTTAACGACCCGAGAAGAAAGGAACCAAAGCATCAACTTGGACGTGGTGCTCGCCGAAAGAAACAAAAGTCCTATCGATGAGGTGTAAAGCATGATAATTCCAGTAAGATGTTTCAGTTGTGGTGCGGTTATTGCACATAAGTGGGAAGAGTTCAATGAGAAAGTTGCTGCGGGAATCGAAGTCTCTGATGCGCTTGATCAAGTAGGATTTTCAAGATACTGCTGTCGCAGAATGTACATTGGGCACTTGGATCTAATCCAAGAAGTCGCACCATTCAGCGCACCTAGTCAGTAATTTGATTCAGGGGCCCGTGGGTTAGCTTGGCCTATACTTGGCGGCTGGGGGCCGTCAGACCCCAGTTCAAATCTGGGCGGGCCCACCACCTGATGCAATGCAGGCGAAAGAACAAAAACACGAGAATAGGTAGACGTATTTGTGTCCAGATATGGTAGATCAGTTTTGACAATAATTTGTTTGTTCTTAGTTACACAGGCACCTTATGCTAGCAGTCAGTCAGCCTTGCCTGATATTGAGTTGCAATGTAACCCTTCAAGTGTATTAATTGACGTTCATCCTGGTGCGACTGGGACAGGAATGACTTTTTGTACACTGACCAATAATTCAGTACATTTGTTAGAAGTTGATATTTCTGTTGAGTCGGGCAATCTAGTTGCTGCTGCCCCTGGTTCAGTCACAGTGCAAGGTGGCACATCAGTCGATTTTGAAGTATCAATAAGAGCAGAAATCGGTCAACCACATGGTGTACAACCGGTCAAAATAGTCGCAGATGTAAGTACAGTTAATGGCGTTGCATCACCAACCGAAGAGAAGTCAGAAATGTCTGTTCTAGCGCAAATCAGACAATATAGCAGGTTAGAGATTTCAGCAAATCAACCGCTACTTGATATCAATAGTGGCGAGACTAAACAACTAACCTATACAGTAACGAACACAGGAAATTGGATGGATCGATTTAGCTTCGCAGTCTCAGGGTTTAGTCAAGACATACTAGAAGAGATTGGATTTGTAATTGTATTAGATCGTGTGTACCAAGAAATCGATGCTGGTACTTCTGGAGTATTTACCGTCACTATTACAGCACCCTATAAGGGGGATACTACTTCTGACGAAATGATTTGGGAAAAGAACAAAGATGACTTATATAATCTAATTGTTCAACTCGAAGTGACTGCAACAAGCGATTATTCAATTCGTACAGAAGGCGTACCAAACAGAGAGTCGGCCATTACAGTAATGACTGTAACAGATCCAACAACAGAATCAATATTCGAAAGTAGTTCTACCTTAATTTATGTTGGAGCAGGGTCAATTTCGGTAATTTTATTGGTGATTTTAATTATGGTAATAATAAATCGTAAATCGTCAAATGCTGCATCAAAACCTCGTGCCAAACTACCTAAGCAATCAGTTAGTAGTGTTATTGTGAATGAAGAATTAGCACCTCCAATCACGGAACCAGAGGATGAGTTTGACTTTCTTTGATGGTTTCATAAGTTAGACTTGAAGCCTTTGGTTTGATATGCAACCATCGCAAACGAGAAATCATGCGGCGCAATGTATTGTCACCATACATCATCGTCGCGATATTTTTCACTGCACTGTTTGCCCCAATCATCTCAGCCAATGACACGACAATTTCCAGTAACACAACTTGGTCTGGCAATATTACTCTAGAAGGGAATGTGACTATTTCTCAAGGAACAACCCTGATAGTTGCACCCGGTACAACTATCGATGGCGGTGATGGCTTTGCCATTGAGGTATACGGCACTCTAAATGCCCAATCGTGTTATTTTTACTCTTCTGCTAACCCAACCGCTCAATCATCACATGGCCAAGGTCTATGGCAGGGGATTGTAATAAAGTCCGGAGGCAGTGCAACGATTACCGATGTTGAGATAGAAAATACCAATGTTGGGGTAAAATCAGAGGGCAATTTGGATGTTGATAATTTGACCGTTAGAGATTCTTACCTCGGAATCAAGAATTACGGTACTGCAAATATTGAGGAATTCTACAGTGAGTACATAGATTATGAAGCGATAATGAATAGTGGAAGCCTAACCCTCTCCGCGGCAAATATCAGCAATACCTCTACCGGGATTCAATCAACCGGTACACTTGAGGTAACCAATTCTAGTTTTAGCCACATAGGTGCGGCAATAACCGTAAAGTCTGGAGCAGCAACAGTTAACCAAATACGCCTACATACTGTATCAGTAGGACTTTCATCAGTTGCCGGAGTAAAATTTTCAGCCGCCAATATAACCGGTATTGATGTAGGATTATTAGTCGACATGGCTAACTCTGATGATTTAACACTCAAGTCAATAGAAGCCAGTGGTGAAAATTTTGTTAAGTCTAGTGAAGCCTCCTCAACCAGGATTTCTGATGCTATATTTACTACAACTGCGACAGGGCAAACTCCGGTAATAGAGCAGAGTTGTAGTGGGCTTTGTGTGATTGAAAATGTAACCATCAACGACTCGCAGCGAGGCATTTCATTGACCAGTGACGGCAACCACATTCTTGCTAATTCGACAATAAATGCGGTTCAATATGGCGTCAGATCAGCTAATGAAGGCACAACATCAATCGAGAACGTAACTGTCAAATCACAGTATAACGGAATTATTATCCGAGAATCTGATTCAAGGTTCTATGGCACAACGACCATTGAAATGACCGATTCGAGATCAGTTGGACTCGATATTCTTGGCGGCACCCACCAAATAGACGATTTGAGCATAACCAAAGCTTACAACACCGCCGATTTAACCTCAGTTGGAGCCCAGTTTTGGTATACTGAAATTTCGCTACAGAATGTCACGACTGAAAATTATTCGATTGGCCTCACAATGAGAGATGCAGAATTTGAGGCAGAATTCGTGGGTAATTTAGGTGGCAATATAATCGGTACGGAAATAGCAAACAGTATTGTGTCTATCAAATCTATGACCACTAAATATCAAGATAATGGTGTGGTTATTGGAGAGAACTCACATTTCAGCACTTACCAGTTGGATGCACAATTACACGACCGGCCATTGCAGATTGGATTAGGTTCGGTAGCATACGCACTTGATTTTACCGCTGCAAATACAAACCCCAGTTACAGTGATGCGTCCGGAACAGGAACACTGTACTATCGAGCAAATCAAAATCTAGACATTGCTTGTGACACTAGTTATGATTTCATCATGACAAAGGTGAAATTTACTGATATGTCAGATAATCCTGTTGAAGCAATAATTAATGTAAATACTTTTGAGTTTATTAGTAATGAAAACGGAGAAGTTTTCCTTCCACTAATCTCTGAAGGCTCAATTGTTGTCGCAACAGTATTGAGTATTGGAATAAGCCAATCGCTTGGTGGTGGCATAGAGGGACAAATAGTCAAGATTCCGCTAATTCCTAGCGGCGATTGGGTTATTTCTGGCGATCAGTCAATTACCTTACAATCCTTGGTCGGTAGTCAAACTCTAACTGGTAATTTAGTAATCGAAAATAATGCGGTTTTGCAAATTACTGATTTGGATTTATCATTAGCAGCTGGGAAATCGATTGTACTGCGAGATAATGGTCAAATAATAGCGCAAAATTCTTCTCTAACCGCCGATGAGATTTTCGTAAATGATTCCAGCACAATCGTTGGAAATGATGCCTCACAAAATCTTCGTATTCAAGCAACAGTTCAATGGAATTGCGTCGGGCAAACTAATATTCGCAATGTGTTGTTCATGCAGCCATTAACTCTAGGTTCGGGGTGCCATCTAACAATCGAAAATGGTGAAGCCAATGGTCAATTAACAGTTCCAACCGATTCATCCTTCACCGTAACTTCCTCACTTTTTATCACGGTTCTGGATGCGGGATTGCCGGTTAGCGGAGCTATTGTCCAATTCAAGGGCGCTAATTATTACACTGATACTTCAGGTGAATTAATCATTCATTCCACCGCACGACGAGTTGATAGTAATGGTGACGTGTCGGGTAGTAACGAAAATATCTTACTAATACTCGATAATTTCAATGAATTGATAACTTGGGACACGGCAAAATCAAAAACTCACCAATTCATTGTTTCATCTCTAGACGTAAATGATATTTTAGATAGTGATGTGACCCTTGAATCAAGATGGAGTCCGTATTACTTACAGCAAGATATGACAATCCCGTTGGGTAAAACATTCAGCATTACGGAAGATGTTTCGGTAAGAATTGCTGACGGAGTGACCATCACAATTTTGGGGGCTTTTGAGGCAAATTCAGCAGTTCTATCGTCAACCGGATTAGGCGACAGATGGTCAGGTAT
This sequence comes from uncultured Candidatus Poseidoniales archaeon, assembly GCA_964412625.1. Classification (GTDB taxonomy): domain Archaea; phylum Thermoplasmatota; class Poseidoniia; order Poseidoniales; family Poseidoniaceae; genus MGIIa-L1. Next base: position 13,354 of record CAYPPO010000016.1, read on the forward strand.
AGTCATGCAATCTCAATATGCTAGCCTGCATCTTGATGGAACGACATTACTCGAGGCTTCGCCCACTATCACCTATGGCGGCGGAGAACTTATCGTCAATGATGGGCTTATATCTCGGTCATCCTCATCCCGTGCGCTAATCGAAGTAAACGAGCAAGCTGGCGGGAGTTTTAGTTTAACTAATATGCAACTCATTGATGCTAGTGGGGCTTGTATTGATGTTATAGAATCAACTATCCCATTACACATTTCCGATGTGGAATTTTATGCTTGTAATGGTCCTTCAATAAGGGCAGAAAATGCCCATGTAGCCATTGCTGACATCATTATTGGCGAGGCCTCTTCAGATGGATTTGTGCTCTCCAATGTCAACGGGAGTATCGAAAATATCAACGCGATACAATTCAATGGTGCTGGCAATATCATGAAATTAGCTTATATCAATGCGGATCTATTGATTAGAAACATCACCGGGACAACCGGGGGCTCACCCGCTATAGCAGGTGCAAATAACCGGGCATTGAACATTGATTCGATTAATCTAACAGGTGCGCCGGGCATAGATTTCGATTCGTCCTCAGGAACTCTGTCAAACATTAATCTAGTTGGTAACGGCTTCGGCACTGCGCTAATTAGTCATCATGGACGCTATTCGAATTCTTTGAGCATACACAGTCTTGACATCTCTAACTATGCCGTCGGCATTGATTTACATGCTGATGGCCCTGATACAACTGCTCCACTAGTAATTACTGATGCTGTTATTTCAGCATCGAACTCAGTATCAGCAGAAGATTATCCTCTGATATTGAATAAGGCAATTATCACGGGTAATATAGAGATAAGTGGGGCAGTAAATGTCGATTTTATTGATTCAGATTTAAGTGATGAAATTTCAATTTATGATGGTGCTAGTGCTAGTTTATATCAAAGTATTACGTTTACTGCTAAATATCAAGACATCACTAAACCAACGACGTTTGACATTTCGTTATTATACTCTGATGGGACTTCACAGAGTATTGTAGTTGAGGATATTGAGGCAAAATTAGCAGTAAAGTTAGCAACAAACTATGAACAATCATCTACTAATGTTATACTTCAATCACTTGAGGTAGTAGCTAATTCAGTTGGTCACCCACCGGAAACACAATCCTTGACGTACAGTGAAATAATACATCTAGAGTCTGCAATATTATTTACCCTGAGAGATAACCAACCACCTCAGATTAATGCAGTCTCACCGAGCCAATTTGATATTATCATGCAAACAATACCATTTGAATCAAGCATTAATGCTACCGACGATTATGATAATCCTTCGCAGTTGAGTTACCAATGGACAATTACTGATAGTACGGGCAGTGAGGTACTTTCGGCTTCATCAAGTGATTACACCAAATCAATCACTATCGCGTTACCGGGTAGTTATTTGTTGAGGGTAGTGGTAACCGATTCCTTCCAAGCCCAAGCCGAGGAAATAGTCCCAATCGAGGTTATATTACTCGATTCTGATGGTGACTATCTGTCTACCTGTGATGATACAACCTGGTTTGACTTAGCTGCAAGTCGCTCATGTGGTCCCGATGTTTATGATGATGATGATGATAATGACGGAATCATCGATTCACGGGATGAATGGCCGCTCGACCCGTGTGCGTGGCAGGATAGCGATGGCGATAGGCAACCAGACAACCTGAATTGCCCAGATGGAGTACTATCTAATTTATTTGAGGATCAAGATGATGATGGCGATGGAATTCCGGATACGTTAGAGGGTTCAACTAGCGATTCAGAGGATTCATTTGATTCTGTAACTTTAATTCTAATAGTGATTGGCATTTTCGTAGTTGTGTTATTTTTGCGACGCACGAGACAGGGATTGCAGGAGTGATATACTTGTCAGTGGTTAATTTACCGTCACCGGAATCATTTGCCCTACTGGTAATTATCATTCTTGCCAGCATAGTACTTTGGGACGCTTTCTGGCTTACCAAGCAAAATCGCGATGTCCCTAATTTTGGAGAACTACCCGGCGGCGGGTTTGCATGGGCGAGTGAGGGCGCTCATGAAGTAATCCGGCAGTGGGGTAATCTATTCTCCATGGCGGCGATGATGAGTCTCCCATGGGCATTGATTTCTCTGTCAAAAACACCGATAGTATATGCTATTGTTTGGGATATTTTACTCGGATTGCACATCATTTATCTGTTGGTTCCAAAACGATACGCGGTTACTTCTACTCACTTATTTGCCGATGGACAAAGATATGAATGGGCAAAATTACGATTGGCAAAAAAACAACCAAAGCGAAGAATCATGTTACTGCGTAAAGGCTGGGGGGTATTTGGTCCACTGCCACTCGGTGGTAGTTACCATGATTTGGAGCAGGCAAAACATGCCATTGTACGATTTTATCAGGAAGATAACGAGTCTGAGTAACCGCTATGACCAATAGTCGAATTGTACTGGAACAAGCATGGAATGGACTAGAAGTGACGAAGATTTGTTGGTAAGGATAGATCCAGGTGAAGAAATTCATACATCATTACAGAAACTTGCTGATGAGGTTGGGTTTAATGCCGCAGCCATCACCAGTGGCATAGGAAGAACTCGCAACAATGTTTACGGTTACATGAACAATGACGGAGTTTACATCAAACGTGAGCTTAACACTCCGTCAGAACTAGTTAGTCTATCGGGTAATATTGCTCGAACACAAGATGGAAATGCTTTCACTCACATTCATTGCTGTTGGTCTGACGATGACAATGATGTCCACGCTGGACATATGTTCTCATCGACCGTTGCAGTGGTCGCAGAGATTCACCTTAGGATAATGTCGCAAGCGATTATGACACGTTGTCCATTAGCCGATGTTCAACTTCTAGGACTGCAATTTTCGTGATATTCAAAGCCTATGACTGAAGTGGTTGAACATGGCCGAGAAGAGTAGAATTGAGGAACTCTCAGCGGCGCTTCGCTATCATCGCGAGTTGTACTATAATCACTCAGCCCCCGAGATATCAGATGCGGATTTTGACCGATTGTGGGATGAATTAAAATCACTTGACCCCGATAATTCTGTCCTCCATGAAGTCGGTCCAGAACCACTACCAGGCACAGTGAAGGTAGAACATATGTTTCCTATGAGATCATTAGACAAAGGTACAACAGATCAAGACATTACTCACTTTGTCACCCAGTCGACATTTGGCGGCACCCAGTATCTTGCACAGCCAAAACTCGATGGGTCGGCACTATCCCTAGAGTATGTGGCTGGCAATCTTCATCGAGCGGCAACAAGAGGTAGTGGCGAAAGAGGCGAAGATGTCACATTGAATGCGAAATTAATAGCTAACATTCCGCTTAGACTCAATATTGCTGCTGATTGCCATGTTAGAGGAGAGGTGGTAATGCCACTGGCGGTATTTGAAGAAAAATATCGCACTGTGTCACCCAATCCACGTAACTTATGTTCTGGTGCACTAAGGCAAAAGCATGGTGACGGGAAGGCTGATGCTGCAGATTTGGTATTCTGTGCTTATGATGTTAAATTTGTCAATGAGAGGCCTACAGCAACTAATGATAGTGAGTTATTGTCATGGCTGCAAAAAGCAGGTATCGAGCCAGCGCCATGGACCGTATTCAAATCGGATACGCCACATCTTGAAATGATTGAACACACGAAAGAGTGGTCGAAAAAACGCAGTGATTTCGAATATGAAATTGATGGCATTGTCTTCAAACTAGATGATTTACAACAACGGGAAAACCTCGGTATGACCGCTCACCACCCCCGCTGGGCGTTGGCGTGGAAGTTCCCACCCGAGGAAGCAACCTCTGTATTACTCAGCGTTGATTGGCAGACCGGTAGAACCGGCAATGTAACTCCAGTTGCTAGAATTGCTCCACAAAGTGTCGGGGGCGTCACAGTGGAAAATACCACACTGCATAATCCAGGTGAGGTTGCTAGATTGGGCGTTAAAATCGGCGACAAAATCCTGATTGTTCGGCGTGGCGATGTTATACCAAAGATCGAACAAAGTCTGGGGAGGGCAAAACCGGAAGATTTAGCCGGTAGGAGTCACGCTGATGGGACCAATTTTTCCCACCAGCTGCCGCCCGAACAAGCGATTGAAATTCCGCGTAGTTGTCCTGCATGTGATTATGAACTAGTATCTGAGGGGGCATTCCTAAAATGTTACAACATGCTTTGCGAAGCGAGAACCAGTCGGTCAATACTCTATTGGTGTCGTGCGTTAGAGATGGACGGAATCGGTGAAAAATTGGTCGAACAATTACTTGATGCTGAGCTAATTTCCTCAATTGCTGGGCTTTATTTATTGACTCAAGAGCAGTTAACTAGTCTTGAAAGGATGGGCGAAAAGTCGGCGCAGAATGTGTTGTCCGAATTGGTTAGGACCAAGCAGATGACGCTTGGTAAATTCATCCATGCGCTTGGCCTGCCGGGAATAGGGCCGGAATTAGCATCACTATTTGCTAGTCACGTCAAGACGCTTACTGGTATGTTAGACTGGCTGAGCGATGCTCATGCCGAGTTAGGGGATGACAACTTTGGCGTAGAACTTGACGAAAATGGTAAACCACACAAATCAAATGCGGCTATTAGAGGTCTTTGCCAACATGATGGGATTGGCGAAAAAGTTGCTCTTCAAGTTAGGGATGGATTGGAATTGAGGCGTTCGTTGATATCTGAATTATCGGGTCATCTACAACTAGATGAGGAGCCTCAGGTAGTTTCTACAGGTAAGTTTGATGGCATGACCTTCTGCATAACAGGAACTCTTAGCCAACCTCGTAAAGCGATTCAACTCATGATTAAATCACTTGGAGGCAAGGTTGTGAGTTCAATTTCAGCCAAATTGGATGTCTTGATAGCTGGGGAGAACGCTGGCTCAAAATTGGCCAAGGCTGAAAATTTGGGGATAACCGTATGGGATGAAGAATTATTAGAAACAGCAGTAGAAAACCCGCCACATTCATCCAAAACTCCGCAATCAACCGAAGACCATCCTTCTAATAAAGCGCAAAAATCTCTTCTAGACTTCTAATCGCGCTTGTTTACGGATTTATCACAAAATATTCAATAGTGGAAGGAATTAGTAGGAGTATGGGTCAGCGCAGAGCCATCACTGCATTATCGGTGGTAGCACTGCTTTTGCTGGTACCCGCAATTCAGGGTTACAGCAGCGGTGTCTACAACCGCGCTTCGGGTTGTAACTGCCATTCCCAATCCGGGTCCAACCCAGCAAGCGTCGGGATTTCTGGACTACCGTCATCTTATGACGCAAATAACTTGTATCAGCTTACAGTATCAGTGAACGGTGGAGTTTCAGGCTCAGATGGGGGCTTTTCTCTACAAGTTAACAAAGGCACATTGAGCACCGGGTTTGGGGCAATGCTGGTCAAGGTCAACAATCAAGGCACCAGCGCAACTCATACTGCTACAGGCAATAATTACCGTTCGTGGAGTTTTGAATGGACTTCACCATCAGCAGGTTCGGGCTTGGTCACCTTTAGTGTGGCAGGTATGACTGCAAACGGAAATGGCGGAACTAGTGGCGATAGATGGATAACTAGTACGATTCAACTCCCAGAAAATATACCGGCAAATAACCCACCATCGGCATCCAATGTTTTGTTAACTCCAACCGATGCCAAAACCACGGATTCTCTCGCTCTTAGTTACTCTTACAACGACCCCGATGGCGATGCAGAATCAGGTAGCGAGATTACCTGGTATCGTGATTCTCAAGCGCTACCTCAAGGGTCTATATCGGGACTGACAGTTCCTGCCAGCCAAACGCAAAAGGGCCAGGAATGGTATGCTACGGTAAAGCCGTACGATGGTAGTGATTACGGAGCTTTGGTAACAAGTAATAGCGTTATTATCGAGAATTCTCCACCTACTCTCTCGATGCCGACAATTTCCCCTTCATCCCCTGAAGAAGTGGATGATTTAACAGTCAGTTACACGGCGTCCGATGACGATCAGGAATCGCTCACTACGACAACTAGATGGTATCTAGATGAAACCCTGATTTCAGAATTCAATGACGATTTAACCGTTCCGTCGATTGCAACCCGCACGGGTGATGAATGGCGTGTTGAGGTTACGGTTTCCGATGGAGACGATGCAGTAAGTCGTTCTTCACAGATAATCACCATTGGTGACGTTGTTGAACCAAATAATCCTCCAGAGGTTATTTCGCCCAGTATCAACCCAAGCCAACCAACTACAATTGATGAATTGCAGCTGATATATTCAACGCAAGATTTGGATAATGATCAAATTACTGATACCGAAATCGAATGGCGAGTAGACAATGTTCTCTTCGCTCAGAATACGGCTACGGTTCCTTCATCAGCAACTCAAAAAGGCCAAACCTGGCAAGCAAAAATACGCGTAAACGATGGAATGGATTGGTCAATCTGGTCAATTATTGAAGTATCAATTGACAATTCACCACCTGTCACAGAGTCAATTACCATCACCCCAACGGAGATTTATACCGATGATTCAGTATCTGTAACCTACGAATATAGTGATTTGGACAACGATGAGTCAGTCAGTCCACTGATAGTGTGGTCAAAGAATGGTTTTCAACAGCCATTACTTGATGGCGTAAACCCACTGCCTGCAGAGTATACAAGCAAGGGGGACATATGGGAGGTATCAGTCAGAGCATATGACGGGGAATCATTTAGTTCCAACACTCAACAAACAACTTTTACGGTAGAAAACAGTCTACCAACAATTAGTATCAATGAACTCCCTGCAAACATTTCTTTTGTCCAATCAGAGCTACTTGGTTTGGAGGTCGTCCCTGAATTTAGTGATTTAGACGATGACCAGATAAATAGTACAATTCATTGGCAGAGAAATGGGTTTAGAGAAGGTAGTTTGGATAATGCGACTTTTGTACCAGCAGCATATTTTGGTGCTGGTCAAACTTGGACCTTGTTAATCTCCTACCATGACAATGATGGGCCAATACAACAAGAATCTTGGACTATTGCGGTAGATAATCTTCCACCTAAAGCAATCTTTAATGTTCAAACAAATAATTTATGGCGTGGTGAAATAATCACCCTCGATGCTAGTGACTCATTTGATTTGGATGGGGTAGTGAAAAATCATCTATGGCAGTGGCAAGATAGTGAAGGCAATTCGGGGGCCTCGTCCGGCACAATTGCTGAAATAATTGGCTATGGCATAATAACAGTTACACTTACTGTTGAGGACGACCTTGGATTAACCGATACCGTGAACGACATCATTGTAACCACACAAGGGCCCCGAGTGACAGAACTCACTGCCTCAAATGAGGAGTCTACAGTACTGTTATCGTGGCAGTGGTCAGGTGGCCCAGTCGATTTCATTGTACTGCGTAATAATGAGCAGATTGGCATATCTACAGAGCAATCATTCGAAGATCAACCCTTGGTTGGTGGTGCGACTTCTTACACAATAACCCCAGTGGTTGAGGAGCAAAACTTACGAGAAGGGTCGATGACAATTACCGATTTCGAGGTGTCACTATCAATTGACACGAGCAATCAGGTCTCAGAAACTGGAGGACTTATATTGAGTTTGATATTTATTTTCTCTAGCTTTGCCGTAATATCACTTAGTTTACTTGACAGGAGGAAATGAAGTGAAACGAATTCCCATGTTACTTGCGATAGTCGCACTGCTTTCCTTTTCCTCCCTCAGTGGGGCAAACCCAGGCGGAGTTGGCGATGGTGATTTCGATATGCAGTGTGGCGGTGCTTGTCACGGGGACTCATCACAAAACCAGACCTCACCGGCACTGCTTGAACTGACGTTAGACAGCACCGCTTATGTCGGATTACCAGTTTCTGTTACTGCATCCGTTAGCGGAGTGCAGTTCTCATCATCCGATACCTTGGGATTATTTTTGATCACAGATACTACAGGTCACAGCGACTTGCCAGAAGATGCAGGATGGGCAGTACTCTCAGATGTGAACGGCGGCGATAATAATTATGTGGAATTAGAAGCCTCGTCGCTAAACAGTGAGTACAGTCTCTCATGGACCCTCAAACCAGATAGTGTAGCGCCAACAAATTTTTATCTCTCAATCCATCATGGTGGAGAGAATAAACCGTTCTTTGGGATTAGTCAACCTCTTTCGATAACGCCACAACTAGTTCCTGACAATCTTCCAAGATTGGCGAGCGATTATGAGCCAAAAATAGCTCGTGACTTGGGAGTTAATACTACAGTAACGGTTACTACGCTAGATGTGGAAGAGATGAACATTCAATGGCGTCTTATCGATGGCGAATCCGTCTTTATCAGCGCCACTAAAACCGCTGACAATATGTGGGAGTTTGAACTGCCAGCAGCTTTACAACCCTCAATCATCGAGTGGCGTGCGACCTTGATAGGCGATGGGCCAAATCAAGTAACTCCGTGGTTTAGAATCGCTGCACAGGAGCCAGCACTTGAAGTAAATCAATCGCAAGTATATCTGCAAGCACTTGCTTTGAGCCTATTCTTTGTTGGTTTAGTATTGAATCTTCACAAAAAGTTCAACTCTAGTGCGCAATCAAGAATTATTGAACAAGTTGAACAATCAACAATGGTAAGCGAAGGACCGCCGCTACCAGAGGGTGGATTGCCCGACGGATGGACGATGGAACAATGGAAATGGTATGGCAATGAGTACTTGGAGGACTTGCAATGATTTCATCTGCAACATTTCACGTTATAACCACAGAACTAGTTGTTGGCTCTTTTGCTATGGCCGGTGTATGCTTTTTTGTCAAAGCGTTACAAAGTTTTAATGTCTTGAACTCTGAAAAAAGCTCACAAGTTTGCGACATCGTTGGTCATTTTGCTCTTGGGTTTGGGCTTATTGCAACTCCATTTGCTATCGCGTCAGGAATTTCATCATCCCCTGGCTCTGATGTTTCCTCTCCGCTTTTAGTCAACAAGATATTTCTGTCCATGATTGCAACCGGGCTTACAATTGCTGCGATTTATGCAAGGTACAGCATTGGCGAGCAAATTTGGGCGAGTAAACTCTCTTCAGTGACCCAATCATCTACAGGACTAGCGGCTAGTGGTTTCATGTTGCTAACCGCTTCAGCAGGAGGTAAATTTACTAGAAATGAGTCTTTAGTCGACATACTGAATTTGCCTTATGATACTATTTTACTGATGCCATCTTGGGCTTCTGGCGTTATTTTAGTGATTGGGTTAGCTACTACTGTACTCGCAGTGCTAGGTTTAAGAGGCCGTTCAGCCGTACAGCATTGAATTACTGGGCTGAGCATCAGTACCAATGTTTGCACCATCCATCATCGCTTGTAGTTGCGATTCCAAAAACTCAGCCTCTTCGATGAGTGGTTCATGAGGTAGATTTATTGACGGTAGTAAATTGTTTAGATTCTCAATCAGCGTTGCTGCTGCGCGCGCATCAGGGAAGCGTGGATCAGCCTCAACCATAATCGACATTATGTCGAGTCCTCTTCGTCTAGCTTCTCCGAGAATTGATGCATTTATTCCTTTGATGACACCCTGTTGAAGCAACGGGACATTCATCTCCTCTAGTCGCTTACGGCTCTTGTCATTTGCCCCGATACCAACAACATCTATTCCCTCAGTATCCTCATAATCGACAACTGGCTCATTGCCGTTCAAGTTACCTTTCATTCCGTGTTTAGCGAACGCGTCAATAACTACGCCAGCGACAATTTTTTGCTCTTTGGACCATTCAAACATCGCCCAAACAATATCGTGAGCCAATGCTTCAGGAACTACTAATTCACTCATCAGTAAAATTACTTGATCGCAGCCTTCAATCGTACACTTTGGTTTGCCAGCATAGGCTCTGATTGGCGGTAAAGGGACGCCTTTATCGACTAATGTAAGAGCAGGTAAACGTGGATCGATGACGCCGCCAATAAACTCCAATTCTAGATGGTCGATTAAGAAATGCGCAACGACACTCGAAACCATACCAACACTTGGAAAGCAGGCCACAACAAGCGCATTTTCAGTCGACACTTCCGCATTAATCTTGACTCTAGGCCCTTCCATACAAACACCTATCGACTTTTGATGTATGAACTCTCGCATCGCTTGTTATGTCGGTGGTTTGATGATGTTTATGGTATAGGGCAATATATGGCAGATGGCGATGGGCACGAACAAGTGAGCCACATGATATCTCCATCGTCATGGAATCGTTTCGAAACCTGCCCAAGAATGTACTGGTTGAGTCGCCAAAAACTTCCAAGAAAAGCAGGCATGGCAGCATCTTTAGGTACCGCAGTCCACGCATCTGTCGAGGATCTACTTCAGGAAGATTATTCTCATATTGGCAATTCTCAAGATGGTTGGTTGCCAGATGAAGGCGAGAGGTTGCTTAAGGTCCGCTGGGAAGAGGAAAAGGCGATTTTCCATGCAACACCTCGAAGGCCTCAATGGAAGGAAGACAAATGGAAGGAGGCAATCAAACATCAAAAAGGTGCAATTAGGATGCTGCTTGACCATGTTGGAATAATCGGTTTAGACCATAACAAAATTACCGGCGCCCTTTGGCGTAAAATTCAGTCGTTAGCGATTGCCGTTGAAGGGGAGTTGAAAACTAAGGATGGTAAACTGATGGGCAGGCTAGATTTATTGATGGCTGATGTAGATTCAAGTGGTAAGATGGTCGGTTGGTTAGTAGCCGATTTGAAGACGGGCAAGGCGCCAAAGGATGAATTGAAGACCGAGGTCAATCGCCAACTTCGTTTATACCGCGATATACTGAGTGCAAATAATCCCGTGGCTCCGCCGATAAGGACTGAAGGCTGGTACACAGCAGATTCATCGAAGTGGGCGGCAATCGGAGAAAACGTGCTTGAGGATGCCTATGATGCCTGGGAAGCAACAGTGCCGGGTAAGGTTCCGTTAGAACCAACTATTGGCGATCAAAGCTGCGGTGGTTTTTGTGATTGGAAAGCATGGTGTCCGCATTGGTGGCAGTGGCGTCATCAAAACAATACGTTGCATAAGGGAGATTTTTCGGATGCAGTAATCCTATTGCATAACTATGATCAGTCCAGCGGTTCAGCAGTAGTAGAACTGTGTGAACCTAGAGATAGTGAAGGAAATGTAATGCCCACTGGAGTTAGAACCGGCGCAATGTTTGACAATCGCGGCAAAGAAGCTCTGGAGGAGTTGTTGGAGACAGGCCACAGAGGTCCGATATACATAGGCTCAGCAATGACTAATCGTAATTCATGGCGTATCGGGCATTGGTGCGATGTGTTATCCTGGTCACCGATTCCAGATGGCGTAGAGTATACTAGGCAAGAATCATGACAAAGATTCTCGAATTGCATTACGCGAATTTTCATCCTCAATTCCGGAGGGCGACAATAACCAATTGATGTAAGAGGGGTCGATTTGCGCTATTTCTGCTACATGGCGCCCTCGATGTCTGCCGAATGCGATGATATAATGTCCATCATCGATACGAATTTTCCCCAATGGATCAAGCATTTCTAAATCATTTAATCCTCTTCCTAGATTAGAATCGTCATTAGTTGATTTACCGTGAATTAGCCAACGTTCAATTTCCTCTAATGAATTTCTAAACATCAAAGCATGGTCAAGCGTAAGCCGCCAAAACAATAGCAGAGACGCTGCAGCATCTGCAGCAGCAGTATGAGCATTATCTAGAGAGATTCCGTGCCTCTGACACAAACTTCCCAAATTGTGCGGCCTGCTAACTTTCACTCTACGTACAATTTCGAGAGTATCCATCATTGCTTTTGGCTTAGGAGGTAATCGACCAATTCTACGGAATTCATTTTCTAACAATGGCATGTCAAATCTCCTAACATTATGGCCTACAATTACTGAATTTTCAATTAAATTATGAATTTCTTCGGCATGTGTTGAGAAGTCACCAAGGCCTTTCACATCAGCGTCAAAGATGCCATGAACTTCACTTGCGCCAGAAGGAATCGGCCTTCTGGGATTGATCAAGGTCTCATAATGCACAGCATTGCCGGCTGCATCAGATCCAACAAGCGCGATTTGCACTACCCGGTCATTAGTGGTAGAAATTCCCGTGGTCTCAAGGTCAAAGGCTAATACCGATTCGCCAGCAAGGAATTCATTACCCATGAATCATAGCAACTAATTCTACCTATTGAACATCACGATGAGCAGTTAGGGGTAAATTTTCAATCATTAGAGACTTTAGCTACGAACATGGGGATTAAAGACAGGTTGCGAAACCTGTTCAATAAAACTGCGGATGCAGACCAAGCGCCGCCAGAGGAAGAAGAGCAATTAATCGATGATGAAACGCAATTTTTAGCAATGTCACAGGAGATTAGCGATGGGTTAATTGACGAGTTAATCAACGATGAAGAAGACACACAAGCGGACCTCGAGCCAATATTAATTTCCGAATATGATGCGGGTGATATTGAAGCGGAGCAGTTAGTCGAGGAAGAGGCATCAATGTCTAGTTACAACGATGTCAATGTGGTAAATCATGATTCTCTTGAAGATATTGAAGAACATCTTGAGGGTGCGGAGATTATTGGCGACGTCCCGGAGGAAATAACCTTCTAGCCGCTATTGTAAAACGGTCCTCATTTGACGCAATTCTTTAGGGTGTAATGCATACTATTAGAAGGAAGAAGCATTTCTCCAGAGGCATGAGAGGCAGCAACGGCTTGAAATCGGCGTTTCTGTCATCGCTGATGGTTATGTCAGTATTGCTGTCGGGTTGTGTTGCATTTGATTCAACTGTGAATCCACGAGCAGTATTACAGGCTTACCCGCTATACATTCAAGAAGGCGAGACAATAACTCTTGACGCCCGTGATTCTGAAGCGATCGAGGGCGTTATCACCGACTTCGAGTGGGATTTCGGAGATGGTAAGAGTGCCAGCACAGTGATTGGTTTTACTTCGCACACCTATGAGAAATTTGGTGTTTACACGGTTAAGTTAACCGTCAAAAACAGCGGTGGTGGCGAAGATAAAATCACAGCAAATATCGTGGTTAACGGCGCCCCCGTCCTCAATTTGACGACACCGGAAAGCGTTAAAGCGGGAGAATCGGCATTACTCGATGCATCAGAGAGTTATGATCCAGAAGGTAAGGATTTACAATTTTCTTGGGACTTAGACTGGTCAGAAGATTCAAACAATGATGGTGACAAGCGAAATGACGTAGACGCGATAACCCCATCTGTGCTACTGCCCACAAATAAGTCGGGGACTAAGCGGGGTAGTCTGATAATTTCTGACGGTGACGGTGCCATGAAATATACCTCTTTTGAATTAGAAATTTCAACTCGGACATTTGAAGTTGAATGGGTATCTCAACAAATAAAACTATCATGGGACGGTTACCTAGAACAGGGCACGTCATGGGAAGAAAGCATTAATCCTGGGTTAGAGGGTAGATTAATTTCTTTCACGGCAGTTTTGGAATTAGAACAGGAATTAGGCCCGCAAGATAACTTTACGCTGCAATTAGAAATACCTGATGACGGTTACAGAAAGTCGGTTAAAACGGAGGGTGGCAATATTACAGCCAATGAGACAACAAAAGCCGAAATGGAGAGATTTGCAATAAATCCGCAGGGTGAAGATGGCACCTATACCGCAGATTTTGCTGAGGATGTACTTCAACAATTACTCGCCAAGCCTGGTTATCGCAATGGCCAAGGCGAGTGGACTTGGACAGTCCTAGCCCAACAGGCCGATCCCGACCCATTGTTTGAGGGTCTACCAGACCCTGACCCAGGCAACGATTGGACACTGGAAGTAATCATCGAACTACAGGTTCCGGTTCTTACAGAGATTGCAATGTAAGGTCATTGGTGTGTGAAACAATAATCTACGTCTAATGTGTCGGAAGGGTGAACGCCATGGTTGATACTGTCGAAATCAGCAGAGTCAATATCCGCGATAATCTTTCAGTCGATGTATCAGTATGGATGAATCATCCAGATGATTGGGATTTCAGACCAACTCTTTCGTGTTCTGGTAGTGAGTTTATAATTTCTGACTTGATAAGTGGCAGTCAGCTTGCATCAGTCGAACTATCGGATGAGGAATTGGAAGTTTTACAACGAGACAGAGTCGCAGAATTACGCGTTAAATTCCAAGTTCATGGAATGCATGGCCAACTAGCCATCATCAATCCGATTATTGCCGATGGAAAGGCGAAAAAATTGGCTACTGCTAATTGGAAAACGACACAATCAGTAGATTTTTCATAATCATTTCAGGTTGGGATAACCACCATTTCTTTGATATGGGTTAACTTAGTTTAAGTTGTTCATGAAACACAATAATGGCAGGATAGGTGCCCAGAAGAAAGCAAGATTTGAACGATTAAAATATGAAATCACGCGATTTGTAATGGCTAATCACGGCTGCTCAGCCCAATCGATAGTTGCTAACTTGTCTCATGACCGCTCAATGCGTAATCATGGCCTTACTCCACGGAAGGTTGGCTTTTTTATCTCTCGTAACCTTGCAGAGAAACTGACTTGGTGGCAAGACCACAGGGCTGGGAGGAGAGTTTACGGCGATAGAAGTAAACTTCGCGAAAAGGGCCAATAAATTGAAAATTCGCCGTTTCACTCATGTATGATTATTTTGACGCACCTCCGATGGGTGATAAAGTCGCAGCATACTTTGACTTGGACGGGACATTACTCGATTCATCAAGTGAAAAAACACTTACTGCAGAATTGGCTAAGCGTCGCCCGTGGAGAATTCCAATTGGTACGGTAATGTGGACCATTGGTTTGCTGGGCAATCTCCTGCGGGGCCGGTCATTCTACGATGCAGCGAGAAATCGAGGCCATTTTGCTCTCGCTTCTTGGGCAGTTTTGGAAAACTACTCCGGACGCATAGCCGAAGAAAATTTGGCTAATAAAATTCCAATCGCAGCAAAACAGTGTCTTGAATGGCACCGAGGGCAAGGTCACCGCCTAGTATTGGTCACCGCCACCATCGCCCCAATGGCTGAAGCGATGGCCAAGGTACTCGGAATGGATGCCGTATATGGCTGTGGACCCGAGACTCGAACTGGAATCTTATCCGGCTCGGAGAGTGGCTGGAGTGTACCGCGACGCAAAGGGAAAGTACCGGTGGTAAAGCAGGACGCCATGGACAACGGTCACGATTTGTCCAAGTGCTATGGATATGGTAATACCATGGCAGATACATGGTTTATGCAAATTACCGGCAATCCAGTAGCTGTTAATCCAGGCAATGCTATGAAGAAAATGGCAATTGAGAATGGTTGGGAAATAAAATCTTGGAAATTGTAACTAAACTATTTGGCGGCCCCGCCGCGATTCGAACACGGGTTACTGGTTCCGCAAACCAGTGTGATATCCAAGCTACACTATGGGGCCTTGGTTAACCGACCTGAAATGTGGATATAAGCGCAACGGGTTGAGTAATTAGTTCATACAAGGATTCATCATCATACTGTTAGTGGACAAATCATGGCCGTAACTCTTGATAGACGAGTTGACTATCCAATGATCGACAATGCTAACATCGCTTATTATCCTAGAATATACGACTTAGCCCACCGATTTTTTGAGGAGGCATGGGAGTTAATGTGTAACATCTCTTATCCACAAATTATCGATGAACACAGGTTAGGTTTCCCAGTGGTAAATATCGAGACCAACTTCATTCACCCGCTACGCCATGGAGATACCGTTACAGCAAAGATTGCGATAGCCAAACTTGGCACAAAATCTTGCACTTGGCAATACGATTTCTACAACCAAGATCAAACCCATTTGTGGACATCTAAGCAAGTGACTGTTTGTGTTAACATGGACAGTTTAGAATCAACCGAGATACCCCACTGGCTCTCAGAGGGTTTAGCGAAACATCAGCAATGAGGCGATAACATGAGCGAGAAAAAATTTGATTTTTCAATCATCATGGATGAAGAAGAAGCCTCCGTTCCTGCCGATGTATGGGGAGAAATACCGATAAAACCAGACCGCAGAGGTCCAAAAACCATCGCGATATTGATTTTCTTTGGTGGTCTAATGATTCTTTTTCAAGCCTATACAGACTACACAACACACGGTTTAGAGGACATACCTGATAGTGAGGTCGAGAGGCTTCTTGAAACGCCGAACAGCCAATCTGATACGCCAATAACCCCTGAGGAATACCAGCAGTTTCATGATGATGCAAGGGATTCAGGAGGTTACCAAATTAGAGCTGTCGGGTTATTTATCTCTGGTATTCTAGTTACATTTGGCTCAATTAATCTTTTCAGATTAAATAGCTCGGGACCAAAAACGGCTACATTGGGTGCGGGTATTGGATTCATTTCGGGCCTTTACGGTAGCCATTTGATTCGCGTGGCGTCGGATGAAAATCTAGGGGGGGCACTATTACTGACTTACGAGATTTTTACCTATCTTTGCGGAACATGCATGTTTTTGTGTGGGGCATTCTCCGCTTTACCACTGATTAACGCACGAGCGCGTGCGGCTCTTGATAATCATTCTAAGAGTGACAGCGGTACAGAGAGTGAATAACACTTCAACTATCTGCGGGTTTAGGCCATTTCTTTTTGAGTGCCTTTTCTAGACTTTCATCAATGGTTGCATTCCACCAATCACTACCGCGCCAAATGGCGTATTTTCCGCGAATACCTCTCAAATCTGCACCAGCAAATTGACAATTGTTGAAATTTGACAAATTCAACCTTGCCTTCCTCAAATCTGCACCCCTAAAATCAGCATTATCGAATGCGGATTTCATTAAATCAGCTTCAACCATAGATGCTCGGTGAAAATTACAATTCGAAAAGTCTCCTTCTGTCAAATCCGCCCGATCTAGTATCGCTCGTTTGAAATTTGAACCGGAGTGGCGCCCCTTCCGCAAGAGTGCCTCAGTCTTGTTTTGGTAAGACCAGTCTAGTACTACTGCTTGTTCACCCACATTGTCACGAGGGTCATCTGGATTGCCCGACATTACCATTAATGACCCTCATTTTTTTGCTTTATTTTCGAGATGCTTGCGCCCTGCCTCAGTTAGTTCGACAAATCGGTTTTTATCACCATGTCTTTTTGGAATTGTTAGGAATTCTTTTTCACGTAAGCGATTTATGTACAAAGATAGGTTTCCAGCCGGCTCGATATCAGCTTGTTCGAATAGCGCATTAATGACTCGCGGTGGACAGTCTTCCAAGCCCTCAACATCCCTCAGAAAGTGTAATGCTCCCAATACTTGTTCAGGCTTCCCTTCTAGGCTACAATTCTCGACCAGCGTTCTAAATTTCATACCTCTTTCGGAAATAGATTGTTCTCTCGAAGTTGAATTCGAGGCATCGATTGTTATGTCTTTGGCTTCTTCCAATCTTTCAGTGATAATATTCCAGAAACCTTCTTCTTTAAATCGAGCAAATTTTTCATCAACTTCAATTTGCGAACCTTCACTTTCGAATTCAAACTCACCGACTTGAATTGAGATTTTATTTAAATCCGACATGTTACTCACTATTACCCAAGGGAGACATATTGATAACTGTTTACAATTACCATGGGAACAAAGATTTTTGAACTAATTTTGATAGTAGGCTTTTCAAAGGAAATCCTAGAGGCGGGTATTGGTAGATATGTCTGAGCATGAGTTCAAAGGCTACGCGTTAGTTCTCAAGAGCGGCGCCGACCCAACAACCGGCGGCGTCGCAATTGCTGGCTTTACAACTGCCGGCATGGTAGGAGTAATAGCCGCATCACACATCATCAGAACCCTCAGATTAAATCAACTAGGGACGGTTCTTAATGCCGATTTCCCAGCAGTTGCTCTAATTCAAGATGAGATTCCTAAACACCCCGTTCGTGTATACCAAGGGCCCGGAATCGGCGTATTTACTTCAGAGATAAAATTCCAAGATAAGCAGGACATTATGTTCGCATCAACAGTCTTGGAGTGGTACACCAAAGGCGGCTTTGATAAGTTAATAATCATCGACGGAATCATCGCCCCAGAGAAACAACTCAATCAAGGCGAGTTGTATGGAGTTGGGTCATCTGAACAGGCACGAGCTGACCTTAGGAATGCAGGTATTGAACCAATCCAACAGGGTATAGTGGCTGGCATTACCGGCTTTTTATTAGGTGAAGGCGACAGGCTTGGTATCGATGTTACTGCGCTTTTAGCTGAAGCGAGCCCGATGTATCCGGATGCAAGAGCGGCAGCACTGGCTATCGAAGCCGTTTGTGATTTAACCGGGCTTGAAATACCCTTGACTGAGTTGCTTGAGAATGCCCGAGAAATCGAAAATAGCGTAAAAGAAGTGTTCGAGAAATCAATGACCATGTTACCTGCTCCTGAAGAGAAAGATGAGTTTATTGACCCATCTTTTGGTTAATCAAGAATGATATTTTCTCACTACGTCTAACACGGTTTGAAAATCTGCGTCAGTTGCAAACATAGGCTCCATATCAGGGTATCTTGCTGCACAGTGCCCCAAAGTAATCAGGTCATTGATCACGTCCTCCATTTTTGGCGCGCCTTTGGTTCCTGCAAGTCTTGGCATAGCATTCAAACTCAATAGTAAGTGTTCACGACTCAATAGGTCTGCAGCCGCAGCGATATGCTTGACACTTCTCACCATTTCCCTAGTTGCATATTCAGTATCTTTTTCATCCCATTCTAGGCCGTGTGAAACTAATGCTTGCAATTCGTCTTTGCCCGGCAGACAGGTTGTTACAGCATTCTCTTCAGTAATCCTACCAGCAATCTCACGATCCATCAGGGGGCCAATCCATAATGGTCCGCTAGAGTTTGTGATGTCTTTTGAACTAGGATATTTGATAAAGCGGTATGGCAAATCGTCGCACCTTAGTCGATATCCAATATTATCTTGGAAGTTTGATGCCTCTTCTTTTGATGTCTTTACTAGAACACTTACTCTAACATGATGTCCATCAAATAATGATAATATGGGTTTGATTACTCTGTCATGCATTGCCGCAATTTTAGCAATCAGACCAAGCAATACTCTCACAGCATCATCATGAGCATAATCATCAACAATACCCTGAGAATCATATCTTCGCTTCTGAGAACTAAGTGATGAACCAGTTAATGCAGCAGTATCAGTTGCAGTCACCTCCAGCACCCCGGTTCGTGCGAGGCTCTGAATAGCAGAATCGATAAATGGTACAGGAGAGCCAAATGGGTCAATATCTATCCATTGATATGACGCATCTGCCATCGCCAACTTAGCATCCATTTGTTGGAAAAAAATACCGTTTATTGCTTCTCTTTGACTCATTGAACCATAGCGATCAAAATTCATCTCAATATTTTCCGTGTATCTTGGCAAGTTTTGGTTATGCGAATGTTTAGCCCAAGACAGAGCAAAATCATTCAGATCGTTGCCAGTAATCCGTAATCTGCCTTGTAAATCAGTAGGTATCTCATTGCGCCACCTCCTAATTCTAACCCCGGTTGAACACATTGCATCAAATGCTCTTATTGGTTTCCCTTCAGGTGCTAACCAGTTATGCTCTAAGGCATCCTTCAATAGGAGCACAGACCTAGTTCTTGACGGCGCCATTGCTGGGTTTAGAAAACCTCCACCGGTCTTTTTAGCCGGCCCTCTTGGCATGTGAGACGGTTTTTCTTGGCCAGTTTGAAGATGAACGATTGTCTTACCTTCGAGCCAAATATTCCCTGGCCAACCCTTCGGAATGTTCGAGATGTCCATAGGCGACCACACTAATCCAACAGTCAATCATTCATCAATATCTCTCAAAGCAATTTTAGATATTCAGTTAGAGCATTAACTATGGCAGACGAGTATAAACCAATGGGGGTCACGATGCCCAATCTGACGATAGGCTATGGTATGCTGTTGATTGTTTGGGGCATTACGGTGTCATTTTTGTCAGATACCGCCTCTATTACTTCCTACATCCCAACCATTGTCGGTATACCGATGGCAGTCTCGGGAATAATGGCTAAGATGCAACCAGAGAAAAAGAAATTATGGATACACGTTGCGGTTGTTATCGGTGCACTCTGTGCTCTAGGAGGGACGCAATTTTTCAGGGTCATGTCGAAAGATGATGTCACCAATTACGCAAAAACTTCTATGTTGATGCTGTTTATCACGGGGTTGGTTTACACGTACCTTTGTGTTCAATCCTTCAAACATGCTCGTCGTTCCCGAACAGAATGAGGCTTGGTTATGACAGACAAACCACTAGTGATTGATGTCGTCGATAATGGCGGGCAATGGACGCACAGAGAATGGCGGATGTTACGTTATCTGAAAGTTGATACCCAAATTATCGAAAACACAACCCCTGTTGAGGACTTGCGCGAGCTTGACGGAATCATTCTCTCAGGTGGTGCAGCGAGGGTTGGTCTGACTGGAGAGTTAGGAAATTGTGGGGCTTATCTAGCTCTTGATATCCCAGTTTTAGGGATTTGCGCTGGACACCAATTTATGGCCCGGTATTATGGTGGAGATGCAAGAGAGTCACCTATCCCGGAGTTTGGGGCTATGGAAATTGAGTTACAGAATGGTGGAGGTAAAATCTTCAAGGGGACCGCTCCGACACAAACAGTATGGGAATCACATAATGATGAAGTCCATATTGTACCCGAAGGATTTTTTATTACGGCAAGTAGTTCATCTTGCCTTGTTCAAGGGATGGAAAATGAACGAGGTAACCGTTTTGGACTACAATTTCATCCAGAAGTTAATGATTCTGAGTTTGGAAAAGAGATGTTCGAAAACTTTGTAGAGATTTGTCGCGCAAATCGAGAGGCGAAGAATTAGACTAAAACACGGATATAAAAGTCAACTTGACCACTTAAACTCATGGCAGAGTCATATTTGATTATTGGCGGTAGCAGCGACATAGCTTTGCATCTAGTCGAACAATTATGTGAGGCCGGCCATCACGTAACCGTCCTAGCTCGCGATGAATCAAGGGTATCCTCTTTGCAGGATTCAGGTGTTAGTGTAGTGGTTGGCGACGGTTTAGTCGAATCAGATGTCCTTGCTGCAATCGATGTTGCTAAACAACGTGGTGATGGAGGAATTACTGGAGCAGCGCACTTGATAGGTTCGATATTGTTGAAACCTCCACATGCATTGAAGCTAGAGGATTTTGAATCAGTTATCCGAACCAATCTAACCAGTGCATTTCTGTCCTTGTCATTAATTTGTAAGTCCATGTTACGCACAGGAGGCGGCCGACTAGTATTTACCTCAAGTGTCGCAGGTAGCCTAGGTTTGGTAAATCACGAGGCAATTGCAGCAGCAAAAGGTGGCATTGAAGCGATGGTCAGGGCGGCTGCAGCAACATATGCCCAACGTAAAATAAGAGTCAATGCTGTGGCTCCTGGATTAACTGAGACTAGACTCGGCGCAACGATACTGAAATCTGACGCGATGCGGGAAGCCGCAGTCTCGAAGATACCAATGAACCGCATAAACGAACCAGGTGAGGTTGCTACGGCAATAAACTGGCTACTAACCGGTGCGCCGGACAACTTTACAGGTCAAATTCTGAATCTCGACGGAGGTATGGCAAATGTTAGAAACTAGTGAAGGAAAATGGCGAGATGCAATATCGGTTAAGAAACTTAGAGACGGTAAGAAAAAAATGATCACTGTCGACAAGAAGATGATTCTTATTGGGATGCGAGACAACCTATACTTTGCTACAGAGGCATTGTGCAGACATATGCGCTGGCCATTGGCTTGGGGCGGTAAAATCAAAGATGATTGTATCAGATGCCCCCTACATCAAACAACCCATAGAATTGATGATGGTGAATTAGTGGAATGGTCTCCATTTCCTCTGTTTCCACCTTATGGTGAACTAGTTGGAAAAATGTCAAAGCAGAAAGATTTGAAGATTTACCAAACGCGGGTACACGATTCAAATGTCCAAATTTTCTTTTGATAATAGGTTAGCTAAGGCTACCATTTATCGGCGGAAAGCGACGTTTCAACGGTTGTCTTTAGAGGATTCTTCGCCTGGCAAATCAAATTTTTAAATTGGCTTGCCTAGCCAGCATAATTATCTTCATACTATGTTCAAGCATAGCAGCATTGGCCCAAGCCTGATCCAAATCGGCACCTACCGCGTAAGCGCCATTACCTCTTATAACAACACAACGCATACCGCCTTGGTTAAGTGCTTCTGCAACTTGACGTAGATATTCGCGAGGGTTCTCCTCATCTGGATCAACAATTATTACTTTACCAATGTGTTCCTTTCCTATTGCATCAATAGGTTGCATTAAAACAAGATCTTTTTCACAACTTACGGCAGTTGAGTATGGTCCATGACAGTGCAAAACTGCTGCTGGACCACCAGTTACGATACTTGTCGAGGCAAGTAAAACCTCCAACACGCGCCAGTCGGTCGGCGCTCCACGCGGCGGGTCGGAATTTAATTTTCCAGCGCAAATGTCTTTTTCATTCATCCTCGGAAGCAGGGTCTTTTGTTTGGTTGAAATCACGATATCTAACCTGTCAGGGTGGAGCATAGCAATGGCTCCCATTGAGGCGCGTACCAACTCATCCCTGTCTAGTTGCCTTGCCATCCTCGCGATATCGGCAACAATATGCGCACCGATAACAACATCATCCTCAACTATGGGCGGCATTGGTGGATTTTCCAGTTCTTCAATGATGTCTACAGCTCCAGTCATTGAATGTCTTAGCCGCTCAACCTCGGCAGATAATCGAGCGATTTCAGCTTCCTTAGAAACGATGTCGCCCATCTCTACACTAACATCAGTAGTTGTTTCGACATCCTTCTCAATCAAGGGCGGCTCTAGAATCTCATTAGAACTTTCATCCACAACAGCGACATCTTTCTCGGTTTCTGTTGCGGTAGTTTCTGCTTTTTCATCTCCCGCCTCCTCTTCAGTTACACCTTCTTTATCTGGACTTTCCTCAGTGTCTTCGGAGTCAGGGCCGTCATTTTCAACCTCGTCAGCAGTTTTGTCTTGATTTGTTTCATCAACAGTTTCTGATGATGGTAAGTCCTCAGGTTTTTCATCTGAAATAGGTGATGACACACTAAGTGGTTCGGATGGTGATTTTGATGGAGGGCCGCTTGG